>NZ_JBIMEV010000001.1:0-347209 GCF_051262595.1 Salipaludibacillus sp. CF4.18
AGCTAGGTCTTTTATTGGAAAGTAGAAAGTGTAATTCAGACAATGTTTTCTTAAGGGAATGTGATATTTTTAGAGTTTGTTGTTTCCCAGGGAACAGCGGTGATCAATCCGCTCGAGGAGGCTGCTTTTCGCGGGGAACGACTGTCAGCCTCCTCGTGAAGTAAGGCTCGGCCCTGCGGAGCCTTCAGTCGTTGTTAATCAAGCAGAAATCGCAGCCTTCACTAAATCGAGCTTTTTAAAATCCAGTGTTAATTAGGCAACTGCTTCTAATTTAAATAAGAGACTTTTTGCGTTTTTCATATTCATACTTTAAAATTCATTTTAATAATTCCAGCTTCTTTTGCACTTGTGAAGAAGATGACAGCAAGTGGTCCTAGTATAAAACCAACAGCACCAAATAACATTAACCCTATGTACAAGGAGATAAGCGTTGCAAGTGGCGATAAACCTATGTGGTGGCCCATTACTTTAGGTTCTACCGTTCTTCTAATAGTTAGCAGTACAGCGGCTAGGATCAATAATTGAACTGCAACTGCGGTATTCCCTGCAATAAGATAATATCCTGCCCATGGCGCCAGAACTGCTATAGATCCGATAAGTGGAACGAAATCAACCGCCCAAATGAAGATAGACATTACTAATGCGACTTCTGGTGCAATAAAGAGTAATCCTATAAGGGTCACTATAAAAATAATAATACTGACAAGAAATTGTGCTTTAAAGAATCCAAATACAACATAGGATAACCTTGATGACATAAAACGTACTTTTTCTGCAGTATCTTCAGACATATAGCCGAATACTTTTGTTTTTAATCTTGGAAGATCTAGTAAAAATAAATATAAAGAGATCAAATAAACAAGAAATGAAACAAGATAAGATGGTATTTTCACTAAAATATTCGTTGCATGTCCGATGATATTCACATCTTGTAAAGTATTCCGCAAATGAAGTAACTGTGTCGTGACTGCTGCATCAATGTCATTAACAATGTCAGGAGAGTATTGGTCGAATTGTACCCTTAAATTTTCAAGAACAGACATCCATACAATGTTTATTTCGTTGATCATCATAGGTAGATTCTCTACGAATTGGTTTAACTGTGTAAGTGCTCTCGTAAATGTAAAGTAACCAATTACCACAATAATCATTAAGAAGGCTATAAATATAATAAAGACTGAAATACTCCTTGATAACTTTGCTTTATTTATCAGTAATTTTACTGGTGGAGAAAGAAATAAAGCAGTTATTAATGCAAGTATGATAGGTAGTGAAACAGGTAACACGAAATATGTAAACAGGGCAACGACAATGATGCCAATTATTAAATAAATATATTTTTTCTTTGATTGTGGTGTCAAAGTAATGCCCCTTTCTTGATAATGCTAAATGTATATATAAATAAACACCTATCTATTATTATATAAGAAAAACAATGAAATAAGTAAGATAGAGTAGAAAAATTAATCTTATTCAATAAATATAGTTATATCGTACCATAGAGTCATGGCTGACTCACTTAAAAGGCTTGTGAAAATCCTCAAAATTATGTTTATATTGAGAAGATAAGACGTCTCAATTTGAAAAAAGCCTTCGAGACATGTGTGTAAGACCTATGAAAATAGGTCTCACTAATCTGAATCGAAAGCAATTTGAATAAACGAATGTAGTTATATGTAGTTTACAATCTAAAGTGCTTCTGCTTTTAATTTGGCCAAGACAACTTCGATTTTTTTATTACATTTGTCTACAACTTTTTTAGGGAACTTTTCATCATACTCTACGCCGTGAGGATAATAGTGTTTCCCTACATAAGGTACCATAATTTCCACTAAACTATGAGGTAAAGGGATTTCTCCTTGCGTAACGTGTGCAGGAATTCGAAAATAATAAACGTCGTCGTGAACTTGGTCAATTATTTTGTAATCGAATGTAATTCGTTCATAATCGTATTGATTGTGAAAACCTGCTGCCTCCATAGCTTCTTCTATTACTTGATATTCAACTGTTAAACCATCTAGTCCAGTGTCATGAAATTTCATCTGTTGTAGCCTCCTTAGTATCAGTAAAACATCACTCTTCCTTAATAATATTATGAAATCGATTCTGTTGCAACGATGTCATCATTAAAAATAAAAATAAATCTTTAATTTATGGACAACCTAGGTGTGTGAATCTTGAAAGGAGGAAATTTAATGACTACATTGAAGGATATTATGACAGAAGAGGTTGATGCTTGTTCCCCAGCCGACAACATTTATGACGTAGCAGTTAAAATGAAAAATGACCATGTTGGTGCTATTCCAATTTGTGTTGATGGTAAACTGATGGGTATGATCACTGACCGAGACATCGTGATAAGAGGGGTTGCTGAGAAATTACCTAACACTTCTCAAGCTCAAGAAGTAATGAGTGATGATATTTTTACTGCTCAGAGTTCCATGGATGTAACAGAGGCTGCAAAGTTAATGGCTGAGCATCAAATTAGACGCCTACCTATTGTTGACGGTGATAAGTTAATCGGAATTGTCTCTTTAGGAGATTTAGCAGTACATCAATCTACAGAACACGAAGCGGCCATAGCCTTATCAGAAATATCTGAACTACCGCAGTACCATCATTAAAGTTATCATAAGTAAAAGGTTTCTCTTGTTATTAAAAGAGAAACCTTTTTCTTTTGCACTTTTTCTGTAGAATTTCTAGAGGCGTCTGAAGTGTTGGTCGCGGAAACCATCTGCCTGCAGTGAATTTCAATACCATCCTGTTCAATAGATGATATAATTATTTATATTTCCTTGGATTACTCTTAAAATAATTTGTTTATATATAATTAGGAAAGGAGAATTTTTTTGAAAGCAATTCTGGCATTTTTACTTACAATAGCTCTTTTATATTTTCTAGGTTCTGAGTGGTTAGAAAGCATTGAACCAGAAAATTTTGAAGATAATAATCAAGAAATTGAATTAGAAAGTGATAGTAACTCAGAGAATAATCAGGAAGTTCAAGTACAAAATGAGACCAATCACGAATCGGAAAACGAAACAGCTGACAATCTTGAAGACTTCTTTTTACACGAGTGGATAGGTCGAGATGCAGAGAATGTTTATAACATACTTGGGGACCCAGACAGAATTGATGAAACTCCATTTGGATATAAGTGGCTTGTATATACTTCAAGTGGGCCATTTAAAATGATTGGAGTACACGATAACAAGGTTGTGACTACTTATACGAACAGTGAGGATGTAATACTCGATGGAATTGCAATAGGGGGGAATTATGAAACAATTAGTTCCGTTTATTCTTTTGAAAAAAGTCAAACAGTATTAAACAGCGGGCTAAAGACAGTTACTTTTGAATTGACCGAGCAAGAACTTTTAGGGCGCCCACTTGTAAAAATCAAAGATGGTATATGGGCACAACTCTACTTCGACACGTTTAACGAGGATTTATCTTCTGTTCGTTATATCAATGAAGAATCGCTAATCAAGCACCGTGCCTATTCGATGACTTATAGTGGAGAAATCGCTGAGGCTGTTGATTGGGGAAAGGTTAATCAGGAGGAATGGGTAAGTGGGCAAGAATTACAAATTCTCGAACTTACCAATGGTATACGAGAGAAACACGGATTATCGACGCTGGAAGGTCATGAACAAACTTCAGAGGTGGCGTATTTGCATAGTAAAGATATGCATGATGAAAAGTACTTCTCCCACACTTCGCCTTCTCAAGGAGAATTAAGTGACAGGTTGGAAGAAGGGGAAATCAATTACAAATTGGCTGGAGAAAACATTGCTGCCCATTATGTAGATGGAATTGAAGCAGTAGAGGGCTGGTTGAATAGTGAAGGTCATCGAGTCAATCTGTTAAAAGATGACTTTACCCACCTAGGAGTGGGTGTGTATCGCGACTACTATACACAAAATTTCCTTACACCCAGGTAAAAATGGGCGCACGCCTCCTTCACAAAATAATTATGATGTAGTATAGCTATCTTGTGAAGGAGAGGTGAGTATCATGAGTAAATCTTTACACCCTGAAATTAAACAGTTCAAAAGTTTTGTTCGAAACAATCCTCACGTGTTAAGGGATGTTAAGAATGAATCAAAGACTTTGCAAGATTTATTTGAAGAGTGGAAATTGTTTGGTGAAGAAGATGATATATGGGATTCCTATTTGGAGACGTCGGAAAACGAAGACTCTGAAGAAAAAAGTGAGGAAAAGAATAAGAGTGATAGTACGAAAGATATCGATGTGTTAAATATGCTTAAAAAAATGAATTTAAATGACTTACAGCACCATTTAGGACAATTTACAACTGTTATTGGTTCCGTCCAGGAGTTAATTGGTCAATTCAAACAGCAACAACCTAGTCAAACACAAACTCCGCCGCCACCTGAAAGACCGTCTTCATTTTTTGGTTTTCGTGAAGACTAATTTAACTTCATTTTGAGGAGGTTGGTCATGAGAAGGAATGTGTATGAAAGAATTAAGGCTAATCCAGAAACACATTACTATTTAAGAGCTCATCCAAATTGGTATCGAAATCTAGGTAGAGATCCCGATGCATATAATAAAATGATCTCCGAATCTAACAGTTACTATGGTAAGACTTTTCCACAAAGAATAGATAAACTGCAAAGCAACATGAATTTAGTCATGATGATGTTAGATATGATGAGGCAAGGAAATGAGAATGTTTAACCTGTGTGATTGAGTTTTCTAAGTACTATTTATCGTTCTATTAAATATGAATAATCTCGAATAATACATGGACTTGTTTCATCGTGCCGCCTATTCATGTTATAATAAATAGGCGGAGGTGTTTAAAATGGTGACAACAATGACAGATATCAATATACTCCAAGAGTCTCATCAATTTAGTGAAATAATCTTAGAGTCCGACACATTTAATGACTATGTTGATTTAAAGCAACAAGTGCAATCAAATAAAGAAGCACAAACGATGCTTCGACACTTTCGCAGCTTGAAAGAGAGCTATGACGAGGTGCAGCGATTCGGGAAATATCACCCGGATTTTAAAAAAATCACCAAAGAGGTGCGAGAGTATAAACGCGAACTCGATACACACCCTTTGATTGCTGAATATAAAAATGCTGAGAAAGAGTTAGAGAATCTTTTGAATGAAGTGAGTCAAATTATTGCTCTAGCGGTCTCTCCGCAAATCAAAGTGCCAACAGGGAATCCGTTCTTTGATCAAGCAAGCAGCTGCAGCGGTGGCTGCGGTTCCGGTGGAAGTTGCGGATGCGGTTAAAAGAAGAGAGACTATTTTAAGACGTATTTTTTGCGTTTAGGATATTATAAACGTTTGGTTCTGCGACTAAACACTGTTAAAAAGGTTAAATCTTGCCTTTTGAACGCCATTTAGAGGATAAGAATGTATAAGTTGACAGGTATCTTTACGCCACGCGTGTCAAGGGAAACCCACCCTTGACACTTAAATGATGGTGGCGAAAGATAACACTGTAATTAATAAAAGACGCTACGCGTTTTTCTTAATGAAAAGGGGAAGTTTTTATGGTAACTGGTCGTGTTGGATTAGCCATTTGGGTACAATCGTTAAAACAAGTAAAGCAATTAAAACGCTTTGGTAATATCCATTACGTATCCAAGAAAATGAAGTATGTTATTCTTTATTGTGATGAAGACCGTGCTGATGAGAATATCGCCAAATTAGAGTCGTTTCATTTTGTAAAAAGTGTTTCAAAGTCTATGCGCCCTTGGATTAAAACAGAGTACCAAAACTCTGTTCCTGATAAGGAGAAAAAAGACGATTATAAAATGGGTATTTAGTCTTCAGGTAAACTGAAGACTTTTATTTATATGTAGACAAATAAAAAAAGCCTGTAAGTAATACCTACAGGCTGCCTTAAACCGATTTTCACTTGTTAAGGCAAGGGGAGAGGAGAAACCGGAGGAAGAGCTCGTGGGGAATAACAAGTCTTCTCCGCGGTTATCAGTAACATCGTCTTTCATGCTACTATTATTATTATGGACGGAAAAAATTGGATTATACATCTAAATTATTTCAAAGCATACAACTTTATTTAATGATAAAGAAAATTGTGGTAATATAGCTAAAACATAATGACTTTTCTAAGGCAGGGTGAGAATATAATGCGTGTAATAAGTGGTAACCGGAAAGGATTAAAGCTGAAAAGTGTACCTGGACAATCTACACGGCCTACTTCAGATAAGGTAAAAGAATCTATTTTTAATATGATAGGTCCTTACTTTGACGGGGGAATCATGTTGGATTTATATGCTGGCAGTGGAGCCATAGGATTAGAATCGCTTAGCCGAGGTATGGAGAAAGCTATTTTCGTTGATCGAGATAAAAAAGCAATCGAAACAATATATCGTAATATTGAACAGGCTAAAGCCGAAAAAGAGTCCGAGGTCTTCAGGGCTGAGGCGAAAAGGGCACTTAAAGCAATTCATAAAAATAATAGAAAATTTGATTTTATATTTTTAGACCCTCCCTATGCAAAAGAGCAATTACATATGGATTTAGCGTTTATTGATACAAATAATCTTGTTCAAGTGAATGGCTTCATTGTTATCGAACATTCAGTTCAAGTGGTAATGGAAGAAAATCTTGTCTCTTTTAAAAAAGTAAAAGATGAAAAATATGGTGACACTAATATAACTATCTTTCAAAACATTTCAAAGGAGGAAGTATGAATGAGTGGAATCGCAGTTGTTCCAGGAAGTTTTGATCCTGTTACTTTAGGTCATATAGATATTATTAGTAGAGGTGCGAAGGTTTTTGATCACATTATTGTATCGGTTTTGAACAATCAACATAAGCAACCTCTTTTTTCTGTTGAAGAACGTATTGAACTTCTACAGACGGCAACAAAACACCTTCCAAACGTTGAAGTGGACAGCTTTGATGGGTTGTTAATCGACTATGTTAAAAACAAAAAGGCAACTTCAATTATCAAGGGTTTACGTGCTGTTTCTGATTTTGAATATGAACTGCAAATGGCAGCTATCAATAGAAAATTAGATGATTCGATTGAGACGATTTTTATGATGACAAACAATCAATATTCTTATTTAAGCTCAAGTATTGTAAAAGAAGTTGCAAAATATCATGCTCCTTTAGATGATTTAGTGCCAAATAATGTTGAAGTTGCCTTAAAGAAAAAATTCGCAAAGTGATTATAAAAGTACTACTCCATTATACATAGGTACCCATACGATATAGGCTGAGTTCTTAAGGCTTATAGTCTTCATAGTTTAACGCTCTTGTGCAGTTAAAAACAACATCCAGAACCATATCAAAAGGCATAGAAGCGTAAAAGTACTTCCGAAAAGACTAATTATTTCATAAGTTTCCAGGAAAAACGAAGAAACCGATTCAAAAAAAGTAGGTAAGGATGGACCAAAATCACTAGAAGGAATAGATCGATTCGTGTATAAGTAATGAAACAGAAAATACGCAAATATGGCTGATAGAGTTCCGTGTATGCATCTTGCTATAAAAAACGGTGTAAACCGTATGTCTGTTTCCGCTATAATACTTGCAACTTGAGCTTGTACACTAAATCCATTAAACGCCAAAATGAAACTGACCACGACAGCTTGTTGAAGAAGAGAAGCGTCTTGTACGCTGCTAATTCGTTGACTTCCAATGGTTATCTCGAATAAACCTGCTATAATGCCGGGGCTTAATTCTTTGGGCATCTGAAACCAACCGAGTATAATAGAAATGATCATGCTGATGACCATCGAAACGTTGATAATTTCAAGCATCTGATTTAAGACTGCGAAGAAAATCATAAATCCACCGATCATTAAGAGAGTTTGAATCGAGGAATTAATCGCCTCGCCCATCATTTTTCCAAGAGGAATTTGGTTTTTCAGTCTGTCTTTATGCATGTTTTTGATTGCTTTTTTTAATGAGAAGGCTTCACTATGACGGCGATGTGTTTTGTCCGTCTTATAACCATGGAATCTCATAATGATACCTACACCCAGATTTCCGGCATAATGAGAAACAGCTAAGAGAAGACCAAGTTCAGGATTGGCAAAAAAACCTACGGCTACTGCTCCAAAAATAAATAAAGGATTTGAAGCATTTGTAAAGGATACCAGTCTTTCACCTTCAATGTTTGTCAGATGACCTTCTTGCCATAATCGAGTGGTTAATTTTGCTCCTGCTGGAAATCCTGAAGCTAGGCCCATTGCCCAGACGACACCGCCAGAACCCGGTACTTTAAATAAGGGGCGCATTAACGGTTCAAGCAGAGTTCCTGCAAAAGAGACGACACCAAATCGAATAAGAAACTCAGATAAGATGAAAAAAGGCAACAGAGACGGAAAGACAACTTCCCACCAAACTGTCATACCGTTAACAGATGCCTCAAATGCATACTTAGGAAAAATAATAAAACATAACGCTAATATAGTAGTACAAAATCCATAAATCATTGTTTGAATAAAAGGGAGTTTACTCATGGAATTTCTCCTTTTTATGAAGTGAGCTAGATGTCATTTAGCATGTTCCTCCGATTAGAACATAAGGAAATCAACTTTATTCATTTCGAAATGTTTTACTTAAATCCTTGTCCATTTATGTTTATACTAAGATAACTATTTTTAGACCACTGATCATATATTAAAAAGTAATAAAGATAGCTTGAACCAGCGAAAGATTACGACTACAGTCGGTAAGCTATATCTTCATCGTTAACTTCAGGAGCAAATGAAGATCCCTAGAGCGATTTTCCAATCGTTGTTCGTGGAATGCATACGCCTGTAGCAACTTTAAGTGGTATCGTGAACCTATCTGTTTAAAGCAATAAGCGCTTAAAAAATAACCCAAAAGAAAGACTAGCTAAATGACAAGTGGAAAGCTGAAATGTCATGAAAGGGGAACGAAGATGAAGGAATCAACAAAGAGTTCAAATAAATCATTCATAAAATGGGGGATATTATTTGCAATACTGATAGTTGTTAATTTTGTACAGCTTCCATACTATTTTACAGTGCCCGGAGAAGCAAAAGTTTTGAGTGATGTCATTGAGGTAGAGGACGCGAATGACTATGAGGGAACTTTTATGCTTACAACGATTCGAATGGGACAGGCCAATACTGTAAACTATATATGGTCATTGTTAAGTGACCGCCGTGAGCTGATCCCAGAAGATCAAGTGAGACCTGAAGGGGAAACCGATGACCAATATCAGCACCGTCAAATTATGATGATGACAGGGTCTCAGGAACTTGCTGTACTAGTAGCATATGAACAGGCTGGTAAGGAAGCCTATTTTGAGAATTACGGGGTTTTAGTTTCATCGATCATTCCTAACATGGATGCTGATGGAAAACTTGAAATTGGGGATCGTATCATTGCAATCGAAGGTGAAGAAGTGTTGGAAGTAGAGACACTGTTCGATATACTCGGAGAACTTGAAATTGGTGAGGATGTAGACATAACAATTGAACGCGAAGATGAGACAGAAGTTGTTAATTTAACGGTCAATCAATTTCCGGAAGAATTAGATCCAGAAGGAGAAAGAGGGGGGATAGGTATTGCTAATCCTGTAACAGACCGGATGTTAATTAACGAACCGGAAATTGAGATCGATGCAGATCAAATTGGCGGTCCTTCTGCTGGATTGATGTTTACCTTGGAGATATATAATCAACTAATAGAAGAAGATATTACTCACGGACTTGATATAGCAGGAACAGGTACGATAAGTGAGGATGGGACTGTAGGAAGAATTGGTGGAATAGAACAAAAAATATATGCAGCTGATAATGTTGAAGCGGATGTGTTTTTTGCTCCTAATGAATTCGGTGCAGAAGGATCTAATTATGAAATAGCTCTTGAAACGGCAGAATCACTAGGAACAGACATGGAGATTGTTCCCGTAAACACGTTTACAGATGCGTTGGAATACCTGGAAGGTTTATCATAAGGAGCAGATATCTATATTCATTTCGTACAAAGAGGCTGTATTAAAAAGTATATTCTACTTTTTGATACAGCCTTTCTTAAAAGGATTTAAAAGTTTCTGACTTTTAGAGATTGTTTTCTATGCTTTCAAACAAATGGCTCGGATCCGCTCTAGGCGGACGCTTTCCGCGGGCCTACTTAATAATTATCAGGATTGTATTGAATAGGAGTTGCTGTAAACTCATCTCTGAATGTTTTCCCTTGAGGATGCAGAACCAATTCATGTACTCTGCTGGCTAAAACATCGTGTAAAAATACTTCGTTCTTAGATTGACGGGCATTTGTAATGATAGGAATATCCAGCTTCTTTTTTATTTGTGCAAGGTACTGTTGCCCGGCAGGGGACATGCCAAGTATACGTAAATAAGGAAGATCTTTATTCGCTAAGCTTTCACTCATAAATTCTTTGGAAGTATTTAAAAGGATATGGGTTAAAAGACGTTGTAATCTAGTTCTTGTGTATCTCTTCGTCTTCAAAGCATCTAAAAAACCTTGAAATGAATCGTTATTTATCATGCACTTTTTAATTCGGTGCTCTAGTCCTTCCTCACATTCGAAAATGTCCTTTAGCGATAAGCTATCCTCTGTGATGATCTTGTATTTTAAGTAAGGATAGTAATCATCCCAACTATGAAATTTTCCATTTATTTCTTCGTGAAGACGTAATTCCTTTAAGGAGTAATCAGGGAGGTAATTAGAAATGCTTTCAAAACTCGCTTTTTCAATTAACAATTTATGACGAATGGCGGTAGCACTGGCAATCTTTTTATCCTTAATGAAAATATCATGATAATTAGCACTTATTCGCTGAATAGTATCCATTTTTATAGAAGATGCCAATCTCGATGCGGATTGAGTATAATGGAAACCGAGGATATTATTAGGTTTTGACAAATCGAGCATGTCCTTGTTCTGAGTCAAAGAAGTATAAACTTCTGAAAAAGATCTAGGGTAACTTTTTCCAAGTTTTAATTCCTCTTTGATGCGAATGTTCACTTCGGTTTCATTGTTTGAAAGCCAAGTATTTGCTTCGATGAAAGGAGTAATATCTCCATTTTCACTACCAAAACAAATATGAGTGACTCCGAGAGAATCAAGGGTACGTACGGCTCCATCGGCAAATATTTCAGCTTTTTGGGTAGCATAAACGTGAGGAAGTTCCACCACCAGATCGATCCCGGCTTTTAATGCCATTGTAGTTCTAGCCCATTTGCTAACTAGTGCAGGTTCGCCCCTTTGAAGGAATGGTCCACTCATTACAGCAATAACTAAATCAGCATTTGTTTTTTTTATCGAAGTTTGGAGATGATATAAATGACCGTTATGAAATGGATTATATTCAACTATGAGCCCAAGTACGTTCAAAATAACACCTTCTTTCTAAATTTTTTATGGTTGTTTATCTTATTAAAAAGTACCATAGATGAAGCTTCATTTCATCTACTCGCATTACGTTTTAAAATATGATATTGTATAAACGAGAAATGTACGTAGAAAAAGAATCTATGATGTAAAGATCTTATCTTGACAAACGTTTTTTTGAAAGATATAATTACATTTGTTGTCTTGAGGTGATTAAGAATGAAATGGTCGGTACAGCAAGTGCAATCTCTTCAGGAGAAAGGATTGCAACTAGATGAATTAGTCGACTTTAGTGAATTAAAAAAACTAGATAGTGAAATTCGTGAGATTACTCCCGTTCGAGTAAAGGGAGATGGTTCTGTTACAAGAAATTCTGTCACATTTCAATTAGAAATTGCAGGTTCTATGACACTTCCGTGTGCTCGGACACTAAATGATGTGGAGTATCCTTTTACCATGAACGCAACTGAAGTATTTCAGTTAAATGATTGGGCGACCTTCGATGAAGATGAAGAAGTTCACCAACTGAAGGATAACATGATTGATCTAGTACCTTTTGTACAAGAGCGCATTTTGCTAGAGAAGCCTTTGCGTGTATTCAGTGACAAAGAGGAAGGGCCGGCTCCGAAATCAGGAAGTGGTTGGGAACTAACAACGATGGATGACAAAGGGCAGGAGAAAGTTAAGGTGGATCCTCGGCTAAAAGAACTGGAAAAGTTTTTTGACAAAAAATAGTAAGCAATGTTAATTGTTTACTTGATTTGAATTATCTCCAAGGAGGTGGGACTCATGGCAGTACCATTTAGAAAAACAAGTAAAACGAAGAAGAATCAACGTCGTTCACACATCAAGTTAAGTGTGCCGGGAATGGTAGAATGTCCTGATTGTGGTGAAATGAAACTTTCACACCGTGTTTGTAAATCATGCGGATCTTATAAAGGACGCGATGTAGCAAGTAAGTAAATAAATTAGAAGCAGGAAGGAACTCCTTCCTGTTTTTTTTATGCTTTTTTTTGTGAACTTTTCGGTTTAAATGTGAAAGAGCGACTCCTGTGGGATTAACAGATGGTCACTCTTAATGTATAAATTACTTGGCATTGCTCCGCTTACCACGCGTCCATTAACGAGGAATTTTGGTTATCATAAAGCTCTGTTGTTTTCTCTGTAAAAATATATAAAGAGGGAGAATGGAAGAACCTTGGATATTGATAGGTGGATCGATAAAGAAACAAGATATATCATTGGTGCCAGTCCCTTCTGCCGACAAGAGAAGGTATTCAATCTTCACTTCTATGGATGAAGGAGTAACAGCGTGTGCAAGACTTTCGGAAAGTGAAGCACAAAAGCCGTTGATGCCTTCAAAAATAAAAAAAATTAAAGATCATTGTTTGTCCCTTACCTATTTCTAGTGCTTATAAGTCTATCTTTTCTACTATATGCATACATATAAGAAGAAATTGAAAGATTGGCACGGAAAGGAGGGTATTGTATTGATTAGACAAGATGCTTGGAATCAAGACGAGGACTTATTGCTTGCTGAGACAGTGTTGCGACATATTCGTGAAGGTGGAACTCAACTTGCAGCCTTTGAAGAAGTAGCTGAAAAACTTTCTAGAACTTCCGCCGCATGCGGTTTTCGATGGAATTCTGCGATTCGTAAACAATACGTGGCAGCGATACAGTTAGCTAAAAAAACAAGAAAAGATTTGAAACGTACTCAACTTCAAACAACGATCATAGAACCTTCCGATCAAGAAAGTTCCTTGACCTCAATAGCTTCACATAAAGAGCTCTCAAGCGCAGAACAGTTGGAGTGGATGGATCAAATAATCTCTTTCTTGACATGGCAAAAAAATAAAATCAACTCAGACCAAACTGTGACGGAAAAGACATCTAAGTTACACCTTGAAAATGAGCGGCTCACAGCAGAGCTAGCGAAGTTAAGGGATGCTTACCAGGAAGTGAGAGAGGATTATCAAGTGATGATTCACGCAATGCAACGTGCCACACATAGAGAAAAATTAAATAAATGATAAGAAAAGCGAAACCCCTTTGAATACCGATGTAGTAGCAGGACACTCCCGTTACAGTGAATTTACACATAGCAAAGCCCGAAGAACTAATTCAAATCTTCGGGCTTTGTTGGGTTCTTTATATTTGTTCAGAAACTCCTTTTGGAAACCATACATATGGATTTTCTCCACGATCCCGATCTGTTTGGTAAGTCAGAGCTTCGAAACCTTGTTTTGCCCAAAAATCATCGGATCTTTGACGAGCGTTTGTTTTTACTGGGAGTCCTTTGCTTTTAGCGAAATCCACGAGACTGTTTCCAATCCCTTTTCCTTGGTAGCCTGGTAAAACTTCTAATTTCCATAGCTCATAGTAATCTTGCGATGGATCGAAATATTGATCGAATTTTTTATCAATCATATATAAACTCATTCGACCTACTAATTTATTACCGAAATAAACGCCATAAAATGGAGAATCGCTATCATTTTCTACAATATTTTCTTCTAAATCTTCTTTCATTGATAACTCTTGTTGACCATACTCTCTGAAATTTTCGAATTCCTCAAGGGTTTTAAAATTTACTTTTAGTCTGCTCACTTCATGTTTATCCAATTGCTTCCCCTCCATAATTACATTTCCATTTTATTTTGATAATGTTAGAAGATAACTATATTCATATTATAATTGAAATGAATCAAAAATGAAAACGTTATCTACCCAGTTTATATTTTCTTTGTAACACTTATGATAAAATAAGGCCTAGGATCGAAAAATGAGGTGTTCTTATGAAAGTTACGGTAATTGGTGGAGGTGCGATTGGCTTATTAGTGACCTCTTATCTATTGACATTTGGTCATACTGTCCAATTGGTGACACGAACAAAAGAACAAACCAGGCTGATAAAAGAAAATGGTATTATGAAAGAAAAAAACGGATTTATTGAAAGTCATCAAGTTGATGTAGTTACCATCAGCAAATTCCAAGCAAATAAAGAGGATTTAATTATTATAACGGTCAAACAAACGAGTGTGGATTCTTTGATAGATTATTTGCGACAAATCATTCCTCCGGAAACACCATTGTTGTTTTTACAAAATGGGATGGGACATCTTGAAAAGGCTAGAAAGACACTTCAAAATCCTATTTTAGCTGGTATTGTTACACATGGAGCTATTCGTCAATCTCTAACTAGAGTGTCTCATACCGGGGAAGGAGAGATTAAAATAGGTGGCGAACGTTTATCTGAAAAACCTCTTTTTAATCTGTGGAGTAATGACAGTACCTTTTCTATTACATGGAGTCCTAATATATTAGTGGATATCAAACAAAAACTATTGGTGAATGTCGTCGTTAATCCATTGACTGCCATTCATAAAGTTAGAAATGGCATTTTATTACTAGATAGTGAATTAAAGAAGAAGGCTTATGAAGTTTTTCAAGAAGCTAGATTTTTACTGGATTTTCCAGACAGTGAATGGCAAAATGTACAGAGAGTTATCCATAAAACTGCAGAAAACCAGTCATCTATGTTAATAGATATTCTACATAATAGAAAAACTGAAATTGACGCTTTAACAGGCTATTTGTTAGAACAAAGTGACAAGAAAAATATACCTATCGAAAAGATAAGGGGAATTCATCAACGTGTAAAAGAAATTGAAAAGGGGATGTAAGATGGGTGACTTGGCTATTGGGTTTATTGCTACTCTTATAACAGCTCCAATATTAGGACTCTATTTAGTATATTTTGTGTTAGTTAAAATAACGAAAAGTAAGCAATATGCTTTTAAAACAGCAGTTGATTATACCGTATTTTTGTTTATAATGTCGGTTTATTTTTTATGTAGAGAAATATGGTCCTTGGAAATTGGAAGTTTCGTACTTTTATTTTTATTACTGTCTGCAACTATTTTTACGATTGTACATTGGAAGCATAATGATGACATTCAAATAAAAAAGGTGTTTAAGAGCGTTTGGCGCTTTCAGTTTGTCGTGTATTTACCGTTGTATTTTATCTTTACAATTTATGGACTTGTATTTCGAATATTCTCGTAAGAAAAGCATAAGACTTCTTCATTGGTTGTCGCATGATCTTCTGTTATAATGAAGCAGAATTTCTTTAGCGCTACTTGAAAGGTTTCATCTGGAGTTGTTACAAACACAAGAGATAAATATCATAGAACTTTTTACATAATTTCGCGAATGATAAACTAATCTAGTTCAATTTGAAAATGGAAGGTTGAACACAGTCATGGAAATGAAAATTACTAACACGCATGAATCAGGCTCTTTTATACATAAGTATTTAAATAATAACCGTAATGCTCTTTCCTTTTTTGATTACAACTTATCCAGTAAAAGTCAACGATCCAGGTATGATGAATTAATGAGAATGTCCTTTCAGAGAGAAGAACTCGTGCAGGCGTTAACGTCGTATAATAAGAAATATAATGCATATCCCCGTACATTTGCACAAATTGAACGCTTGAAACAAAAAGAAAGTGTTGTCGTAGTTGGCGGTCAACAAGCCGGTTTATTAACTGGGCCAATTTACACGGTGAACAAAATTCTGTCGATTCTTATTGAAGCTAGAGACTTGGAAGAGAGCCTTTCTAGTCCTGTAATTCCTATATTTTGGATTGCCGGTGAGGATCATGACATTGATGAAGTGAATCACACATTTTTCACAGACGGAAAAGAAACAAAAAAAATTAAAATAACAGAACGGAATGATTTAAAGCAACCTGTATCTGAAAGAATTATTGATCAAGAAGAGGCGAAGAAGCTAGTTAAGGTTGCGTTTCAATTTTTACCTGAAACTGAGCATACGGCATGTCTCTACAAAAAACTTCTAGAAGATATTGAACAAGGAAACACGTATTCCGAATGGTGTGCAAAGTTGCTGTCTCGTTTGTTTGCGGACACCGGTTTGGTTTTAATGGATGCTGCAGACCCTCAAATCAGACAAATTGAGCAGCCTTACTTTCAGGAAATGATCCGAAAGAATGACTCTATCAGAGCTTCGTTTCTCGAACAAGCCAGAGAGATGAAAGCGGCAGACTTTGGAGAACCTATTACGATTGACCAACAAAACGCTCATCTTTTCTTTCATGAGGAAAAGCAGCGTTTTCTTCTAGAACGACTAGAGGATGGGGACTATCAGGAAAAAGAAGGCTCTCGCAAGTGGTCAGAAGACGAAATGTTAGAAGCAGTCACTACAGGAAAATTAGCATTAAGTAATAATGTTGTTACGCGCCCTTTAATGCAAGACCTGTTGTTACCCGTGCACACGTTTATAGCTGGACCGGGTGAGTTAAAGTATTGGGGAACGTTAAAACAAGTTTTTCATTCCTTTGACCGTTGTATGCCATTGGTGAAGCCAAGGTATCATATCACCTATTTATCTCGTAGGTCCGAGAAAACTATAAGAAAGTATCAACTAGATACTAAAAAAATCACGTTTGAAGGAACGCAGCAGGAAAGAGAGCAAATCATCAATGATGGAAAAGCTGTTGATGATGTGAAAGTATTCAAAAAAGCAAAAAAGAGATTGGCTAAATTTGAGGATAAACTTGAAGAAGGTATTTCTCCTTTGGGTAAAGGTGCATTACTTTTACATGACCAGTTCCGTCTAAAAATGAAAGAACAATTAAAAGTATATGAAAAAGAAATCAGTCATTTTGTCGAATCAACGCAAAGGATTCACCTTCAAAGATTATTGTGTTTAGAGGTGGAGGTCAGACCAAACGGCAATTGGCAAGAAAGACACTTGAACATTTTTCCTTTTTTAAATTTATACGGGGAAGATTTGGTAAAAGATACGTTCAATGAAATGTTAGACCATCGAAAATTACTTGAAACAGGTCACCATTTATATTTGACGATGTAAAATACTTCAGAGAAATCTGAAGTATTTTTTTTCGTTTATTTTCAAAAAGAAAGTGGTATAAAGTGGAGGGATGTGGTAAGTTAGTGTTATTAAGTGGGGAGGAGGTGGATCTTTATGTTCATGGGAGAACATCATCATAACATTGATGATAAGGGCAGAATGATTGTTCCTGCTAAATTCCGAGATGAATTAGGATCCACCTTCGTTGTCACACGGGGAATGGATAAGTGTTTATTTGTATATCCTGAACCGGAATGGAAAATACTAGAAGACAAGCTTAAAAATTTACCTTTTACTAAAAAAGATGCCCGAGCGTTTACAAGATTTTTCTTTTCTGGAGCAGCGGAATGTGAATTGGACAAGCAAGGAAGAGTAAATATTGCCTCTACACTTCGTAAATATGCTGGTTTAGAGAAGGAATGTGTGGTTATCGGAGTGTCGAACCGAGTGGAAATTTGGAGTAAAGAGGTTTGGGAAGAATATTTTGCCGAATCTGAGGAGTCGTTTGCAGAAATTGCTGAAGGCATCGTAGATTTTGATTTGTAATAAGGAAAAGCGGAAGCGCTTTGCATCAACTTTTAAGTTAAATTAGCACCTATGGTTTATAGGAGGGTGCTATTTGTTAATCATATGCAGAAGGGAGGAGAGATCGTTTGTTTGAACATGAAACAGTATTGAAAGAAGAGACAGTAAAAGGACTAGATGTCAAACCTGATGGTATTTATGTCGATTGTACCTTAGGTGGCGGAGGTCATAGTGAACGGATTTTACAAGAGTTGTCTCCTGAGGGGAAACTAGTTGCATTTGATCAAGATGAAAAGGCGTTAGCTCACTCGAGAGAAAGACTGTCTAACTATTCTGCACAAGTAGCTTTCATACATAGCAACTTTGAGTTTGTTAAAAATTCTTTAGAAAGCAGAGAAATAGATGCAGTGGATGGATTTGTCTTCGATCTAGGTGTTTCCTCTCCTCAATTTGATGAACCGGAAAGAGGATTTAGTTATCGCTATGATGCTCCGTTAGATATGAGAATGGATCAATCTCAAGATCTTTCTGCCTTTACAGTCGTAAATGAATGGAGTTTTCAAAAGCTACAAGAAATTTTTTCCCGATATGGTGAAGAAAAATTCGCGAAATATATCGCCCGTAAAATTGAAAAGAGACGGGAAACAGCTCCTATTACTACCACGTTTGAATTAGTTGAGGTCATTAAGGAAGCAATTCCTGCTCCAGCGAGACGAAAAGGTGGCCATCCGGCTAAAAGAACCTTTCAGGCAATCAGAATTGCCGTTAATGATGAATTAAATGTATTTAAAACAGCTCTCGAAGATGCTATCTCACTCTTGAAACCAGGAGGACGTATTGCTGTTATAACTTTTCATTCTTTGGAAGATCGAATATGTAAACAAGTTTTTAAAAATAAGAGCAGTCTTCCAGAACTTCCGAGAGGCTTGCCCGTCATTCCTGAAAGTTTAAAACCAGAATTATCATTGATAACGAGAAAACCGGTGACAGCTAATGAGCAAGAGTTGGAGGAGAACCACCGTTCCCACTCTGCAAAATTAAGGATTGCTGAAAAAAATAAGAAGGAGGAGGAATGAAAATGAGCCCACTTGTGGAAAAGAGAATGCATGAATCCACTGCCCCGCAACGAAGAACAGTTACTAAACCGGTAAAAGAACGCATATTTAAAGGTGGGGTTACGAAAGGGGAAAAGCTTATTTACATGATTACAGCAGGAGTTATCGTGTTTACGCTCTATCTTATTCTCTCAAATTATGCAACTATTTACAGTGCAAATCATCACATCGAACAGAACCAAACTAGCATCTCGGAATTAGAAAGTGTGAATGATGGATTATCACTTCAAGTAAAAGAGCTTTCTGATCCGGAAAGAATTCTTGATATTGCGCAAAATGATCTTGGTATGAAATTAAATGACCAAAGTGTAAAAGTTATTCATGGAAATGACTAAATGCTCCTTCTGGAAAAGTACAAGGGAGGCAGATTCTCATGCAGCAACAAATAAAAAGTAGCCAAGTTACAAAAAGAGCTGTTTTCTTTTTGTTTCTTTTGTTTATTGTATTCGTGGTGATCTTTTCTCGGTTTGTCTACATACAAGCTGCAAAAGAAGTGCAAGGGGTAGACTTAGAGGAATTAGTAGCTAAACGATGGTCGCAAACAAATGTTATTGATGGAGAACGAGGGTCTATCTATGATAATAACGGTGATGTATTGGCGGAGGAAATACCCTCTTATACTGTTATAGCGATTCTAGATGATAGATTTGACAGCTATGTAAAGGATCCAAAAGCGACCGCTCAAAGTTTAAGTCCTATATTAGAGATGGATGCAGAGAGACTCGAAGAACTCTTATCCCGAGACTCCGTTCAGGTAGAACTAGGTGCACAGTCGAAAAATATGAGCTACGAAAAGCGGGAAGAAATAGAAGAGTTAAAGCTTGAGGGGATTTTGTTCAGAGAGGATCCTCGACGTTACTATCCAAAACAAATTTTTGCCTCTCATATTATCGGTTATACAGAGAGAGATATGTCGGTCGCTCGAATGGGTATTGAAAGCAGTTTAAATGAATATCTTCTGGAAGCTGATGGTGAGATTACTTATCAAGAAGATGGAAGAAATAGAAAACTTCCAGATTCAGATGAGACTATTAAAGAGCCAAAGAATGGCGATGATGTCTATCTAACCATTGATTCTCGAATTCAAATGGCTATTGAGCAGACGATGAATCAAGTGGTTGAAGATTTTAATCCTGAACGAGTGATGGCGATTGTTGCTAATGCAAAAACAGGGGAAATCCTAGGCATGTCAAATCGCCCTAGTTTTAATCCGAACGAATATGAATCCATTGAAAATTATACGAACTACACCATTTCCTCACGATTCGAACCTGGTTCTACTATGAAAATATTCACCTTGGCTGCAGCGATTGAAGAAGGTGTTTACAACGGGGACGAAACGTATGAGTCAGGGTCAATCGAAATTGTAGATAAAACAGTTAATGATCATAATGGCGGAAAAGGTTGGGGGACTATTACTTATGATGAAGGGGTAAGGCGGTCATCCAACGTAGCTTTTTCAAAAATTGCCCTTGAAAAACTTGGACCAGAAAAACTTTATAGCTATATTGATGCCTTTGGCTTTCGTGAACCGACAGGCAT
Organism: Salipaludibacillus sp. CF4.18; assembly: GCF_051262595.1. Lineage (NCBI taxonomy): Bacteria > Bacillati > Bacillota > Bacilli > Caryophanales > Bacillaceae > Salipaludibacillus > Salipaludibacillus sp. CF4.18. The sequence goes on from NZ_JBIMEV010000001.1 coordinate 20,441, forward strand.
TGATTTACCGAATGAAGCAACAGGACTCATTGCTGAACAATATACCATTGATGCAGCGACAACTGCTTTTGGACAAGCGACAGCTATTACTCCTATCCAACAAGTCCAAGCAGCTACAGCGGTGGCAAATGATGGCAAGATGATGAAACCATACATTATTGATCGAATTGTAAATCCGAATACAGGAAAGATTGATTTTGAGAATGAGCCTACTATTGCAGGGGAACCGATTTCGGAAGAGACGGCTAACCAAGTGCTGGGTATTCTTGAGACAGTGGTTACAGAAGAAGATGGCACGGGAAGACCGTATGCAATTGACGGTTTTGATATCGCAGGTAAAACGGGAACTGCGCAAATTCCTAGTGAATCAGGTGGCTATCTGTCAGGTGAAAATATTTATTCCTTTATAGGGATGGCTCCAAAAGATGATCCGGAAGTGATTGTTTATGTTGCAGTCGACAGGCCACAACTAGGTGCTGGTCAAATCGGGTCCGAGCCAGTATCGATGATCTTCCGTAATGTGATGGAACAAAGTCTTCAATATTTAGACATTGCCCCATCTGAAGACGATGAAGTGTCGTCTGTTCAAAAATCTATTGAGTTAGAAGACTACCAAGGTGAAAGCCTTGAAGAAATCAAGACTACTTTGACTGAAAAAGAACTTCAAGTAATTGTTATAGGAGAAGGCGATAAGATAACCGGTCAATCTCATGAGCCAGGCACACAATTAATCTCTGGAGAAAAAATTATCTTTTTAACAGACGATGAGCTGCCGCTAGTTCCGGATATTTCTGGCTGGTCACTGCGTGATGTCTATTTATTAGGCAAACTTCTAGACATTGGTATGGAAGTGAATGGCAGCGGTTTTGTTCAAGAACAAACTCCAGAAGCTGGTACAGAAATGGATGAACTTAGTCGTATGAGCGTAAGCCTTTCTAAGGATAATGAAGATGAAGAGAACATTGGTGAGGTTGCAGAAGATAACGCTGTGGAGGAAGAAGAGCAAGAATTCTTTATGGATTAGCTTAGTAAGGTGATATTTCGGACGAAATAGTTCTAACGGGCACTAAAAAAGGAGATTTTTACTTTTTTAGTGCCCTTTTGAGGAGATAAGAAAGTTTAAGTTGACAGCTATCTTTACGCCACACGTGTCAACGTAAACCCACCTTCTTTCGAGTGCACCTACACGCAATACGTAGGTGCTACTCGGGGGTGGCTAAAGATCACGCTGTATTTCATAAAAGCAGGCTAAGCCGTTTTTCTTAGATAATATTTCAGTGGCTTCGTTCTAACCTGTCCATTTTTTTCATATGTCTGAACCAAGTGATTGGTGAGGAGGTTGTTTATGAAAACTGTATCCTTTGTAACGGTAAGAAAAAGACTCATATTTACTTTAATTGCGGGGGTAGTACTGTTTTTAATTATGGGAGCACGTTTATGGTACGTGCAAGTAGTTATGGGTGAGGAGATTTCTGAAAAGGCAGAAGAGTCATGGGGTAGAAATATTCCTTTTGAAGCGGAAAGGGGAGATATCCTTGACCGAAATGGCGAATCGCTCGCGATAAATGTCACTGCTCCTACCGTATTAGTTGTTCCAAGGCAAATAAAGGATCCTGTAAAGGTTTCGGAGCAATTAGCCAAGGTGCTCCATATGACTCCTGAAAAAGCATATGAATATGTGACTCAAAATACGTCTATTGTGCGCATAAATCCGGAGGGAAGAAAAATATCGAATGAATTAGCAAATGAAGTTCGTCTTTTGCAGCTGGAGGGCGTTTATATTGCTGAAGATAATAGGCGACACTATCCGTATGGAAAGTATTTGTCTCACGTATTAGGGTTTGCCGGAATTGATAACCAAGGCCTTACTGGTATCGAATTATTTTATGATGAACAATTGGCTGGGGAAAAAGGGTATGTATCCTTTTACTCTGATGCTAAGGGACAGAGAATGCCTAACTTAGCAGATCGTTACACGCCTCCCGAAAATGGTGATGATTTAAAATTGACGATTGATTCCAACGTGCAGACAATTATCGAGAGGGAACTTGATGAAGCCGAAGCTACCTATAATCCAGATGGAGCTATGGCTATTGCGATGGATCCAAAAACAGGAGAGGTTCTTGCAATGTCATCCCGGCCAGATTATGATCCGGAAAGGTTTCAGGAAGTGCCACCGGATATTTATAATCAAAATAAACCAATTTGGAGTACGTACGAGCCAGGGTCAACGTTTAAAATTATCACACTTGCTGCAGCCCTAGAAGAAGGAGTTGTAGATCTCGACGAAGATAATTTTTATGATCCAGGGTATGTAAAAGTTTCTGGTAAAAGATTAAAATGTTGGAAAAAAGGCGGGCATGGGGAGCAAACTTTTTTAGAAGTTGTCCAAAATTCTTGTAACCCGGGTTTTGTTGAACTGGGCGAAAGATTAGGGAAAGAAAAACTTTTTAAATATATCGATGACTTTGGTTTTGGTAATGAAACGGGAATTGATTTACAAGGAGAGGGGACAGGGATACTATTTGATTTGGATGTAGTTGGTCCTCTTGAACTGGCGACAACTTCATTCGGTCAAGGGGTCTCTGTAACACCGATTCAACAAGTTACTGCGGTTTCTGCTGCAATAAATGGAGGTACTTTATACGAACCGTATTTAGCCAAAGAATGGTTAGACGGCGCAACTGGAGACACCATAAGTAAGAAAGAATCAGTAGTGAAAAAACAAGTTATCTCTGAGGAAACCTCTGCGGAAATTCGTAGAGCTTTAGAATATGTTGTTGCTAAAGGAACAGGACGGGGTGCTTTTGTAGATGGATACCGAGTCGGTGGTAAAACCGGTACGGCTCAGAAGGCAAAAGACGGAAAATATTTAGAAAATAACCATATTGTATCCTTTATTGGTTTTGCTCCAGCTGATGATCCTGAAATTGTTGTTTATGTGGCCATTGATAATCCAAAAGATACGATACAGTTTGGTGGGGTTGTAGCTGCTCCAATCGTTGGAAATATTATTGAAGATAGTTTACGTGCTCTAGACGTTCCAAGAAGAAAAGAGCAAGTAGAAAAAGAAGAGGCATGGTCTGACATACCAGTTATAGAAGTACCCGATTTATTAGGCTTAACGAAGCGCGAGATTTTTGATGCTTACTATGATATTGAGTTAGATATTAGTGGGGATGGCACGGAAGTAGTTTCACAATCGCCTGATCCAGGAACTAGAATAGAAACAGGTTCAACAATTCGAATATATTTGGGTGACAAAACCGAAGAAGAACAGTAAAATGTTAAAGGGTCAGCACCTATGATTTGGTTGTAGGTGCTGCCTTATAAAAAAAGAAGTACATGAAAGAGGGAGCAAAATGACCGATTTAAAAACACTGACGGAGGTATTACCATCCTTTGAATATATCGGAACAAAGAATCCTGAAATTACCCATGTTGAAATGGATTCTCGTCTCGTTAAGAAAAACAGCTTATTTTTCTGTGTTCCTGGTTTTACAGTAGATGGACACGAATTTGCTGAGCAGGCGATTCAGAAAGGAGCTGTTGCTTTAGTTGTAGAAAAAGAGCTGACTATAGACGTTCCAATGATTAAAGTGAGAGATGTCAAACGTGCAATGGCTATTCTTTCTGCTCATTTTTATGGACTACCTAGTTCAAAATTACATATGATTGGTGTGACTGGTACAAACGGCAAAACGACTACGACACATATTATCGAGAAAATTTTATCTGATTTCAAAATGGAAACAGGTATAATTGGTACAATGTACATGAAGTACAAAGGAAAAGAAATCAGTGTGAAAAATACAACACCGGAATCACTCGTATTGCAAAAAGAATTTGCGGAAATGGTGAAAGAAAATGTTGAAGCGGTGACAATGGAAGTCTCTTCCCACGCGTTAGAATTAGGGCGAGTCCACGGAACAGACTTTAATATTGGTGTTTTTACAAACCTTTCTCAGGACCACCTGGATTATCATGGCACGATGGAAAAATATGGACAGGCAAAAGGATTACTTTTTGCACAACTTGGCAGTAACTTTGATAAGAGTGTGAAAAAAACTGCTGTTTTAAATGTGGATGATAAACATTTTAATACGCTGGAAACAATGACAGCAGTACCCATTATTACTTATGGCATCGAGGAACAAGCTGACTTCCGTGCGAAAGATGTAAAGATCCGGGAAGATGGCACGAACTTTACATTGGAAGTAGCGGGGGAGGAGTACCTGTTTAAACTTTATTTAACCGGACTTTTTTCCGTGTATAACGTACTTGCAGCAGCCGCAGCAGCGTATGCGAGTGGAGTGCCATTATCTTCTATTAAAACAAGTGTAGAAGCTATAAAAGGCGTTTCAGGAAGGTTTGAAAGAATAGAAGGAGATACACCTTATCACGTCATTGTAGACTATGCCCATACTCCAGACAGTTTAAAAAATGTGCTGGAAACGATCAAAGGTTTTGCTAAAGGAAAAGTTTCCGTCATTATTGGTTGCGGGGGAGATCGTGATCGTTCAAAAAGACCTCTCATGGCTTCGATAGCAGATGAATTGGCTGATTTTGTTTATTTAACATCTGATAATCCTCGTTCTGAGGAGCCCCTATCAATCCTTTATGACATGAAACAAGGAATTAAAGGAGATAGATATAAAATCATAGAAGACAGGAAAACCGCTATTATTACTGCAATTAATCAAGCGAGTCAAGACGAAGTAATCTTGATTGCAGGTAAAGGTCATGAAACATACCAAATCATTGGTGATCAAACTTTCTCCTTTGATGACCGGGAAATTGCAAGGGAAGCGATGAGGGAGCGGATATAAGATGAATGGCGATATTGATTATCAACTCATCAAGACTGTTTCTGATCGGATTAGCGGAAAGTTTACATTTAATTTTGTTTCTGCCGGTGTAAGTACCGATAGTAATAGAATTAAACAAGGTATTATATATGCTCCGATTATCGATGGTGGTTTTGATGGACACCAACTAATTGAAACAGCCATAGAAAATGGTGCAGTCGGTAGTTTTTGGCAGAACGGAATAGAACTTCCAACTACTCTGCCTGAAAGTTTCCCAATCTTTTACGTTGATAATGTCCATCTTGCGCTTGAAAGAATGGCAGATGAATACTTGTTTAATGTAGATCCAACTACAATCGTGGTTCTAGGTGACTACTCAAGAGTAGCCACTAAAAAAATTCTGAAAAAAGTACTCGATCAATCGTTTGTTGTATATGAAGGTGGGAGCAGTGTCACTGTCCTTCATGTACTTGAAACAATCCTTTCTATGCCAAGTAATACGGATGTTCTTATTATGGATGTTCCTTCTACTAAAACATCACATGTGAGTAGAATAAGTGAAATTGTAAAGCCTTCTTTAGCAATTATTAGTGAGAATACTGGAGGAAATACCCAAGCGATTTCTATCGTAGAAGGTATGAAGGCAACCGGTACTGTTGTGATGGACGGGGATCGTCCGATCGCTGAAGGTGAATGGAAAACAGATGTCATGACAATTGGCTACGAAGACAGTAATATTTTCAGTATTAAATCTGTTCAAACAAAGGAAGATTCGCTCCGATTTCAAATGGAAGGTATCCTCATTGATTTCATTATTCCAATTTATTTGAGCAATCACCTGAAGTGTGTCGTACCATCCATTGCAGCAGGTCTTCACTTAGGAATAGGTGCGGACCAGATAGCTCACTCATTAAAGGATCTGACTATGGAAGATCTGGGGTTAGATGTAAAAGGAAATGCTCCGGGTTCTATAGTAGTTTTCGACCATGAGAAAGTAGAACACAGTGATGTTGAATATAGTATTAACATGGTCAAGTATTTACACTCTTTTGAAAATAGGGTAGTTATTGTTGATGAAGGATTTCAATCTACCCCCTTGGATATTACGCTTCATGAAATTTTTGCTTCTAAGTTAGCAGACCCCATCACGCATGTGATAACAATAGGAGAAAAAGCTTTTTGGGTGACAGAGGCATTAAACAGATTGACAAATGATACACTTATAACTAGGCACTTTCCAAATCACGCTAAAACAGTTGATATGCTTAAAGAACTCATTAATTCCTCTAGTTTAATCTTATACAGAGGAGCAAATAGAGCACTACTAGAACAAATAATTACAGAATTGAATAGAGGTTAGAAAGGAGTTCCTTTCATGTTGGAACAAGGTTTGTTATTTACATTATTAGTGTCATTTTTGTTAACGGTAGTACTATCGCCAATTTTTATCCCTTTTTTAAAGAGATTAAAATTTGGTCAAAGTATTCGAGATGAAGGTCCAAAGTCTCACCAGAAAAAAACAGGTACACCGACAATGGGTGGAGTGATGATTATCTTTTCTATCGTTCTATCTACGCTCGTTATGGCAGGGCAATTTCATACTATCGGTGTAGAAGTTTGGTTGTTGCTTTTAGTAACAGCAGGATTCGGATTACTAGGATTTTTAGACGATTATATAAAAGTAGCCAAAAAAAGAAATTTAGGATTAACTTCAAAGCAAAAATTCTTTGCTCAGGTAGGGATCTCAACTCTCGTTTACATTGTGCTCGTACAGGCAGGTTTATCCACAGATATTCGTATACCAGGAACGGAATTGGCAGTGGATATTGGGGTCTTTTATTTTCCATTGATTATCATCATGCTTGTTGGTGCAAGTAATGCCGTTAACTTAACGGATGGATTGGATGGACTTGTGGCAGGGTCATCAGCAGTTGCTTTTGGGGCGTTTGCTATTATTGCTTATTCAACAGGTATGCTCACAGTTTCTTTGTTTTCTGTAGCTGTTGTAGGTGCAGTATTAGGGTTTCTAGTGTTTAATGCACATCCTGCAAAAGTATTTATGGGGGATACAGGTTCATTAGCACTTGGGGGAGCTCTTGCGATGATAGCAATTTTAACGAAAATGGAGCTTTTACTCGTGATCGTAGGAGGAGTTTTCGTTATTGAAACCTTATCAGTCATTATCCAAGTGATTTCCTTTAAAACAAGGGGGAAAAGGATTTTCAAAATGAGTCCTCTTCACCATCATTATGAGCTTTCGGGCTGGAGTGAATGGCGTGTTGTTGTAACATTTTGGGCAGTTGGAATTTTATTTGCTGTAACCGGCGTTTATTTAGAGGTGTGGATGACATGAAAATGATTAAAAAATTTGAAGAAAAAAATGTGCTCGTTATTGGATTGGCTAAAAGTGGTACCGAGGCTGCCAGATTGTTGCATAAGCTCGGCGCAAAGGTAACAGTTAATGATCAAAAACCTTATGAAGAAAATACACAAGCCCAAGAGTTAGAGAAGCTTGGAATATCCGTAGTTTGCGGCTCGCATCCAGAAAATTTAATTAACAAAACAGTCGATTATGTCGTGAAAAATCCAGGTATAAGGTACGATCATCCACTGGTAGTTAAGGCAATTGACATGAAGCTGCCAGTTTACACAGAAGTTGAACTTGCGTATTTAATTTCCGAAGCAGAAATGATTGGTATTACTGGATCGAATGGTAAAACAACAACAACGACGTATATAGGTGAGATGCTATATGGCGGTGAAAAAGAACCGTTATTAGCTGGGAATATAGGGGAAGTCTCTTGCGGTGTGGCTCAGCAGGCAACTACACAGCATGAAATGGTTGTAGAATTGTCCAGTTTTCAGCTAATGGGCATTGAAACATTTACACCAAGAATTGCAGTTTTCTTAAACTTAGTGGAAGCACATATTGATTATCACGGCTCGATGGATGAATATATGAATGCTAAGAAAAACATTTTTTTGAATCAATCCGACAGTGATTACTTGATTTATAATGCAGATGATCCTCTTGTTAGCGATATCGTTCAGGAAGCGAAAGCAGAGTTAATCCCATTTTCCACTAAAGTGACGATACAGAATGGCGCTTCGATTGAAGATGGTTGGATAAAGGTATTTAACCATCGGTTAATGGAGGCAAAAGAATTATCACTTCCAGGTGAACATAATTTATCCAATGCTTTGGCCGCGGCGACTGCTGCTATATTAGCGGGAGGCAAGGTGGATCAGGTGAAACATGTACTAAGGACGTTTGCAGGAGTGAAACATCGTCTAGAATATGTTGGAGAAGCGGTTGGAAGAAGTTTCTATAATAATTCGAAAGCAACGAATGTTCCGGCAACGGTGACTGCATTACGTGCATTTAAACAACCAATTGTTTTAATCGCCGGTGGATTAGACAGAGGGCTTTCCTTTGATGGCTTGATTCCGCTGCTATCCGAACACGTGTCGAAGATAGTTTCATATGGGGAGACAAAAGAAGCGATAGCAGAAGCAGCAAGAAAAGCAAATGTGCCATTTATCAAAACGGTGTCTTCTTTAGAAGAAGCGACGAGGCTAGCATTTGAGAAGTCTGTCTCAGGTGAAGTGATCCTTTTATCACCAGCTTGTGCATCCTGGGATCAATTCAGAACATTCGAACAACGAGGCGATGAATTTACACGTGTTGTTAAAAGAATATTTAATGAAAACTTACAGGAATGATTGTCCTAATTTTTCATAGGTATAGTTAGTAAAGACATGTAATCAAGCTTCTTTACTTGGCGATCCTCCATTCAAGGAGCTTGATGAAGAATGGAGGTTCTTTCTATGCCTAGAGTTAGGTCTTCACCGGATATATTTTTAGTTATTGTCACGTTAATGCTCGTGACTGTTGGATGTTTGATGGTTTACAGTGCGAGCTCTGTTTCTGCAGAGTATCGATTTGATGACGCATATTTCTTTGTGAAACGTCAGCTCATTTTTGTTGCGCTTGGTTTCGTCTCTATGTTTTTAATGACCCAAATAGACTATTGGAGATGGAGAGACCTTTCAAAAGCAGCGTTGTGGGTTTGTTTCCTGCTCCTTCTCATCGTACTAATTCCAGGTGTAGGTTTGGTAAGAGGGGGGGCTCAGAGTTGGTTAGGGATTGGAGCTTTTTCGATCCAACCTTCTGAGTTCATGAAATTAGCGATGATATTATTTTTAGCGTCATACATTTCTGTTAATCAAAAGTTTATTGTGACATGGAAGAAAGGTTTAATACCTACTTTGGCACTTTTGTTTCTTGCGTTTGGGCTTATTATGCTCCAACCGGATTTAGGAACTGGGGCAGTGATGATTTTAACTAGTGTGCTGATGATATTTATTGCAGGGGCGAGGATTTCTCATTTTGTAATATTAGGGTGTATTGGTATCGTTGGATTCATAGGTTTAATCGCTTCAGCTCCTTATCGTATTCAAAGAATTACGTCGTTTTTAAATCCTTGGGAAGATCCTCTAGGGGGTGGCTTTCAAATTATTCAATCTCTCTATGCAATTGCTCCTGGAGGCTTACTTGGATTAGGATTTGGAGAAAGTCGTCAGAAGTATTTCTATCTCCCTGAGCCTCAGACCGATTTTATCTTTGCTATTCTTACAGAAGAACTTGGCTTTATCGGTGGTGGATTTGTGCTAATCTGTTTTGCAGTTCTTTTATGGAGAGGGATTAGAATTGCTCTTTATGCACCAGATTTATTTGGTACATTGTTTGCTGCTGGAATCACGGCGATGATTGCTTTTCAAGTAATGATAAACGTTAGCGTAGTAATCGGGTTAATGCCTGTTACTGGAATTACATTACCTTTGATGAGTTACGGCGGTTCTTCATTAACAATTATGCTTACTACAATTGGAATATTATTAAATATTAGTCGTCATACTCCCGCTTAGACTAATTTTAATAGGGCGCCTGCTGAAGAAAGTAGGCGTTTTTTTATATGGTAAGAAAGATTCAGACGATGTTTCTTGAGGACGAATGTGATTTTTTAAAACGTTAATTTATAAATTTCTTAGTTTTAATGAAATTGTTGTATTACTTTGGACAGAGGTGCTTGAATCCGCTTTAGGCGGACGCTTTCCGCGGGCAATGCTTCAGTCTCCTCGGGAAAAACCACCCTGTGGGGTCTTCAGCTATTGCTAATCCCGCAAGAGTCGCCGCCTTCGCTACTCCGAGCTTTTATAAATTCAGGGTTAAGAAAGCAGCTATTTTAATTATAAGACGCTATGCGCTTTTCTTAAAAAAATCAACGTAGATGGATTTTCTAAAAGCTTATTGGTTATTTTTATCAGAAACAATAACGATTACGTAACTGCCTTTATAAAAATTGTTGTTTGGAAGAATCCGCGAGACTCCCGTGGAAGAATGATCCAAGCGAGACCCCGCAGAGCGTTCGTTTGCTCGAGGAGGCTCGCGGATCATCCACGGAAAGCGAGCGGTAATTCTTCCAAACAACCTACCATGATAACAAAAGAAACAAAATAGAAAATAAGACAAAAAACTTTTTAATGACTGCAATGCAGTTTTTCTTATTGTTTTTTACGTTAAGATGATCGAATTACTAAAAAAAATAAATAAGAATTTAAAATACACTTAAAATCACTCTATATATCGGTTAAAATAAGAATGATTAGATTATAATGGCAACCTTACTATCGTGATAGAATACATTGTTTAACGAATCTTTAGGTAACGGTTATTAGGAGGATATTGATGAAGGTATTAATTTCAGGTGGAGGAACGGGTGGGCATATTTATCCCGCTCTAGCACTTATTAGACATTTAGAAAAACAAGATCATTCGCTTGAATGCTTATATATTGGCACGGATAATGGTTTAGAAGCTTCTATTGTTCCAAAAGAGGGAATCCCTTTTAAAACGGTCAAAATTTCAGGTTTTAAACGAAAGCTATCCTTGGAGAATATACGAACAGTTTATCGGTTTTTAAATGCTGTCAGGGTGGCCAAAAAATATATAAAAGAATTTAAACCCGATGTAGTCATAGGAACTGGCGGTTATGTTTGCGGACCGGTTGTTTATGCGGCCGCTAAAAGAAACATACCTACACTCATTCATGAGCAGAATAGTGTCCCAGGTCTAACGAATAAGTTTCTAGCAAAATATGTGACCAAAATCGCAATCTCTTTTCCGGATTCTGCGAAGTACTTTCCTGAAAGTAAGGTTGTATTTACAGGGAATCCAAGAGCAACGGAAGCCGTTGCCCTAAGGAGAGAAGATGGGAAAAATCGTTTAAAAGAGCTTGGGTTAGATCCAACTAAAAAAACAGTACTTGTCGTAGGTGGAAGTCGCGGAGCTAAACCAATTAATGATGCCATGATAGAGACTTTCCCTTTATGGAGAGGGAAAAATTACCAATGTTTATATGTCACAGGTGAAGCTCATTATAATAATGTCAAGGATCATTTATCGGAAGAAGATAGTCATCGAATGGTTTGTGTACCTTATATAGATGATATGCCGGCTATATTACACGAGGTTGACCTGTTAGTTGCAAGAGCAGGGGCTACTACATTAGCAGAAATCACAGCTGTAGGTCTTCCTTCTATCCTTATTCCTAGCCCGTATGTGACAAATAATCATCAAGAAAAAAATGCGAGATCACTGGAAAAAGAGAATGCTGCGAAGGTTATTCTTGAGAAAGATGTTTCCTCAGAACAATTATTATCTGATATTGATCATATATTAAATGATGATTTTGTTTGGGAAAGTATGAAAAAAGGAGCCTTATCGCTTGGTAAACCAAATGCTGCAGAAGATATCAAAAAAATGATTCAAAGTGTCTTATAGGCGAAGGGTTGGGAAATGGGGGATTAAATGAGACAATTAGCTAATGAATTGGAGTCATTAGACGTTGGAGTAGTGAAAGTAGATGAATCTTTAAAGAATCATACTACTTGGAAAATAGGTGGGGCAGCTTCTATTTTGTATGAACCGAGTTCCCTAAAAGGACTACAATCAGCTTTACGTGCAATTACGGCTAGGAACCTTCCTTTATTTATCTTAGGTAGAGGGTCTAACGTTCTCATTTCTGATGAAGGTATTCCAGGTGTGGTGATTAAGCTTGGAGACCAAATGGCCAGTTACACATTAAAAGGAACTTTATTAACGGTAGAGGCCGGATGCTCCCTTATTAAATTAGCTACTATTCTTAGTAAAAAAGGATACTCAGGACTTGAGTTTGCTGCTGGTATCCCAGGATCGTTAGGAGGAGCCGTGTATATGAATGCAGGGGCTCATGGGGCAGATATTTCCTCTATCTTAACGAAAGCTTTAATCCTTTTCCTGGATGGCAGTTTAAAATGGTTGACCAATCAAGAATTGAATTTTGATTATAGAACATCAGTTTTACAAAGGAATGGTGGCATTTGTGTTGCAGCAGAATTCCAAATGGAACAAGGAAATGCTAGTTCTATTCGCGGAGATTTATTAAAAAATAAATCCTATCGAAAAGAGACACAACCTTGGACAGATCCTTGTTGCGGAAGTGTGTTCAGAAATCCGTTACCAAATCATGCAGGGAAGTTAATAGAAGAGCTGGGGTTAAAAGGATTTTCGATTGGAGATGCAGAAGTATCTTCTGTACATGGAAATTTTATTATCAATAAAGGGGATGCAAAGGCTGAAGATGTGCTCAAACTTATTCAGTATGTTCGGGATAAGGTTGAAGAGCGATTTGAAATACAATTACAAACGGAAGTGGAATTTGTTCCACTTGCAAAGGATAGCTCTGATTTACAATAAATCACATAATAAAATAAGTGATTTTCCTTACAAGAGTAAATAACTGCGTTATGATGGAGAGAAGCAGGAAATCGTCTTTATTTGTCGATAAACTGAAAATTGGTTTTCTCATTCAATCCCTTGCTATACGATGGAGGAAGATGTATGAAAGAAAAGAAAGTAGTTGAAATTGAAGAGAGAATTCCTAAACTCAAAGCTCGAAGAAAACAACGGACCAATCGACGATTAATCTTGTATGTGTCAATCTTCTTTTTATTAATGTTATTCATTATCTATTTTCAAAGTTCGTACAGTCATGTCCAACAAGTAAAAGTAAAAGGAAATGATTACGCGAATTCAGAATGGGTGATTGAACAATCCGGCTTGCTTGATGGAGTGAGTATGTGGAATTTGAATGAAGAAGAAGTTTCTAAAAAGATTACGTCTCACGAGGCTGTATCGAGTATTGAACTTTCAAGGGAATTTTTAAATAGTATCATAATAGATGTTCAGGAATATGCACATATTGCCTATGTTCAAGAGGAGAATACTTTTTTCCCCGTCTTGGAAACTGGTGAGCAATATTCAAAAGATCCTGCCCAGGATGTTGTCCCATATGATGCACCCGTTTTACGAAATTTTGAAACGGAGGAGTTAAGAGTACAGATGGCATCTCAACTCTCGAAAACTCCAAAAGGGATATTTGAGCGTATTTCAGAAATTACTCTGGAACCTACGGAAAATGATCCTACCCGAATTACGTTGTTGATGAATGATGGATTTACAGTAAGTTCAACTATAAGGGATTTTTCTGTAAGGATTACCCCGTATCCTGCTGTCGTTGACCAGTTAGATCCCGAGATTGATGGGATCGTTCATATGAGGATGAATCCTTATTTTGAAAGTTTTGAAGTGGAAGAGGAAGAAATAGACGAAGAGGAGGTTGAGGGCATTGAGGGTGAAGGGTAAACATGTGATGTTCTCGTTTGTTCTCTTGATTACTGGTTTTCTTGTTTCGTTAAGTTACCAGTACACAAGTCATACAAACCAACAAGGTCCTCCTTTGTCTGATTCCCAGTGGCAAGAAGAAGATGAACTTCGTAATGAGGTCATTTCCGAACAGCAAGTAAATCAAAAGCTTACGGATAGTTTAAGAGAGGTTCAGAGTCAAATTAAAACGGTGGAAGACGATATTTCGACTTCTGAGCGCTTGTATTTGAATTTGGTGGAAGATATTGATCAACTTCGAATGGTTACTGGGTCTGTTGGCGTGAGTGGAGAAGGAATCCATGTCAAGCTAGATGATGCAGAATATGTGCCAGGTGAAGACAATCCCAATCATTACATTGTCCATGAACAGCATATCCAACAAATCGTAGATGAACTTCTCGTTGCCGGGGCAGAGGCTATTGCTGTAAATGGTCATAGAATACACCAGCAGTCGTATATCCAATGCATAGGGCCTGTGATCGAGATTGATGGAGAAACGTCATTCGCACCTTTTGAAGTAACGGCAATCGGTGACAGTGAAACATTAGATGAATCTTTGAATCTTGTAGGTGGAGTAAAAGATCAGCTCGTCAATCAAAATATTGATATTCGTATTGAGAAAAGAAATGAAATTATATTAGATCCTTTCTTCTCTGAGAAGGGGTGAACCTATGAATAATAGAATGACTATTTTTGCTTGTGTCACGATAATTATTGGATTTATGGTGGCTGTACAATTTCAAGCTGTAAGTGAACCTGAAAATAGAGAAGGCCGGAATATGGCTGAACTCAGGCAGGATTTAGTGGCGGAAAAAGAAAAACAGCAAAGATTAAACGAAGAACTAGAGAGACAGCGCGAAATACTGTATCAATTGGAACAGACAGAGGATGTTGAAGAGGTCATGGGCGATGTGATTACTGAATTACAGGAGCAAGCTGGACTGACAGAAGTTAGTGGGCCAGGAATAATCTTAAAAATTGATGTTGCTTTTGATGTAGATTATGAAGGGGGTGCCATTAGATCAGTTCCGCCTTACCTGGTGCGTTTACTTATTAATGAACTGAACATTCAGGGAGCGACTCATATAGCCATTGACATGCAACGTTATGTAGCAACTACCGCTATTAGAGAAGCTAATGGCAGAACGCTAGTTAACGGTAGTTGGCTCAGTCATTTTCCATTAGAAATAAAAGTGGTTACTGATGATCCGGAATCAATGCACCATGCTATGATGTCTTCCCAATCCAGAGAGTTATTTTCTTATGAAAATTTAAGCCTTGTCTCTACTCCTGTGAATCAAGTGGAATTACCGGCTTATGAGAAAGACTATCGAGTTCGGTTCATGGAACCAGTACAGGAGGGATCCTGAATGTGGTTGCCACTTCTAGCTCTTATAATTGGAATATTATTTGGTTTTCTTACAGACTTCCAAATATCGGATGAATACTCAAGTTATCTATCTATCGCGGTACTAGCAGCCTTGGATACGCTCGTTGGTGGCATCCGAGCACATTTGGAAAAAACATTTGATGATAAGGTATTTATTACCGGATTTTTCACAAATATTTTTCTAGCTGCTAGTTTAGCTTTTCTCGGTGTTCATCTTGGTGTAGACTTGTATTTAGCAGCTGTTTTTGCATTTGGTGTACGTTTATTTCACAATATCGCAATTATTCGACGGATTTTTCTTGTAAAATGGACAAAAAAGAGTGATAGTACTACGAAAGACTAATGGTATATTTTTCATTTTTTGTTTTTATACCCATAAAAAGAGGTAATGAGATATAATTGTTGAATACAACCTTTAAGTTATCATATTAAAAAAAACATTTATTAACTTTAAAGCAGGTTAAGGGAGGTGCAAGCCAATGAAAAATCATGATACATATGTAACTCTAGATATCGGAACCTCATCGGTACGAGTTATTATTGGTGAAATGACAAATGGCTCTTTGAACATAATTGGAGTAGGAGAGTCTGAATCAGAAGGAATTAAAAGAGGAGCAATTGTCGATATTGATCAAACTGTTCAATCTATCAAAAGAGCTGTTGAAAAAGCAGAAAGAATGATAGGAATGAGCATCAAATATGTCATCGTTGGTGTAACAGGTAATCATATTCAACTACAGCCTTGCCATGGGGTAGTTGCTGTCTCTAGTAACGATCGTGAAATAGGGGACGAAGACATCACCCGGGTTATTGATGCTGCACAAGTGATCTCTATTCCACCGGAAAGAGAAATTATCGATGTTATTCCACGGCAATTTATTGTAGATGGTCTAGATGAGATCAATGATCCAAGAGGCATGATAGGTGTCCGTTTAGAAATGGAAGGAACAATTATCACCGGATCGAAAACAATGTTACATAATCTATTGCGTTGTGTCGAAAAAGCTGGTCTGCAAGTAGCCGATATTGTCCTTCAGCCATTAGCAGCAGGTTCTATCGCGCTCTCTAAAGACGAAAAAAGTTTAGGTGTGGCCCTTATTGACTTGGGTGGAGGATCTACTACTGTCTCCATATTTGATGATGGATCTTTACAAGGAACTAGTCAGATTCCAGTTGGTGGAGATCACATTTCTAATGACATCTCAGTCGGATTTAGAACGTCAACGGAAGAAGCGGAAAAAGTAAAAACAAGTTATGGACATGCTTTCGTAGATCATGCCTCCGATGATGAAACATTTGAAGTTTCGGAGATTGGTAGTGATCAAAAACAAGAGTTTTCACAATGGCAACTTGCTAACATTATAGAACCTAGGCTAGAGGAAATGTTCTTGTTAGTACAAAAAGAAATTAACAGACTTGGGTATCAAGACTTGTCTGGAGGTTTCGTTTTAACTGGAGGAACGGCTAAAATGCCAGGAGTTCTCGAGCTTGCTCGAGATGTACTTCAGAAAAATGTACGTGTCGCTATTCCAGATTATATTGGCGTACGAGAGCCTCAATATACAAATGGAATTGGTCTTATTACATTTGCATACCGAAATGTTCGAATCCAAGGGAAAGAAATTGCTTCAGGCTTAGAAGAAGTAATTCAAGGGAATGAGGAAGATCGTAAAGAGCGTAAGGAAAACCAAAAACAATCTAGACAACCAAAACACTCTAAAAATTCAAAAGAAGAACCAGGTGTGAAGAAAAAAGTTTCGAATATGTTTAAGATGTTTTTTGAGTAAATATAAATGTAATGAGGATGGATTGGAGGATCGAAAATGTTAGAATTTGAACAAGATATGGAACAATTAGCAACAATAAAAGTTATAGGTGTAGGTGGCGGCGGAAGTAACGCAGTAAACCGAATGATCGAAAATGGTCTTCAAGGTGTTGATTTTATTGCTGTGAATACAGATGCTCAAGCACTACATCTTTCTAAAGCAGATCATAAATTACAGTTAGGTGGTAAACTCACTAGGGGATTAGGTGCTGGTGCTAATCCTGACATTGGAAAAAAAGCGGCAGAAGAAAGTCGTGATCAATTAGAAGAACAACTATCGGGCGCAGATATGGTATTCATCACCGCTGGAATGGGGGGAGGAACTGGAACAGGAGCAGCGCCAGTCATTGCAGAAATTGCAAAAGAAGCAGGAGCTTTAACGGTTGGTGTTGTTACGCGTCCTTTTACTTTTGAAGGACGAAAAAGAATGTCGCAAGCCGCGAATGGAATTGCAGCTTTAAAGGAAAAAGTGGATACACTTATTGTCATTCCTAATGATCGCTTATTGGAGATTGTTGATAAAAATACTCCTATGCTTGAAGCGTTCAGAGAGGCTGATAATGTATTGCGTCAAGGTGTCCAAGGTATTTCTGATTTAATTGCAGTTCCTGGTCTTATTAACCTGGATTTTGCTGATGTGAAAACAATCATGAGTGAAAAAGGATCAGCTTTAATGGGAATAGGTGTTGCTACTGGAGAAAACCGTGCTGCTGAAGCTGCTAAGAAAGCAATTTCTTCCCCATTATTGGAAACAAGCGTAGATGGTGCACAAGGTGTGCTGATGAATATTACAGGCGGAAGCAATCTTAGTCTTTTTGAAGTTCATGAGGCAGCGGAAATCGTATCTTCAGCGTCTGACAGCGAAGTAAACATGATTTTTGGTTCAGTAATAAATGAGAATTTAAAAGATGAAATCGTTGTTACCGTTATTGCAACAGGATTTGAAATGGAGCAGCAGCAACAACCAAAGGAAAGGGCACCGTCCAGTCGTGCTTCTTTAGGTCAGCAAAGATCTAGTCAGCCAAGCTCGCAGACTAGAACTGAAACTGCATCCACACAAGAAAAATCCAAGCCAACTTCTAATCAACCACAACAGTCAGAAGAAGAATTGGATACATTAGATATTCCAACATTTTTAAGAAATCGTCGAAACAGATAATATAATATCAAAAAGCCAGTTCCAAAAGCTAAAAACTTTTGGAACTGGCTTTTTTTAGTTCATGTCGGTTTTATAAATATATAGAAAAATTTACCGGATGTGACAAAATATGCAGCGTTTTTATTAGCTTAATAGGATGTATTTATAGAACTTCGGGTTACGTAAAAGAGTTAGAAGAATCGGAGGCGACCGCCTTGAGCGGACTTGAATACTATTATAAACAACGTTCAAATTAAGAAGAAGATTTATTGAGGGTACTTTCCTTCATAAATCTTCTTTTTTTGCATGACAGGGTAAAACTACTCTGAATTTATATACTTTTTATGATTCGTATAGTTCACAAAATTTCTTGTGACACAAAATTCGAAAACCTCTCAAAATAAGTAAGGTTTTCATAGCAAGAAGTGACAGACTTAGTTCTTTTTGTGGGCTATACTTATCCTTAAATTCGAGGTTGGACGGTGGAGATAATGAATCTCTATTTGGATTTGATATGGCTATTAAATTTTTTAATTGATCTGATGTTACTCATATTGACATCAGTTGTTATGAAGAAAAAGACATCTAAAAAAAGGTTTGTTTTTGGGGCCTTATTTGCTTCATGTTTTGTATTTTTCATGTTTATACCCGAAGCAGCATTTATGGTTCACCCGGTTAACAAAGCACTTTATTCGGTACTTATTATTTTAATCACATTTTCTTTCGAGCAAATTAGAAGTTTCTTTCAGGCACTCCTCATGTTCTACTTTGTTAATTTTGCGATAGGTGGTGGGTTAATAGGTATACATTATTATTTTAATTTAGACCATTCATTTTTACAGGGTACTTTTGCCACCAATGGTTTTGCATTTGGTAGCCCTGTTAGTTGGGGGTTCATTGTAGTTGGTTTTCCAGTTTTATATTTTTATACGAAGAAGCGGTTTGAAGTTGTTGAGGAGGTGAAAATACGGTTCTCTGAAATTATGAAAGTAAATGTAAAAGTTGCAGGGATAGCGTTAGAGCTTACAGGATTTGTCGACAGTGGGAATCGACTAACTGATCCCTTTTCCAAAAAACCAGTAATGATTATAGATATGACAAAAGTTAAGAATCAATTCCCAGAAGATATTGTTAACTTAACAAAACAAAAACCTGACAACATTACTCAGTCATTTGACCAGTTGTCATGGAATGTTTCCATTGTCCCTTTTCGAACAGTAGGGAGTGAGCTCGAGTTTCTCTGGACGATAAAACCAGACGAAGTGACGGTAGAAGAGCAGGGAAAAGCATATTCTTGTCCTCGTACACTGTTAGGGCTTAGTTATCGTTCCTTAGGAGAAAACGGAGATTATGATTGTCTCCTTCATCCTGCGATGATTCAGCATAGAAAAGAAATATAAAGAGATATAAACCGGCTGTTTTTAGAAAAAGAGCTTTGTAGAAGTAAGGCGGTCGACTCTAGTGGAAAAAAGCATCTGGAGAAGACTAGGCTGGACGTTTTCTGTCCGAGGAGGCTAACGGTGTTGCTCACAGAATGCGTCCATCAGTAGCATATTCGAATACCATTATATGCTTTTGAAAAGCAATATTTTTTAGAAATCAGCCTATTAAACCGAGGAGGAGCGATAATGAAAAGATATATGATGCCGCTTAAGTTGTGGTGGTTTAAGCTACGAAAAAAATTAAACCTAAAATCGGATGAGATATTCTACATAGGAGGAAGTGAAGCACTTCCTCCCCCCTTGTCTAAGGATGAAGAGGCATATTTATTAAAAAAATTACCGAATGGAGAAGAGTCTGTGCGATCAATGCTTATTGAAAGAAACCTTCGTTTAGTAGTTTATATTGCTCGAAAATTTGAAAATACCGGAATAAATATTGAAGATTTAATTAGCATTGGAACCATTGGTTTGATAAAAGCAGTGAATACATTTAATCCAGAAAAGAAAATTAAATTGGCGACATATGCATCTAGGTGTATAGAAAATGAAATTCTGATGTATTTGAGAAGAAATAATAAATTAAGATCTGAAGTTTCGTTTGATGAACCCTTGAATATAGACTGGGACGGAAATGAATTGTTGTTATCGGATGTTCTTGGAACAGAAGATGATATTATTACAAAAGGTATGGAAGAAAAAGTAGACCGAAGGCTTCTTGTTAAAGCATTACTGAGTCTGAATGATCGAGAAAAACAAATTATGGAGTTACGTTTCGGATTAGCGGGAGAAGAAGAAAAAACGCAGAAAGACGTAGCGGATATGCTGGGAATTTCACAATCTTATATTTCTCGTTTAGAAAAAAGAATTATTAAAAGGCTTCGGAAAGAATTTAATAAAATGGTTTAATCTATCTTTCATCTTATATAAATAGTGTTATTATTTATGCTTCGTTTTGATTTGATGTCTGCATAATTTTCCCTCTCAAGGACATACTGATTTTGTACCTTATCTCCTGTTGGGAGGGAAAGCATTGACACGACATAAAGTGGAAATTTGTGGAGTAGATACATCGAAGTTAACTGTGCTGAAGAATAAGGAAATGAGAATTTTATTTAAGGCGATGCAGGAAGGCGATCCAGATGCGAGAGAAGAATTAGTTAATGGCAATCTTCGACTCGTATTAAGTGTGATCCAAAGATTTAATAATCGAGGTGAATACGTCGATGATTTATTTCAAGTAGGATGTATTGGGTTAATGAAGTCCATCGACAACTTTGATTTAGGACAAAATGTTAAATTTTCAACGTATGCAGTTCCGATGATAATTGGAGAAATTAGAAGATACTTAAGAGATAATAACCCAATTCGTGTATCTAGATCACTTAGGGATATTGCATACAAAGCTCTTCAGGTTCGTGATAATTTAATGAGTGAGAAGAAACGCGAAAGAGAACCAACAGTCCAAGAAATTGCAAAAGTATTAGGTGTACCGAAAGAAGAAGTAGTGTTTGCATTAGATGCCATTCAGGATCCTGTTTCCCTTTTTGAACCTATCTATAATGATGGTGGTGATCCAATTTTTGTGATGGATCAAATCAGTGATGATAAGCAAAAAGATGTAAATTGGATTGAAGAAATCGCTCTGAAAGAAGCAATGATTAAGCTAAATGAGCGGGAAAAGGTAATACTTGATATGCGATTTTTTCAAGGGAAAACTCAAATGGAAGTAGCGGATGAGATAGGGATATCTCAAGCTCAAGTTTCACGGTTGGAAAAAGCAGCCATCACACAAATGAATAAGCACGCCCGTGAATAACCTGCGAAAGCAGGTTATTTTTTTATGTGCAGATTTATATGGATCATAGTCCTAAGGTGTTCTATTACTCGGTAGAATTAAACACATTCACAGCGCAATCAATTATATCTGCAAGTGTTTTAATGTAAGCACTTAAGCTATTTACATGAGCTATTATACTAGCTGTTTTCTTTAAATTGATATATGAGCTTTGTTACAAGCATAAGATATAGAAGATTGAATATAGGACTTTAAAGAAGGAGAAGATATTATGTTAAATATGTCTGAATTACAGTCAAAAGATATTGTAAATTTATCCGATGGTAAGTTGTTAGGGCACTTAACCGATATTGATATTGATTTGGAGCAAGGCAGAATTAATTCTATTTTTATAGGTGGGAGTAAAATAAGGAATATGTTCCAAAAAGATGAAGAATTCATGGTGCCCTGGAAAAACATTGTGAAAATCGGTTCAGATGTCATATTAGTGCGTCTAGAAGGGGAATTCCAGGCGAAATTAGAATAAACAACATGGATATTATCGATAATTCCTAGTATTTCGACGCTCCTTTCATGAAATCATTGCTTGAATGTAAAAAATTCTTTATGATAACAGTATGGACTTATGAAAATCACCTTGATCCGGATAAAGAAGAGTACCTGTTTCAGTAGCATCTTATAACAACCAAGATGCTACTAGGGTCACTCGTCTTATTTAAAGAAAACTAGAGTTATTTATTAGAAATGAGAGGGGTTTGTCGACAGTCATGTCAGTCACTGAAAATTTAACAATCATTCAAGATACTATTCGTGCAGCATGTGCTCGGTCCAACAGAAATCCAGATACAGTAAATCTCGTTGCAGTTACTAAATATGTCTCTACTGAAAGAGCACAAGAAGCAGTCTCTGCCGGTATTTTACATTTAGGTGAAAACCGAGTAGAAGAAGGAATGGAGAAATGGCAAGTGATTGATGGGGATGTCAATTGGCACTTTATAGGGAACTTGCAATCCAGAAAAGTGAAAAATATAATTCCTGCTTTTCATTTCATTCATTCTTTGGACCGTCTTTCGTTAGCAAAAGAATTGGACAAGCGTGCAGAAGAGGGACAGACTGTAAAATGCTTCGTTCAGGTGAATGTTACTGGTGAAGAGTCAAAGTCTGGTCTAACTCCAGCTGAACTTCCAGCT
Source organism: Salipaludibacillus sp. CF4.18 (assembly GCF_051262595.1). Taxonomy (NCBI): domain Bacteria; kingdom Bacillati; phylum Bacillota; class Bacilli; order Caryophanales; family Bacillaceae; genus Salipaludibacillus; species Salipaludibacillus sp. CF4.18. Next base: position 42,796 of record NZ_JBIMEV010000001.1, read on the forward strand.
TTCATCGAGGACGTAAAGCAGTATACATCGGTTCAAATCGTTGGTCTAATGACGATGGCACCATATACAGAAGACGTGGAAACAGTGCGACCAGCTTTTAAACAATTACGTGAGTTAAAAGAGCAAATTGAGCAAAAAGAATATATTCATGCTCCTTGTCATGAATTATCAATGGGGATGTCAAACGATTATGAAGTTGCTATTGAAGAAGGTGCAACTTACATTCGAATTGGTACCTCATTAGTTGGAAAAGAAAAATAGCCATTCAAAGAGGCGAGGTGTTAAATAATATGAGTATGAAAAGAAAGTTTAAGCGTTTTTTTGAATTAGAAGATGACTATAATGAATCGGAGATGGAAGTGGAAGTTGCAAATTCCGAAGAGGATGAAAAGTTTTCAACTCCTGAAAAAGAAACCAGAAAAGATAAACGAAATGTAGTGAGTTTGAGTAGTGTCCAAAGTCAAGCAAAGGTGATGCTTATCGAGCCTCATAGTTACGATGAGGTGCAGGAAATAGCTGATCAATTAAAGAATAGAAAAGCAGTTGTTATAAATTTACAGCGAATACCTAGAGATCAAGCAAAGAGAATTGTAGATTTTCTCAGCGGTACAGTTTATGCTATAGGAGGAGATATACAGAAACTCGGTAGTGAGATTTTTCTTTGTACTCCTGATAATGTTAACGTAACTGGTTCGATATCTGATATGATCCAAGGATCATAGTATGTAGGAGAGTGAATGAAAGTGGAATTAATAGCAAGTTTAATCATTCAAGCAGTTGAAATTTATTGGTTTATCTGTATTATTTATATTTTTATGTCTTGGATTCCAAATGCAAGAGAATCATCATTTGGTCAAGCCATTGGAAAATTGGTAGAACCTCTTTTTGCTCCATTCAGGCAAATCATTCCGCCACTTGGCATGATTGATCTGTCACCATTGGTTGCCTTATTTGCACTACGTTTTGCAATGGATGGATTAAGATACTTATTTAATATGTTTTTATAACGAATGAGATGGTTGGTGAACAAGTGTCTATTTATGAACATTACAGAAAAGAAGAATATGCATTTGTTGATCAAGTACTTGATTGGAAAGAAATGGTTGCAAATGAATATCGGTTTAAGGTAACGGATTTTCTGGATCCAAGACAACAACATATCCTTTCTACTCTTATCGGTAAGAGTGATGAAGTGCGAGTGTCGTTTTGGGGCGGCCATTCAGCCCCTGAAAGAATGCGGGCCATTTTGTACCCTGATTACTATACTCCTGAAGAATCGGATTATAGTGTTTCAACATATGAAATTACTTACCCAAGTAAATTCGTGACGATAGAGCATCCCCATATTCTTGGCTCGTTAATGAGTATTGGTATAAAACGAGAAAAATTTGGTGACATCATTTCAACAGAAGAACGGTATCAAGTTGTTCTTGCGGATGAGGTTGCTGATTATGTCCTTGTTAACCTAGAATCGATTGGAAAAGCAAAAGTTAGGCTGGAGAAAGTTAATCGTGAGTCTCTTATAGAAGGTGTCAAAGAAACCGATGAACAGTTTGTTACTGTGTCATCAATGAGAGTTGACAGTGTCGTTTCAGAAGCTTTTCGTCTTCCTCGGGCAAAAGTGAAAGTGGCGATTACTGGTGAGAAAATTAAAGTTAATTGGAAAATAGTTGATAACCCCTCTTATACTATACATAAAGGGGATGTTCTTTCAGTAAGAGGTTTTGGAAGATGCGAGATTCTGGAATTAGAGGGAGAAACTAAAAAGGGAAAACATCGAATTATCTTGGGATTTCCTAAGTAAAAAAGGAATTTTTTCAGGTTATGTCGAAACATGTACATAAGTATTGTAATAAACAATTATTCGGAGGTGCTCTAGGTTATGCCATTAACTCCCTTAGATATTCATAATAAGGAATTTACCCGAGGTTTTAGAGGGTATGATGAGGACGAAGTAAATGAGTTTTTAGATCAAATTATTAAAGATTATGAATCCGTCATTCGTGAAAAGAAAGAGTTATTAGATCGGGTTTCTGAACTTGATGATAAGCTTACTCACTTTTCAAACATTGAGACAACGTTGAATAAGTCTATTCTAGTCGCACAAGAAACGGCAGAAGGTGTCAAAAGATCAGCAGAAAAAGAAGCGAAATTGATCATTAAGGAATCTGAGAAGAATGCTGACCGTATAGTGAATGAAGCGCTGTCCAAGTCCCGGAAAGTTGCTTTAGAAGTGGAAGAGTTAAAAAAACAAGCTTCTGTATACCGTACGAGGTTCAGAATGCTTCTTGAAGCTCAGTTAGAGATGCTTAATACAGAAGACTGGGACGACTTAAGTCAAACAAGTAAAGAGCAACAAGAAGAAGAGTCCTACGAAAACTTTTAACCTACTTGACGTATAAAAAGAAATTATCATATACTTTAATAACCGGTTTATATTGGAGAATGACGCTGTTTTTATAAATAGATGCTTGGGATGAAATTTACCAAGGTTAAGTGAGCATTCACTTTTTTGAATTTATCTGTTTTCTTGTTGTTATATAGTTCAATGATTGGTAATAATAAATGATAAGCGACGATAGGGAAAGTAAGAATAGATTTGAGGCAGTTTAGCGAACCGGTGATGGTGAGAGACCGGTGCCCCAACTATTTTGAAAATCACCCTAGAGCTGTGCACTGAACGAGAGAAACCTACTTATCTCTCAAGTAAACTGTACCGTGTCATGAGCGATATTTCATGCTTAAGTTGAGTGCTATTGGTCAAATAAAAGTCAGCACTTATATGGGTGGTACCGCGGGTTTTCCTTCTCGTCCCAATGTGGATGAGGGGGATTTTTTGTTTTTTTTGGCTATTACAAAGCCTTTAATAAATTATTAATGTAAGAGGAAGTTAAAGGAGGAAGAAAGTATGGAATATAAACAAACATTATTAATGCCGAAAACGGAATTTCCGATGAGAGGGAATCTTCCTAATAAAGAACCCGAGATGCAAGCGGATTGGGAAAGCATGAGAATTTACGATAAGGTTCAACAACGAACAGAAGGAAGACCAATGTTTGTGCTGCATGATGGACCTCCATATGCAAATGGTGATATTCACATGGGCCATGCATTAAATAAAATCCTTAAAGATTTTATCGTGAGATACAAGTCTATGAATGGATTTCAAGCACCTTATGTCCCTGGCTGGGATACACATGGTCTGCCAATCGAAACAGCGCTAACTAAAAAAGGCAAAGTTGATCGTAAAAAAATGACAGTTGCTGAATTCCGCAAAAAGTGCGAAGAATATGCCTTAGTCCAAGTTGATAATCAACGAGAACAATTTAAACGTCTAGGAGTAAGAGGTGACTGGGACAATCCATATGTAACTCTCACGCATGAGTACGAAGCACAACAAATTAAAGTGTTTGGTGAAATGGCTAAAAAGGGCTACATTTATAAGGGGAAAAAACCTGTTTACTGGTCGCCTTCCTCTGAGTCAGCACTAGCAGAAGCAGAAATTGAATACCATGATAAACGCTCTCCATCAATCTATGTCGCATTTGATGTAACCGATGGACGTGGAGTTCTCCAAGGAGATGAGAAATATGTCATCTGGACAACAACTCCTTGGACGATTCCTGCAAATTTAGCAATTGCTTTACATCATGAATTGAACTATGTAGTGGTTAACGTTAATAATAATAAATATATTGTTGCTGAAGGGTTACTTGAATCACTTGTGAAAGAATTTGAATGGGAAAACTATGAAATCACCGCTACTTATAAAGGTGCTGATCTCGAGCATACGAAAGCAAAGCACCCATTTTATGATCGTGAATCACAAGTTATTCTTGGGGATCACGTTACGTTGGATGCGGGTACGGGTTGTGTTCATACAGCACCGGGTCACGGGGAAGATGATTATATTATTGGTCAGCAATACGGATTAGATGTTTTATGTCCTGTAAACGATAAAGGTGTATTCACAGAGGAAGCACCAATGTTTGAAGGCTTATTCTATGATGAGGCGAATAAATCAATTACAGAGAAATTGGATGAAGTAGGTGCGTTGCTGAAACTTACGTTTATGACTCACTCTTATCCACATGATTGGCGTACGAAGAAGCCGGTGATTTTCAGAGCTACACCACAGTGGTTTGCTTCTATTAAAGATTTCCGCGAAGACTTATTAAAGGAAATAGAAGAAGTAACATGGCTTCCTAAATGGGGCGAAACTAGATTATATAATATGGTACGAGATCGTGGTGATTGGTGTATCTCCAGACAACGTGCTTGGGGCGTGCCGATTCCAATCTTTTACGGAGAAGATGGGGAACCTATCATTAATGATGAGACGATTACTCATGTATCTGAATTATTTAGGGAGCATGGATCTAACATTTGGTTCGAATGGGAAACAGCCGATCTCCTTCCAGATAAATTCGAGTCTGAACATAGCCCGAATGGTGTGTTTACAAAAGAAATGGACATTATGGATGTATGGTTTGACTCCGGATCATCACACCAAGCAGTGCTTGAAGAACGTGATGACTTAGTTCGTCCGGCGGATGTTTATTTAGAAGGTTCTGACCAATATCGCGGTTGGTTTAACTCTTCGTTATCTACTGCGGTAGCTGTGACGGGTAAATCACCATACAAACAAGTGATTAGTCATGGATTTACGTTAGACGGCAAAGGCAAAAAGATGAGTAAGTCACTTGGAAACGTCATTATCCCTAATAAGATAATGAAACAGCTAGGTGCTGATATTTTAAGACTTTGGGTTTCTTCAGTGGACTATCAGGCAGACGTAAGAGTATCGGATGATATCCTAAAGCAAGTTGCTGAAGTGTATCGTAAAATCAGAAACACTTTCCGCTTTTTACTCGGAAATCTAAATGATTTTGATCCGAAATCAAATACAGTTGCTTACAATGACTTATCTGAGTTGGATCAATATATGTTAATCAAGTTAGACGATCTTGTAAAGGATGTTAAAACTGGTTACGATGAGTATCAGTTTGCCCATGTTTATAACAAAGTTCATAATTTCTGTACGGTCGAGTTAAGTTCTTTTTACATGGATATTTCAAAAGACACGTTGTACATTCAACATGCCGATCACCTTGACCGCAGAAGGATACAAACGGTGATGCATGAGACGTTAACTACTCTCGTTAAGTTATTATCACCAATCCTTTCCCATACGACAGAAGAGGTGTGGAAGCATATTCCTGGTGTAGAAGAAGAAAGTGTTCAATTGACAGATATGCCTGAAGTAAAGAATTACGACGGCGTAGCTAAGTTGAAAGAAAAATGGGATCGTTTTATGGATCTGCGAGACGATGTATTGAAAGCATTGGAAGAAGCTAGAAATGAAAAAGGAATTAAGAAAAGTTTAAGTGCTCATGTAGTTGTTTATGCAGATGGCGAAGACTTTGAGCTTCTTTCATCCATTGGAAATCTTAATAAGCTATTCATAAGCTCTGAGGCAACAGTAGCTGGAAGTATTTCAGATGCACCGGCAGGAGCGAAAAAATATGAAGCAATTGCTATTGAAATCCTACAGGCTGAAGGTGAAACATGTGAACGGTGTTGGATGGTCACAAAGGAATTAGGAACGAATGTAAATCATCCTAATCTTTGTCCTGACTGCACAGACACAATTGTAAATCATTACGAAGGATAACTAAAAAACTAGTCTAACGGTCCATCAGCCGGTAGACTAGTTTTTTTTTAGATAATTTATAAAATTCTTAGTTATTAGAGACTGTTGTTTCCATTCGAACAGAAGGTTTCGAGACGCTTTCCTCGGGCAATGCTCAAACAACCTTCCGTGACAATAACGGAAGAAAGAGACGAAGTTTTTTAAATTTGCTGGAATGGAACCCGCTTACCCAGGTAACGATAAAACCAATTAAGATTTTGTTATCAAGTGTGGCATAAATGCAAAGATTTATTTAACAAAAAGCGGATATGCTGTTTTTCTTAATTGTCTGTTTCTCGTTGCTATGCTAAAATGCATAAGGGTACATTAAAGCAGTAGTGAGGGGAGACATGGCGTTGATTTATTATGTAATAGCACTCGTTGTGATTTTATTTGATCAACTTACAAAATGGTTGGTTGTACAACATATGGAAATTAGAGAAAGTATTCCACTCATTGAGAATGTACTATACTTAACGTCCCACCGAAACTCAGGAGCAGCGTTTGGGATATTACAAGGGCAAATGTGGCTGTTTTTCCTTGCTACATTGATTGTTATAGGTGTTGTCATTTATTATATAAGGTTATATGGTAAAGAGCAGCCTTGGTTCGGCCTTTCTCTCGGGCTCGTTCTAGGAGGCGCAATAGGGAATTTTATTGATCGGGTATTGTTCGGTGCAGTAGTTGACTTTATTGATACCTATATTTTTTCATATAATTTTCCTATTTTTAACGTAGCTGATTCCGCATTAGTGGTTGGAGTTATTATGCTTATGATACATGTCATTAGAGAAGAAAAAACACAAGGGAAGTCATAAAATGAAAATACATGAATTTAAATCTGAAGAGCAAGGTGTTCGAATAGATAAGTGGCTCACTGAACAAGCCTCTGATTGGTCTCGAAGTCTGGTACAACAATGGATACAAGATGGATTTGTGAAGGTAAACGGAGAAATAACGAAGAGTAACTATAAAATTAAACAGGATGATCATGTAATCATTGATGAGCCTCCTGTAAAAGAACTAGAAGCAGAACCTGAAGAATTAAATCTTGATATCGTTTATGAAGATAGTGACGTGCTAGTTGTGAATAAACCTCGGGGAATGGTTGTTCACCCAGCACCAGGCCATCCTTCTGGGACGCTTGTTAACGGTTTGTTGGCACATTGCAACGATTTATCAGGGATTAATGGTGTCTTGCGCCCAGGGATAGTCCATCGTATAGACAAGGACACGTCTGGACTTCTGATGGTTGCAAAAAATGATTTGGCTCATGAGTCACTCGTTAATCAATTAAAAGCTAAAACGACAAAGCGCAGATACATTGCGATTGTGTCCGGTGTCATCCCTCATGACAAAGGGTCAATTGAAGCGCCAATTGGAAGAGATCCAGATGACCGACAGAAAATGACGGTAACAGAACATCATGGCAGGGATGCTGTCACACATTTTCAAGTGCTTGAGAGATTCGAAAAATACACACATATAGCGTGTGAATTAGAAACAGGACGTACTCATCAAATAAGAGCTCATATGAAATACATCGGTTTTCCGATTGTGTCGGATCCTAAATACGGTCCACGTAAAAAACATGATTTTCCAATTGTTGGACAAGCACTTCATGCAGAAATGCTAGGATTTGTACATCCGAGAACAGAGGAAGAACTTATGTTTCATGCACCTATACCTGAAGACTTGAAAGAATGTCTAATTGTAGCGAAAAATAGCCATTGACAGAGAAGAGCAGGCATGGAATAATGATGATAGATTAAAAACTTAATCCTTTAATTACAGTCCCGTGAGGCTGAGAAGGGAAATGAATTTGAGAAAACCTACCTTTCAGGAGGGATTTCTGAAACAATCATGTACCAACCCCTCTCGCTGTGATCGGCGTGAGGGGTTTTATTTTTACAGAAAAGAGGCTGAAAAGAATGTCTAAGACGATATTAGATGAGCAAGCCATTAGTCGAGCATTAACGAGAATCGCACATGAAATTATTGAACGTAATAAAGGAATCGAAGACTGTATCCTTGTTGGCATTAAAACAAGAGGTGTATATATTGCTCAGCGGTTGGCCAATCGAATCGAGGAAATTGAAGGTAAGAAAGTCGATATAGGTGAAATTGATATAACCCTCTATCGGGATGATTTGTCACATAGGACAAAAGATGAGCAGCCTGAGATAAAAGGAACTTCGATTGATATTGAGATCACGAATAAAAAAGTCATTCTTGTCGATGATGTTCTTTATACAGGCAGAACTGCCAGAGCAGCACTAGATGCTTTGATTGATTTAGGCCGACCTGCTCATATTCAACTGGCCGTCCTTATTGATCGAGGTCACAGAGAATTACCGATACGACCAGACTTTGTTGGAAAAAACGTTCCAACTTCTAATTCAGAAGTAGTGGAAGCGAAATTACATGAAGTAGATGGTATCGAAGAAATTATTATTACACAAAAAACCTCCCTTTAAACCAGTCCGGAGAGGCTGACAAGGGGTATATTCCTCCTTTATGACACTGAAATGCAGGTAAACTGCATTCATTCATAAAGTGACGAAATACCTCTTTGTCCAACAAAGAGGTTTTTTGTTGCAATGAAACAGTTACTGTCAAAACATAGGAGGACATACAGATGAGAACAAAACAGCAGCAAACAGTAGGTATTCGAGAAAAACCCCGATTAGATAAATGGATTATTTTAAGTATTCAGCATTTATTCGCTATGTTTGGAGCTACTATATTAGTGCCGATGTTAACAGAATTAAGTCCGGCAGTTGCACTCGTTTCAAGTGGACTCGGTACATTAGCTTATATTCTTATTACGAAAGGTCGTATTCCTGCATATTTAGGATCCTCCTTTGCCTTTATAGCACCAATCATCGCAGGCATGTCGATCGGTGGACCAGAAGGTGTTATGGTAGGAAGTTTCTTTGCGGGATTATTATACGGAATAGTAGCAATTATCATTCGTGCAACGGGAGTTAATTGGCTTATGAGACTTCTACCACCAATCGTAGTTGGACCAGTTATCATGGTCATCGGATTAGGGTTGGCAAGTGTTGCTATCAATATGGCGATGATCGATCCAGTTTCTGAAACGTACAGTGGCATTCATATGACAGTATCTCTATTTACGCTTTTATTAACAATCATTGCATCGATCTTTTTCAAAGGATTCTTCGGTCTTATACCTATATTATTCGGAATTGTTGGTGGATATATTTTTGCCATGTACCAAGGACTAGTTAATTTTACTCCAGTAAAAGAAGCGAGTTGGATAGAAGTTCCTGATTTTATTATCCCGTTTGTAACATATACTCCTGGTTTTTCATGGGAAATCATTTTTATCATGGTTCCGATAGCAGTCGTGACATTATCCGAACACATCGGTGACCAAATGGTATTAAGTAAAGTAGCAGAGCGAAACTTTATTGAAAAGCCCGGTTTACACCGTTCTATTTTTGGAGACGGCATTGCTACGATCATTAGCTCCCTTCTAGGTGGACCGCCAAATACGACATACGGCGAAAATATTGGTGTCGTAGCATTAACAAAAGTGTTTAGTGTATTTGTAATAGGTGGTGCGGCAGTATTTGCCATAGCATTTGGCTTCATAGGTAAAGTGTCTGCACTTATCACTTCAATTCCTACCGCAGTAATGGGTGGTGTTTCTATACTATTGTTCGGTATTATCGCTTCCAATGGTTTAAGAATGCTGATTGATAATAATGTAGACATTGGTAAAAAACGTAATTTAATTATCTCTTCCGTCATTTTGGTCATTGGAATAGGCGGAGCATTTATACAAATAACGGATGATGTGCAGCTAGCTGGAATGGCTTTGGCAACGATTATTGGAATAGTATTAAATTTGATTTTACCTGGTAAAGATCCTGTGAAATCAAGCAGGGAAATGTTTGAAGAAATGAGTTCTGAAAAAAAGGACAGTGAAATTTCATAGTTACATCCTTTAAAAAGACCCAGTGAGGTTTAGAAGGGTGAATAAAGAGAGGAGATTTTCCTTCTTTATGAGCGCCCTTGAGTATACAAGGGCGTTTTTTTTAAAAGTTAAGAATTTATAACAAAAGACGCTATTCGTTTTTCTTATAAAATTTAAGGAGATGGTTGCATGAGACAGTTGAGAACCTTGAATGATTTATCGATGCCTGAGTTGGAATATTTGTTGAAGGAAGCAGACCGGCAGACATATTCCTCTAAACCAATGCACATGGAACAAATAATTGTTGCAAATCTCTTTTTTGAACCTAGCACGAGAACTAAATGCAGTTTTGAGATGGCTGAAAAACAGCTTGGTATAGAAACGATTGCATTTGATGCTACGCACTCGAGTGTGCAAAAAGGAGAAACGCTTTATGACACAGCCAAAACATTAGAAGCAATTGGTTGTAAAGCGTTGATCATTCGCCATCCGGAATTACGATACTACGATCAATTAAAAGGTTTGAATATTCCCGTTATCAATGCAGGTGACGGAGCTGGAGATCATCCAACACAGTCTCTTCTCGACTTACTGACGATTAGACAGGAATTCCAACGATTTGATTCCTTACACGTCGTTATATGCGGAGATATTAGGCACAGTCGTGTCGCTCATACAAATGCCAAGATCTTAGAAAAACTTGGTGCGAAGGTTTCGTACTCCGGCCCACTAGAATGGATGGATCCTCAATTAAAAGAAGATCAATATTTAACGATGGATGAAGCTGTGGAGCAAGCAGATGTACTGATGCTGCTAAGAATTCAAACAGAAAGACATGATGGCAACGGAGGGTATACACAAGAAACATATCATAATCAGTATGGACTCACAGTAGAGAGAGAAAAGAAAATGAAAAAAGAAGCTATTTTACTACATCCCGCTCCTTTTAATAGAGGTGTAGAACTCGCTGATGAATTGGTAGAATGCGAAAGGTCCCGCATCTTTAAACAAATGAAGAATGGTGTAAGTGTCAGAAAAGCAGTATTGGCTCATGTGTTAAATTTGAAAGGAGAGAAATTTTATGATCGTGTTATATAAAAATGCCCGCAGATATGCAGAAGAAGAAGCTAAATTAGAGGAAATTCATCTATTAGTTGATGACTCAAACGGAACTATTTTAAAATTGTCTAAGCAAGCTATCGATGAAGCAGAGGCCGACAATGTGATTGACGTGAAGAATCTTTTACTTGTGCCAGGAATGGTGGATTTACATGTTCATCTTCGTGAACCAGGCGGAGAGAAAAAAGAAACAGTTGAAACCGGAACATTAGCAGCTGCAAGAGGTGGTTTCACTACGATTGCTGCTATGCCAAACACTCGACCAGTACCTGATTCTCCAGAACACTTTTCGACAATTAATAACAACATGATAGAAAAAGGCAGTGTTCGAGTTCTGCCATATGCCTCGATCACGGAGCGCCAATTGGGCAAGGATATTACCGATATGGAAGCACTAGCGAAGTTAGGGGCATTCGCTTTTACTGACGATGGGGTAGGAGTGCAAGAGGCTGGTAAAATGTATGAGGCAATGAAGTTGGCCGCAAAGTTGAACAAGCCTGTGGTTGCCCATTGCGAGGATAACTCGCTTCTTTTTGGAGGAGTTGTTCATGAAGGTAACTTTTCCAAACAATCAGAAATCCCCGGAATACTCTCTGCATGTGAATCTGTGCATATTGCTCGCGATGTACTATTAGCAGAAGCAACAGGCGCCCATTATCATGTGTGTCATGTGAGTACAAAAGAGTCCGTGCGAGTCATTCGTGATGCTAAAAGGGCTGGTATTTCCGTAACTGCGGAAGTTACGCCGCATCACCTTATTCTTTCAGAGAAAGATATCCCCGGGGATGAGGGGAATTATAAAATGAACCCCCCGTTACGAGGAGAAGACGACCGAATTGCACTCATTGACGGTCTGCTAGATGGCACGTTGGACTTTATCGCAACAGATCATGCACCGCATACAGAAGACGAAAAAAAGCTTTCTATGACAGACGCACCTTTTGGTATAGTAGGACTAGAGATTGCTTATCCTTTATTGTATACAAAGCTCGTTAAACCAGGTGTTTTCACGGAACAACAACTTATTGAATGGCTAACAATCAAGCCTGCAAAAGCGTTCAACTTGCCTTATGGGAAACTAGTAGAAGGTGGAGCAGCAGACTTTACCTTAATTGATCAAAACAAAACGATGAAAGTCGATACTACTCAATTTTTGTCCAAAGGAAAGAACACTCCATTTGCAGGAGAAGAACTTCAATCCTGGCCGGTACTTACCGTCTATCAAGGGAAAACAGCATGGCAAGAAAAGAAAGAGGAGGCCTCTCAATGAAACGACAACTTATTCTTGAAAACGGCGAAACATTTGTAGGAGAAGCAATTGGAAGTGAGCAAGAAAAAAATGGAGAAGTTGTATTTAATACAGGAATGACTGGTTATCAGGAAATTCTTTCAGACCCTTCGTATTGTGGACAGATTGTAACAATGACCTATCCACTGATCGGAAACTATGGGATAAATCGTAATGATTTTGAAAGTGTGAAACCGAGCATTAATGGTCTAATTGTTAGAGAAGCAACAGAGTATCCTAGTCACTTTCGATCTCAGCTCTCCATAAATGACTGGTTAATGAATGAAGATATCCCGGGAGTTCAAGGTATCGATACGAGAAAACTGACTCGCATGATTCGAAATTCAGGTACATTAAAAGGCCGTCTTTGTTCGATGGATGCAGATGTCGAGCAAGTTGTGGCTGAGTTAAAGGAAATGCATTTAGCGACAGACCAAGTATCTCGAGTTTCCACGAAAAGTCGTTATATGAATCCAGGACCTAAAGAGAGAATTGTCTTGATTGATTATGGTGTAAAAAAAGGAATCGTAAAAGACCTTGTTTCAGAAGGATACGAAGTTCTCGTTGTGCCTTATTCCATGACAACCAAAGAGGTATTGGCATTACAACCTGACGGGATTGTTCTAAGTAATGGCCCAGGAAACCCAACAGATGTCCCAGAAGCGATTGAAACAGTGAAAGGCTTGATAGGGAAGGTTCCGATGTTTGGAATCTGTCTAGGTCATCAATTGATCGCCTTAGCTTGTGGAGCAGTAACGACTAAAATGAATTTTGGCCATCGTGGCAGCAACCATCCGGTGAAAGATCTCCGAACAGGTCACATAGCGATGACCTCACAAAATCATGGATTTACAGTCAATGAAAAATCTCTAGAAAATACCGATTTGGAAATCACTCATATCAACGTGAACGATTCTTCAGTAGAAGGAGTTCGTCATAAGGAATTCCCGGTTTTCAGTGTTCAATACCACCCGGAGGCTTCACCAGGACCGGAAGATGCAAAAGGTTTATTCAAGGAGTTCAAACAACTTGTTGAAACGAATCAAGAGGAATTAAGGGGGAAGACACATGCCTAAACGACAAGACATTCATAAGATTCTCGTAATAGGATCTGGTCCAATAGTCATTGGTCAGGCTGCTGAGTTTGATTATGCTGGAACACAAGCTTGCCAGACATTGATGGAAGAAGGCTATGAAGTCATACTAATTAACTCGAATCCAGCAACAATTATGACAGATGAAACAACAGCAGACCGTGTGTACATTGAACCGTTAACGAAAGAGTTTGTTAGTAGAATTATCCGTCAAGAACGACCTGATGGAGTACTCGCAACTCTTGGTGGACAAACTGGTTTGAACTTAGCGGTGGAATTATCGGAGAGCGGCATTTTGGAAGAGTACAAGGTTGAGCTTTTAGGAACTAGCTTAGAAGCGATCAAAAAAGCGGAAGACCGAGAAGAATTTCGAACACTCATGAACCAAATAAATGAACCAGTTCCCGACAGCGATATTATTCATTCTATAGAAGAAGCGGAAGCTTTCGTAAACCGCATTGGTTATCCTATCATCGTTCGTCCAGCTTACACTCTAGGTGGCACAGGCGGAGGGCTTGTGTATGATCATGACGATCTAGTCGAAATTGTCGCAAGTGGACTGCATAGCAGCCCGGTTCACCAATGTTTAATTGAAAGAAGTATTGCTGGTTACAAGGAAGTTGAATATGAAGTCATGCGCGATAAAAATGACCAGGCGATTGTTGTATGTAACATGGAAAATGTCGATCCTGTAGGCATTCACACAGGTGATTCAATCGTAGTTGCACCTAGTCAGACGTTAACAGACCGGGAGTACCAAATTCTAAGAAATTCCTCGTTAAAAATTATCAGAGCCTTAGGAATTGAAGGCGGATGTAACGTTCAGTGTGCAATGGATCCATACAGTGAACAGTATTATATTATCGAGGTAAATCCAAGAGTCAGTCGTTCTTCGGCATTAGCTTCTAAAGCAACAGGATATCCAATTGCAAAATTATCGGCAAAAATTGCTGTAGGATATCAGCTGGATGAATGTATTAATCCGATTACGAAAACAACGTATGCAAGTTTTGAGCCGGCATTGGATTATATTGTTACGAAAATTCCGCGCTGGCCTTTCGACAAATTTGATTCTGCTAATCGCACACTCGGAACACAGATGAAAGCTACGGGGGAAGTCATGGCGATCGGAAGAACTTTTCCTGAATCGTTATTAAAGGCAATTCGCTCGACAGAAGTGGATTTAACACACTTGTACCATCGAAAAAGAGATACATTAACCCGTGAAGAGATTGAGCTGCGAATACACAAAGCAGATGACGAACGAATTCTTTACGTCGCAGAAGCGTTCCGTATTGGCTTAACAATGGAAGAAATTCACGATTTAACGAAAATAGATTTCTACTTTTTGTTTCATATTGCAAAAATTATTGAGCACGAAACAGCTTTACAAACAAGTGGTCTAGAGGAAGATGTCGTTTATAAAGCGAAAAGACTAGGTTTTTCAAATGAAACAGTGGCTGACTTATGTGAAACGACGATTGCAGAAGTTGAAAAGTTTCTTGTCGAAAAAGAAATTACTCCAGTTTTCAAGATGGTCGATACGTGCGCAGCCGAGTTTGCTTCAGAAACTCCTTATTACTATGGTACGTACGAAGACGAACAGGAATCAATCATCACGTCAACTCCGTCTATCCTAGTGTTAGGATCGGGACCGATTAGAATCGGCCAAGGAATCGAATTTGACTATGCAACGGTCCATACCGTTAAAGCGATCCAAGAGTCAGGATACGAAGCAATTATTATTAATAACAATCCGGAGACTGTATCTACTGATTTTGAAATCTCCGATAAGCTTTATTTTGAACCTTTAACTGTGGAAGATGTTATGCATGTCGTTAATCATGAAAAACCTGAAGGAGTCATCGTGCAATTCGGCGGACAGACAGCTTTGAATTTGGCAGATGATTTACAAGCAAGAGGTGTAAAGATCTTAGGAACTTCCTTGGAAAACATGGATGCTGCCGAGGATCGTGATAAATTCGAGCAAAAATTACTTACCTTGGATATTCCGCAACCGCTTGGGAAGACAGCAACGTCTGTAGATGGTGCCTTGGTTATTGCAAAAAGAATCGGTTTTCCGGTATTAGTGAGACCATCTTATGTATTGGGCGGTCGTGCGATGGAAATCGTTTATAACGAACATGACCTTCTTCGCTACATGGAGCGGGCTGTAAAGGTGAATGAAAAGCATCCAGTATTAATTGACCGGTATTTGACCGGTAAAGAAATTGAGGTAGATGCGATTTCTGACGGCGAAACAGTCCTGATTCCCGGGGTAATGGAGCATATTGAACGAGCAGGTGTCCATTCCGGAGACAGTATTGCAGTCTATCCAACTCAAAACATTTCAGATGAACTAAAGAAACAAATTATTGATTATACAATTAGATTGGCAAAAGGCTTTCAAATAAAAGGATTGATGAATATTCAATTTGTTATTCATCAAGATGAAGTTTACGTAATTGAAGTAAATCCAAGGTCGAGCAGAACAGTACCGTTTTTGAGTAAGATAACAGAAGTAAACATGGCAAATATCGCGACAAAAGCAATTCTTGGTCAATCGTTAAAGGAGCAAGGATTTGAAACCGGATGTCTTCCGGAGCCAAAACTTGTTTCTGTCAAGGTCCCTGTCTTTTCATTTGCGAAACTAAGAAGTGTAGATATTACGCTAGGGCCGGAAATGAAATCTACTGGGGAAGTCATGGGTCGAGACTACTCATTAGAGAAAGCTCTCTACAAAGGATTAATTGCGTCAGGCATGAAAATCCCATCCTATGGTTCGGTCTTGTTTACCTTAGCGGACAAGGATAAAGAAGATGCCATGGAACTTGCACATCGTTTCCATCAAATCGGTTATAACTTATTAGCTACTGAAGGTACGGCTGAACGTATTAGAGAAGATGGTATCCCAGTTACAGTTGTGTCGAAACTCGGTGGGGAGTCACCAGATATGTTAGACGTTATCAAAGAAGGTAAAGCACAATTTATCATCAACACTCTAACAAAAGGAAAGCAGCCGGCACGAGATGGTTTCCGTATTCGTCGAGAGGCTGTAGAACATGGAATTGTTTGTATGACATCAATGGATACTGCTGAAGCATTGCTTAAAGTGATGGAGTTGTTTACATTTTCTGCGGAGGCAATGGGTCAAACAAGAGAACACTCAAAGGAAGTGCTTGTATGATTGTAGATAAGCTGGAAATTGTAAAACAGGAGGAGTTGGCCCCTAAAATCTTTGAGATGACGTTGACGGGGAACTCTGTCAACGAAATGGTGACACCTGGACAGTTCCTTCATGTGAAAGTGGCGGATGGCATTGATCCTTTACTGCGACGGCCAATCAGTATATGCAACGTGGATATCGACCAAAAAAAATTGAGCATTATTTACCGAGTAGAAGGAAAAGGGACCAAGCGTTTATCGGAGAGAATCCCGGGAGAGAAAGTTGATATATTGGGACCATTAGGACAAGGCTTCCCCATCGATCAATTAATTCAAGGAAATACTGCCCTTCTCGTAGGAGGAGGGGTAGGAATTCCTCCTCTCTATTATTTAGCGAAATTACTAGTAGCTAAAGGGATTAAGGTCAAAACAATCATTGGATTTCGCACTGAAAAAGATATCTTTCTTGAAAAGAAATTTGCAAAAATTAGTGATGTAACGATCACTACCGAAGATGGTTCAAGGGGAACAAAAGGATTTGTTACGACTGCGATGGAAGAACAGAAAAACAGTTATGATGTTTTTTACACCTGTGGTCCAACGCCAATGTTACGTGCCGTTCAACTAGCTGCTACCTCTACTGGGTATGTGTCACTTGAGGAACGAATGGGTTGTGGAATTGGTGCATGCCTTGCCTGTGTATGTGATGTAAATGAACCTGCAGAGGGTGAGAAGAAGTACCGTAAAATATGCTGTGATGGTCCTGTATTCGAAGCTGGTGAGGTGGTTATATGACAAAATTACACGTGAACTTACCGGGATTACAAATGAAAAATCCGGTGATGCCTGCATCAGGATGCTTCGGATTCGGTCAGGAGTTTGCCAGATTTTATGATTTAAATAAATTAGGAGCTATCGCTGTAAAAGCAGTTACTGCCCATGAACGAAGCGGTAATCCTACACCACGGGTCGCCGAAGTGGATGGGGGGATGCTTAATGCCATAGGTTTGCAGAATCCTGGATTGGAGCATGTTACGAAACATGAACTCCCGTGGTTAGAGAAATTTGATACACCTATACTTGTAAATGTTGCGGGCAACGAGATAGAAGATTATGTGCATGTTGCTGAAAGTATTTCAAAAATTGGAAATGTAGCTGCAATTGAACTCAACATTTCCTGTCCAAATGTAAAAGAGGGTGGCCTTTTATTTGGTACGGACTCCGTGATGGCGGCAGAATTAACGAAAGCAGTAAAAGCCGTTTCAAAGGTACCTGTTTATGTAAAGTTATCACCAAATGTCACAAATATTGTGGAAATGGCAAAAGCGGTTGAAGCAGCAGGCGCTGACGGATTATGTATGATCAACACGTTAGTAGGGATGAAGATAGATCTGAAAACAGGACAGCCAGTCATAGCTAACAAAACAGGAGGACTTTCTGGTCCTGCGATAAAACCTGTTGCAATCCGAATGGTATATGAGGTCAGTCAGGCAGTAGAGATTCCAATCATAGGGATGGGCGGCATTCACACTGCAGATGATATATTAGAGTTTATGATGGCCGGCGCTTCAGCGGTTGCAGTAGGAACAGCTAACTTCGTAGATCCGTTTGCTTGTCCGACATTAATCGATGATTTAGAAAAAAGAATGAAAGAGTTAGACATAGAAGATATTACTTCGATCATTGGAAGGGGATGGAAATCATTAAACAAAAGTATCTCTTCATAGCTTTAGACATGGATTCAAAACAAGAAGTAGATAGATTTTTATCCTATTTTACCGAAGAAAAAATTGCCGTGAAAGTAGGGATGGAATTATTTTACCGCCTTGGTCCATCGCTCATTTCCGAGCTGAAGGCTCAAGGGCATACGATATTTCTTGACTTGAAACTTCACGATATCCCTACAACGGTGGAAAGAGCAATGAAGCAACTGGCAAGATTAGAAGTGGATATGGTAAATGTCCATGCGATGGGTGGACTAGCCATGATGCGAGCTGCAAAAAGAGGGCTGGAAAATGGCACTCCTTCTGGTAAATCAGTTGCTAAAATAATTGCAGTAACTCAGCTGACGAGTACAACCGATAACATTTTGAAGCACGAAATGGCTGTGGATCTACCTTTGGATAAGCATGTGTTGCATTTATGCCATCAAGCCCAGTTAGCTGAGCTTGATGGGGTAGTATGTTCTGCATTGGAAGTTCCCTTAATTAAGGAACATTGTGGCCCTTCCTTTGAAACGGTTACGCCGGGTATACGTCTTAAAAGTGATGCTGCAAACGATCAGGCGAGAGTAGTTACGCCTAATAAGGCAAGAGAACTAGGTAGTGATGCGATTGTAGTTGGGCGCGGAATAACGCAAGCTAAAGACCCACTTAAGGCTTACCATAACTATTTAAAAGAATGGAGTAATTAAGCTATGAGAGAAAAAGAAATCGCAAAAATTTTATTGTCTATCAAAGCAGTATCTTTGAATCCAGAAAACCCATATACATGGAGCTCAGGAATGAAATCCCCTATTTACTGTGATAATCGATTAATCATGTCTTCTCCGGAGGAAAGAAAGTCAGTTATTGAGATATTCGTTTCCTACATAAAAGAACATTTTTCCGAGGTGGAGGTCGTTGCCGGCACAGCTACTGCAGGAATACCACATGCAGCTTGGATTGCGGATCACTTAGGGATCCCAATGATTTATGTGCGTTCCTCTTCGAAAGGACATGGTAAACAGAATCGGATTGAAGGGAAATTAGAAACTGGGAAAAAAGTGCTCGTGATTGAAGATCTCATCTCTACAGGTGGTTCTTCCATTGAAGCGGCAGAGTCAGTAAAAGAGGCAGGTGGATCAATTCTAGGTATCTGCTCAATATTTACCTATGAATTAGCAGCAGCAAAAGCAGCTGAACAAGAAGCTGGCTACCCGTTAAAATCGCTTACAACTTACTCAACACTAATTGATGTAGCGGCTGAAAATAACATGATTACAGAGAAAGATCTTTATTTGTTACAGGAATGGCAGAAAAACCCGAAAACTTGGTCATCAAAATAATTCATTAATAGAATTAACATTCTGTGGCGTCTCATTGATTCTTCAGGAATCTTTTTACAGGAACTATTATATAAATAGAGGATATGCCAAAACGTCTTTGGACTTTTGGCATATCCTTATTTATTTGTTGAATTTTATCAATTGTGTATTATTTTGAAGAACTTCCCTTCAATTACTGTGGATAATCCGCTAGTAATAAGGAGAAGTGTGAATAACTTTTTTAACCCATTAGTTTAAGCGATTACAAAAAGTTACGGAAATAGCTGTAATTGTAAAGAAATGCTCTATATCATTAGAAAATGGCATCTTATCAAGGCTATTTGCTCTTATATGCGAAGAAAAGACTATAGATATTTATTTCGGAAACCGATATATTAGAGCTATTGTGATAAATTCAAAATCGAGTTATCTGAGTTGTATGAGAATATTTTGTGTTAATGACGTATTACTCATATTCAGTTCAGGTTTGAAGGAGGTGTAGAGATGGACACATTTAAACGTTTAAAAGAGTTTTATTGGCCTTATAAACAATATTTTTTCCTGTCCATTATTTTCTTATTAGTTTCAACAGTTTTTACAGTGGTATATCCGATCATTCTGCAATTCACGATTGACTATATAGTGATTGACGGAAATTTTCAATGGGTACCATATGTGGCTCTAGGTTTTTTTGTGATTACGTTATTAAAAGGAGTCGCCATTTATTTTCATCAATACTTAGGGGATTTGTTCGGTATTCAATCTGTATATGAGCTACGTAATGCACTTTACCGAAAATTACAGTTCTTGCCATTCAGGTACTATGACAATGCAAGAACAGGAGACCTTATGTCTCGATTAACAGCAGACGTCGAAGGGTTTCGTTTCTTTTTATCCTTTGGTTTTGCGCAGTTGACTAACTTAGTCATGCTGATTGGACTAAGTTTAGGAATCATGTTCTATTACAGTCCTTCATTAGCATTTGTGACACTTGGTGCATTACCGTTCTTGGTTGTTACAGTATATCAATTCGATAAAAAAGTTCATCCAGCTTTTACGAGTATTCGTAAATCTTTAGCAGACATGACAACGAAAGCACAGGAGAATATTAGTGGGATGACAACCGTTAAATCTTTGTCTAAAGAAAGCTTTGAAATGGGCAGATTCGACGCTAAAAATACGGATTATAGAGATAAGTTTATTCATACCTCCAACATCTGGGCACGATATTTCCCTTTAATGGAATTAATCGGTCATATATGTGTCGTTGTTCTTTTAGGTTACGGTGGATGGTTAGTCATTAATGATACTATCCAGCCAGGGGTACTAATAGCATTTTTTAGTTTAATTTGGTTTATTATTAACCCGTTAATGAATTTAGGATTTATTATCAACACTTTTTCACAATCGAAAGCTTCAGGCGAACGACTGTTACAAGTCCTCGATGAAAAGGAAGATATTTTTGATAAGCCTAATGCTGTCGAGGCGAATAGATTAGACGGTCATGTTGTTTTTGAAAATGTGAGTCATCGTTATGATGAAGACGAAGATCTAGCATTGGACAATATTTCCTTTCAGGCTTCTCCAGGAAAAACGATTGGTCTCATCGGAGCGACAGGTTCAGGAAAGACTTCTATTACTCAATTAATCTCACGTTTTTATGAACCAGATCGAGGTGAAATTAGAATTGATGGTCGATCGATAACAGACTATACATTGAAAACAATCCGGAAAAATACGGGCGTTGTTTTACAAGAATCATTTCTTTTTTCCTCCTCGGTGAAAGACAATATATCTTACGGAGCCCCTGGTGCAACAATCGATCAAATCATTGATGCTGCTAAAAGAGCAGATGCTCATGAATTTATCATGGATCTACCGGATGGATACGATTCGGTACTTGGAGAGCGTGGTGGTGGGCTATCGGGCGGCCAGAAGCAAAGGATTGCGATTGCACGGGCAATTTGTATTGATCCAAGTATCCTTATTCTGGATGATGCTACTAGTGCAGTAGATATGGAAACGGAAGGGAAAATTCAAGCTGCATTTCGGGAAGTCATGCAAGGAAGAACAACCTTTATTATTGCACATCGAATTTCTTCGTTGATGCATGCCGATGAAATTCTCGTATTGGATGAAGGGAAAATCGTTGAACGTGGAACTCACAATTCTCTTCTAAATAATGAGTGCGGCATTTATCGTAGAATTTATGATATCCAATTCCAGGACCGAAAACAATTTATGGAAGAAGCTAAATAGGAGGTGACAGCAATGACAGAAGAAGAAAAAATAGCCTCAGATAATAAGCAACAGAACACCGATAAAAGAACTTTAAAAAGATTTCATTATTCAATGGACCAAGCGATAGAAAAACCATTTAACTGGTTACAAATGACAAGGCTAATAAGTTATATGAAACCTTATTCAAAAGATATTTTACCACTGGCAATCCTTGGTATGCTATTGTCTACAGCTGTGAGATTAATAGCTCCGCTTTTAATTGGTAGTTACGCTCTTGACCATATTATTGAATCAGGAGATGTGAACTTCTTAGCAATTATGGTGTTGGTGATCACAGGACTTTATGTCGTTTCCTGGATAGGGAATACGATACGGATCAAATATATGAATAAACTGGGGCAACTCGTTATTTTCGACTTAAGAAAAGGACTTTTCAACCATATCCAACGATTATCACACCGGTTTTTCGATCAACGATCAGCGGGCTCGATCTTAGTAAGGATAACCAATGATGTAAATAGTCTGCAGGATTTGTTTACGAACGGTGTTATTAATTTATTAATGGATATCATTATGTTAATTGGGATTATTGTCATGCTGTTTTTCATCAGCCCTGAGCTAACATTAGCTATCATGATTGTTTTACCATTGATGTTTTTTATTTCAACAAAACTGCGGCGAAACATTCGTAGATCATGGCAGGATGTAAGAATTAAACAGTCAATGATTAATTCACACTTGAATGAAAGCATCCAAGGGATAAGAATTACACAGTCGTATACACAGGAAAAAGAAAATATTGGTTTCTTTAATCAAATGAATGAAAAGAACTATGAAGCGTGGAGAAATGCTTCACAAAAAAGTGCAATGTTCCGACCATTTGTTGAAATGAGTGGAGCAATTGGAACCGGGGTTTTACTTTGGTACGGTGTTCATTTGATTCAAATAGATGCATTAAGCATTGGTCAATTTTTTGCTTTCTCTTTGTACATTGGGATGTTTTGGGAACCGATTTCAAGGTTAGGGCAAGTTTACAATCAGCTTTTGGTCGGTATGGCTTCGTCTGAAAGAATTTTCGAATTTTTGGATGAGCAACCATCCGTTCCTGAAAAAACCAATGCAAAAAAGTTAAAAGAAGTGAAAGGAAATATTAAGTTTGAAGATGTTGAATTCGCTTATGATGCGAACCGTAAGGCACTTAATAACATTAATTTGGAAATGAAAGAAGGGCAAACTGTTGCTCTCGTTGGACATACTGGAAGCGGGAAATCAACCATAGTTAACTTAATAAGCCGATTTTATGACCCGACAAGCGGTCGAGTGCTACTAGATGGTAATGATTTACGTGATATTGGCTTAGACAGTTTAAGAGAAAAGGTGAGTATCGTTTTGCAGGATACATTCATTTTTTCAGGAACGATCCTTGACAATATTCGTTTTGGACGTCCAGATGCAAGTGATCAAGAGGTAATGGAAGTTGCTAAAACAGTAGGTGCCGATAAATTTATCCAACAACTTCACAATGGGTATGAAACAGAAGTTGAGGAAAGAGGGAATGTCCTGTCGGTTGGAGAAAGACAGCTGATTTCATTCGCTAGAGCACTGCTGGCTGATCCTCGTATTCTTATCCTGGATGAGGCAACTGCTTCGATAGATACTGAAACGGAGCAACTTATTCAACGTGCTTTGAAAAAACTGCTACACGGACGCACGGCTATTATGATAGCCCACCGATTGTCCACAATTCGAGAAGCGGATAATATTATCGTTCTCGAACACGGAAATATTCTTGAGCAAGGCAACCATCAGGAATTAATTGATCAAAAAGGGGAATATTACGGCTTAGTAAAATCGCAGTTTAAAGTTTTAGATGCTGGATAAAAGCTAAAAGGCTGTTTCAAAAGGGTTAAAATACCTTTTTGAAACAGCCTCTTTTTTTGAAATTGTTGTATGCTTTCGAACAGAAAGGCTCGAATCCGCTCTAGTCGGTCGCTTTCTGTGGGCAACGGCTTCAAGCCAAACGTAGCAAGGAAGAACTGTAGCACCTACACTAACTACGTAGGTGCTACTCTGGGGTGGCAGTGCTGACGTTGCATTTATAAAAGACGCTACGCGTTTTTATCCTTTGTTAGCATTTTCAGCTAGCTTTCGTACGAGATTATTATCTGGATTAACAAATAATGTCGTTTGTTTATCATAGGTTACATATCCTGGCTTGGCCCCATTAGGTTTTTTTACATGACGAATAAGTGTGTAATCGACTGGGACTTGCCCTGACATACGGCTTTTACTGAAATATGCGGCAAGATTTGCTGCTTCCATTAATGTTGTATCTCCGAATTCCTGACTTCGGATAATTACGTGTGAACCTGGAATGTCTTTCGTGTGAAGCCAAGTGTCATCTTGATGGGCAAGGCGATTTGTTAAATATTCATTTTGTTTGTTGTTTTTACCAACATACAATTCGACCCCTTCTGAAGAAAGATACTTTTCAACAATAGGTTTGGAATCTTTCTTTTTTTGTTTCTTTTTACTCTTTTTCTTTTTAACATACCCTCCAGCTTCCAGCTCTTCACGAATATCTTCTAAATCCTTTGTAGTCGCGATTTCCACCTGCTGAATCAAGGAATCTAAGTATGCCATTTCTTCTTTGGCATGTCTTATTTGCGGTTTGACAAAGGCTATCGAGTTTTTTAACTTGTGATATTTCTTAAAAAACTGTTGTGCATTCACAGATGCTGTTCTTTGAGGATGCAAAGGAATCGTTATTTCATTTTGTTCTGGGTCATAATAATCAACCACAGTTATTTCAGTTTGTCCTGGTTTTACTAAATGCATATTTGCAGTAAGCAATTCTCCATATTTCTGTTGTTTTTGTGCTTTGTCTGCGTCGTTCAAGGTTTTTTCGAGTTTGGTAATTTTCTTTTTATTTTTCTGATATTCATTTCTTATAAATCGTTCCATATCGTGCGCACGTTGTTTCACACGATCCCGTTCTGATTTATCGACGAAAAAGCGGTCAAGCATTTCGTGAATGCTGTCAAAATGAACTTTCGTTCCTTTCAGATGCTCTAATGGAATGACAGAAAAAGCATCTTTATCGGCGTTAGTTACCATAAAAGGCGTATAAGTGCGTTCTTTTACAGGTTGCAGCACTTCCAAGAATTTAGGTGGAAGTGTATCTCTATTTGTGAGTTTTGCCTGGAACAGAATTTCCTTAATGATTTGCGGCGACAATCCACTAAATTGACTTTGAATCTGCTGATCCATTTTTCCAAGGTTAAAATCCAAGTTTTTTCTTAGTAGATCCTCATCCATCTCTAATGGGTTTAATTTATCCTGATGGGGAGGTTCTATATAAATTTGCCCAGGTTGTACTGTACGAAACTGGGAAACGGATGGTGGTACATGTTTTATACTATCTAAGATATTGTTGTTTTCTGTATCCAGAAATATGAGATTACTATGTCTTCCCATTAATTCTAAAATTAATTTCTTATAGGATACATCTCCGAGTTCGTTACGTCCTTTAAATGAAAATGTAATGATACGTTCTAAGCCATCTTGTTGAATACTTTCTAACATACTTCCCTCAAGGTGTTTCCTAAGCAACATTGCAAACATAGGAGGCTCTTGGGGATTTTCAAGCTTTATAGAAGTTAGATGGAATCGTGCGAAAGATGGATTTACTGAAATAAATAACGAATGGTTTTTTCGATTAGCTCTAACCGTTATAATTAAGTCGGTAGGATGCGGCTGTTGAATTTTAACAATTCTTCCACTAACAAGTTTTTCCTTTAAATCATCGGTTACTGCGCGTGTAACAATGCCATCAAATGACATAAATACACCTCCCTTTTAACGTGCTCTTCCACTCTGAAAATAAAGAGTGAGAAAGCGTGCTTAACTATTATAGCAAAAATACACAGTTTAAAACATGTATTACGCTTTTGCGATGAAAGAAAAAAAGGTTTATATAACTAAAGGGTAAAGGGAATTTCATAAGTCCCCTTGTTGTATTCCTGAAAATTGTTTAGAATGTAAGAAGTGGATGTGATAGAATGATAATGAGTATGACAGGATATGGGCGATCTAATAAGGAAATAGATAGTTGTCATGTTTCAGTAGAGATTAAGGCGGTAAACAACCGATTTTGCGAAATAAATATTCGCATGCCGAAGCAATTGTTCTTCTTAGAAGAGCGGATGAAGAAGTCTATTTCCCAAGTTATCAGCCGGGGTAAAGTAGATGTGTTTATACATATACAAGGAGACGGGGTTTCAAAAAAAGAATTATCGGTAGACTGGAACCTTATCGCAGAATATCAAAATACTTTTGATGAAATGGCTGAAAAGTTTCATTCCTCAAATTCATTTCCTCTTAAAGAACTCTTGTTCAATGAAGAGGTAGTTGCTGTGAGAGAATCTAGTGACATTTCCAGTGAACTCACAGATGTTATCTTGTCTTCTGTAGAAGAAGCTGCAATGGAATTAAGAGATATGAGATTAAAAGAGGGGCAAGAGTTGCGTGATGATATTATTCATCGAATAGATACATTACGGCAATTCATAGTTAAATTGCGTGAGTATACTCCAGTGATTCAAAAGCAATATCGCGAGAGACTACAACGGCGAGTGGAAGAGTTTCTAGGTGGAAAAACAGAAATAGATGAAGCAAGAATATTGACAGAGGTTTCTGTGTTTGCTGAGAAAGCTGATATTCAAGAGGAATTGACTCGAATCGATAGCCATCTAAAACAATTTATATCGATTCTTTCTGATGCGAAAGTAATTGGAAGAAAGTTAGATTT
Organism: Salipaludibacillus sp. CF4.18; assembly: GCF_051262595.1. NCBI lineage: Bacteria > Bacillati > Bacillota > Bacilli > Caryophanales > Bacillaceae > Salipaludibacillus > Salipaludibacillus sp. CF4.18. The sequence goes on from NZ_JBIMEV010000001.1 coordinate 69,176, forward strand.
TCTAGTGCAAGAATTGAATCGAGAAGTAAATACAATCGGTTCAAAATCAAATCATCTCGAAACAAGTCAACTGGTAATTGAACTCAAAGCTGAATTAGAAAAAATTCGAGAACAAGTACAAAATATAGAATGAATCTGAAGTGGAATTGGAAGGACTGCTTCCTCGAATTAGAAGATCAAGGATGGGAGAATGAATAATGGATATAAAATTAATTAATATAGGATTTGGAAACATCGTTTCAGCAAATCGAATTATTTCGATCGTTAGTCCAGAATCAGCACCTATTAAAAGAATTATTTCTGATGCAAGAGAAAGAAATATGCTTGTTGATGCAACATATGGCAGGCGAACGAGAGCAGTAATTATTGCTGACAGTGATCATGTCATATTGTCTGCTGTTCAGCCTGAAACAGTTGCTCAGCGTGTCATTTCAAGTAAAGAAGACGCGTCGGAGGAATAAACACGAATGCCATCGGTAAACCTGATGGCATTCACTGGTTACTCACAATATCCCAAGGAGTCTTTATCTTTTTAATGCTTCTAAAGTTTAAATGAACTTCTCAGCAGAATCGAAGGCAGAGGAACGTTGATTTAATCGATAGTCGTATGACCATTGCTGAAGATGAAATAGATATGGACAAATATGATTATGTAGTAGAAAATGATATAGTAGAGTTAGCAGTAGAACGAATAAAATCTATTGTAATTGCCGAGAATTAGAAAAAAGAATGATTAATTCATCTTTATAAAGAATTAGTGGAGGAGTGAGACAATGTTACAACCATCAATTGATTCGTTAATGACTAAAATTAACTCCAAGTATACCCTTGTGACAGTTTCAGCACACAGAGCAAGACAACTTCGGGAAAAACCAGAACTTTTTCAACGTACGGTTGCTTCTAAGTCAGTTAATTATGTAGGGATGGCATTAGAAGAAATAGAATCCGAGCATTTGACCTATGAGATTCGTGAAGACGACGAAACAACCTGACCCCAGGTTGTTTTTTCTTTTGTCTTTTTCAAGAAATTTAGGTATCGTGTAAGTAGATATATATATATAATACCTTTTAGAAGTCCAGCTTCTATGTCGGTATTCTGACGGGCTCTACTGATTACGGGAGGCAAATACCATGAATGATGAACGAATTGAAAAAAAAATCTTACTTTGTGTTTCGGGAGGAATTGCTGTTTTCAAAGCAGCTGCTCTAACAAGCAAGCTTGTTCAAAAAGGATATCTAGTAAAAGTTATCATGACAGACTCTGCACAAGAATTTGTCACACCTTTAACTTTCCAAGCGTTATCGCGTGACCATGTTTATGTCAATACTTTTACGGAACCAAATCCCGAGAAAATTGCGCATATTGACATTGCGGACTGGGCAGATCTTGTGTTAATTGCACCTGCAACTGCAAACATTATTAGTAAATTGGCTCATGGTATGGCAGATGACATGATGACGACTACTTTATTAGCTACAACAGCTCCCGTCATGATTGCTCCAGCCATGAATGTTCATATGTATGATCATCCGGCTGTACAAAAGAATATGACATTATTAAAAGAGTATGGCTACAAGTATATTGAGCCAAATGAAGGGTATTTAGCTTGTGGGTATGTTGGAAAAGGAAGAATGGCGGAACCAGAAGATTTGGCTGATATGATCGATCACCACTTTATCTCACAAAATAATCAGATTTGGCATGGGAAAAAGGTGTTGGTTACTGCAGGTCCAACCCAAGAAACGATTGATCCAGTTCGATTTTTATCAAATAGGTCTTCTGGAAAGATGGGCTATGCCATAGCTGAAATGGCTGCTGCAAGAGGTGCTGAAGTAACTTTAGTGAGTGGACCAGTTTCTATAAAGGAGCCCCATGGAGTGAGTGTGATTCCGGTAAGGTCAGCTAAAGATATGTTTGATGTTGTGCATCGGGAATTTGCAAAGATGGACGTTGTTATCAAAGCGGCAGCTGTAGCTGATTACCGGCCGAAGGAAATATATGAGCAGAAAATGAAAAAAACAAATGGTGACATTCACATTGAAATGGAACGCACAAATGATATTTTGCAATCTTTAGGGGAAAAAAAGACTTCTCAACTTCTGATTGGATTTGCAGCAGAATCAGAGAACATAGAAGAGAACGCTAAAAAGAAAATTCAGAAAAAGAACTTAGACATCATTGCAGCCAATTCGATAGCCGAAAAAAACATGGGTTTTCAAGTGGACACAAATGAACTAAATCTGTATTTCTCTAGTGGAAAAGAAGTTGCAATCCCTCTAACAACAAAAAGAGAAGCCGCAAATTTGTTGTTAAACGAAATAAAAACTTTGTTGGAGGAGCGTTAAATGATCGCAAAAGTAATCGTAGATGTTGCTGCCAATCAAACGGATCGTATGTTTGATTATTTGGTACCACCTGAATTCGAACAGACCATTGTTCCAGGAATTAGGGTGAACGTCCCATTTGGACCTAGAAAAGTGCAGGGATTTGTGATAGCTATTGCAGAAGACAGTGAGCACGATTCCTCAAAAATTAAACCTTTAGCAGAACTAGTTGATTTAAAGCCACCTCTTACTGAAGAGCTTTTAGCCTTATCAACATGGGTGAAGGATAATACATTATCCTTTCACGTTACAGTGCTAAAAACCATGCTTCCAGCTGCTATGCGAGCCAAGTATGATAAAAGATTGTCCATTCATGAATCTTTAGATGAAGGCGAGGTGCCAGAATCAATCCAGCCTTTTTTTCCAGAAACGAATGAAATAGAAAGCTGGGAAAAGTGGAGTAAGGATGCGTCAGAGCTTGATAAAAAGGTGATGATGACTGCAATTAAAGAGGAAGTTGTGCTAGTAACCCCTCTTGTAAAGACCAGTGATTCCGTTAAGAAACAGCAAATTGTTAATTTGATGGTTTCAAAGAAGGATTTAGAAAAAGCGATTGAATCGACACCCTCCCGAGCAATTAAACAAGTAAAACTATTGGAATTTTTTATTAGTCATTTCGAAGACGAAAGTGAATATACGTTAACAGCTCTTCTTGAAAAAGCAGATGTTTCTCGGGATACTGTTCAGTCACTAAGAAAAAAGAACTTAGTGTCTATCGAGGAAAAGGCGATTGCAAGAGATCCATATGAAGGAAGAACATTTGTGAAATCGGAACCACTTCTCTTAATGGAAGAACAGCAAACAGCTTTAGACCCGATTTTGGATTCTATCCATCAGGAGAATCATCAAACGTTTCTTCTCCGAGGGGTAACCGGGAGCGGAAAAACCGAAGTTTATTTACAAGCTATCGATCAAGTTCTTAAAAAGGGGAAAGAAGCAATCGTGCTCGTTCCCGAAATCTCTTTAACTCCACAAATGGTTACGAGATTCAAAGAAAGGTTTGGCTCTCGCGTAGCTGTGCTTCACAGTGCACTGTCTAAAGGGGAAAAGTATGATGAATGGCAGAAGATTCGCGAAGGTAAGGTCGATGTAGCTGTTGGGGCAAGGTCGGCAATATTTGCCCCGTTTGAAAAATTGGGAATCATCATTATAGACGAAGAGCATGAGACGAGCTATAAGCAGGAAGAATCGCCAAGATACCATGCGAGACAAGTGGCAATTAAACGTGGCGAATATTATAAAGCCCCCATTATTTTAGGAAGTGCTACACCTTCCTTGGAGAGTTATGCGCGTGCAAAAAAAGGTGTCTATACATTATTGACAATGGAAAATCGAGTGAATCATGTGAAAATGCCTGAAGTATCGATTATTGACATGAGAGAAGAGCTGCGTTCCGGAAATCGTTCGATGTTCTCAGAATCATTAGTAAAAGGGATATCTGATCGGCTTGAAAAAAGAGAACAGACAGTGCTTTTTTTAAATCGAAGAGGGTATTCATCGTTTATTATGTGTCGAGACTGTGGTTACGTTCCTCAGTGTGATCATTGTGATATTTCACTCACCTATCATCGAACGAATCAATCGTTGCAATGTCACTATTGTGGCCATTCAGAAACCATTCCAAGCATTTGTCCAGAATGTCAAAGTGACTCTATTCGGTTCTTCGGTACCGGCACACAAAAAGTGGAAGAAGAATTATTGAAGGTATTTCCAGAGATTCGTATTATTAGAATGGATGTAGATACTACAAGACGCAAAGGTTCCCATGAAAAACTCCTGCGTCAATTTGGAGAAGGGAAGGGAGACGTACTGCTCGGAACTCAAATGATCGCAAAAGGTTTGGATTTTCCAAACATAACGCTCGTTGGAGTATTAGCAGCAGATTCGATGCTCCATTTACCGGATTTCCGCTCGGGTGAACGAACCTTTCAGCTGTTAACGCAAGTAAGTGGTCGAGCTGGAAGGCATTTAAAGCCCGGAGAAGTCGTGGTTCAAACATATACTCCGGACCATTACAGTATCGAAGACGTAAAGTCGCATAACTATCTATCATTTTTCGAAAAAGAAATGGGTATCCGTAAACAAGGAGGATATCCTCCATATTATTTCTTAGTTATTATTCATGTTAGTTCAGAACAGTTAGATCAAGTCGTTTCTGTTACCGAAAAAATTACTCACTTTTTGCAACGAGAGCTTTCAGACCAAACATTTGTATATGGTCCGGTCGCTTCTACTATTCCGAGGATCAAAGATAGATATCGCTATCAATGCATGATAAAATATAAAGTTGAGCCTAAACTGACAAATACTTTGCAGGAAGTCATTAAAACATATCAATCAGAAACGACACGATCGTCTTTAGCTATTCATATGGATATGAATCCGTATATGATGCTTTAAATTCAGAATTTAGCTCGCAGCGGAAGCATACGAGTTGATTAAGAGGAAAATAGATTATAAAGGGGAGATATATTGTGAAGATCGTATTTATGGGTACACCAGATTTTGCGGTGCCAGTTCTACGTTCGTTAAGTGAAAAAGGGTATAACGTAGTACTTGTTGTCACCCAACCAGACCGACCAAAAGGACGAAAACAAACACTTACTCCCCCACCGATCAAGGTAGAAGGAGAAAGATTACATATTCCAATCTTCCAGCCGGAAAAAATTAAACATGAAGAGGAATGGAAACAAGTAGCAGCTGTGAAACCAGATTTAATTGTTACTGCTGCGTTCGGGCAAATCCTTCCTCAAGAACTTCTGGATGTCCCTCGTTACGGATGTGTAAATGTTCATGCTTCCTTGCTTCCTAAATACCGGGGAGGGGCACCTATTCACCAGTCAATTATTGACGGGGAAGAGCAAACAGGAGTAACGATTATGTACATGGTCAAACAATTGGATGCCGGTGCTATCCTAACACAAAGAAGTATACCAATCTTAGAGGAGGACACGACGGGAACTATGCATGATAAATTAAGTCAAATAGGCGCTGATCTGCTGATGGAAACTCTGCCTCTAATTCAAGAAGAAAAGCTAAATCCTCAAGAGCAGGAAGAAGCCAAGGTGACATTCGCCCCAACGATTAAAAAAGAGCAGGAAGTTATTGACTGGCAACAACCTGCAAAGCAGATCTTTAATCAAATCCGCGGCTTAAATCCTTGGCCTGTCGCATTTACTACCGTAGAAGATCGGCGTTTGAAAATATGGGAGGCTGGGGTGAAAGCCGGAGAAACTGACAAGCAACCAGGATCAGTTATTGGGCTTACTGAAAACGAAATCCTTGTGGCGTGTGGAGAAAAAAGTATTCTTGCATTACTAAAAATACAGCCCTCTGGGAAAAAACCTTTAGATGTAGCGACTTTTTTAAGAGGAGCAGGCGGAAAATGGACAACGGAAACGATGTTGGGAGCTAAAGAGAATGAGTAAAAAGAGGTCGACTGGAAATGTTCGGGAAGCAGCCTTGGAGATTTTATTGAAAATAAAGAAAAATCAAGCTTACAGTAATTTACTTTTAAATGATACGATAAAGAACGAAAATATCGCATCCATTGATGTTCCGTTACTAACAGAAATTGTATACGGTACAATCCAGTATCAGAAGCGAATTGATTTTTATTTGGAGGCATATTCGAAGAAACCACTCGCCAAAATTGATGACTGGGTACATATTTTATGGAGGTTGACCGTTTATCAACTTATTTTTCTTGACCGCGTGCCTGATCATGCTGCAATAAACGAAGCAGTAGAGATTTCTAAAAAAAGAGGTCATAAAGGGATATCAGGTATGACGAATGGGATTTTGCGGTCATTTCTACGTCATCCGTTACCGGAATTTTCTTCCATAAAGAATGAGACTGAACGTCTGGCAGTGGAAACGAGTCATCCAGAGTGGTTATTAAAGCGTTGGAGCAAGCAATACGGGGCTGAAAGAGCATCTTCTATTGCGTTTGCTAATTTAACTCATCCTACTCATTCCGTTCGAGTAAATACAAATCGGGTCACAAAAGAAGAGGTCATGGAATCCCTTCAGGAGGAAGGTTTGGAAGTGAAGGAAAGTCCTTATGTAGAAGAATGTCTATACGTGAAAAAAGGATCATTAGCCAATACAAAGGCATTCGAGAATGGTTGGATATCTATTCAGGACGAAGGTTCCATGTTAGTGACTCTTGCACTTGATCCTCAACAAGGAGAGTCTATCTTGGATGCCTGTGCAGCACCAGGAGGTAAATCCATGCACATTGCGGAACGCATGCAAAATATCGGAGAAGTAGTTAGTATTGACATTCACTCCCATAAAGTGAAACTTATCCATGACCAGGCGAAAAGACTTGAATTATCGATTGTTCACGGAGAAGTTGCTGATGCCAGGCAACTCCATGAGAAATATGACAAAGAAAGTTTTGATCGTATTTTAGTAGATGCCCCTTGTTCCGGATTAGGCGTTATCCAAAGAAAACCAGACTTAAAGTGGTCTAAAAAGGAAGAAGATATCCACCGTTTGTCTGAAATTCAACAATCGATTGTTGAAGCAGTATGGCCGCTATTAAAAAAAGGTGGACGCTTGGTATATTCTACATGTACAGTAGATCGTGAAGAAAATGATGATGTCGTCACTGCTTTTGTTGAGGAAAATGAAGAAGCTATTTTTGACGATCAACTCCTAACTAGAATACCTGGTATAATAGCAAGTGAAAAGAAAGAAAACCCGGGATATTTTCAACTGTTTCCTGGTGAGTTCCGTACAGATGGATTTTTTATTTCTGCTATTCTTAAAAGAGAGTAATATATCCAATGTATTACCTGCGGAAAAATCCACCTAGAAGTTGTCCTAATCTTTTAAACGCAACAATCTTTTAGTAAACAGCCTTAATAAAACGAAACAGGCTAAGGAAAGAGGGGTTGAGATGGAAAGTATATATCAGACAGACATTGGTCAAGTGAGAGCTCACAATGAGGATAATGGGGCAGTTGTGGAGGATCAAATAGGTCAGACACTGGCTTTAGTCGCGGATGGTATGGGTGGACATCAAGCAGGGGATTTAGCCAGCTTGATTGCGAAAGAGTTGATGGTGGATAAGTGGAGTGAAAATCGCTCTGAATTATTTTCTCCAAAAGAAGCAGAGGTTTGGCTTCTAAATATCGTGGAGAAAATAAATGAGCAGATTTATCAACACTCTCTGACGAACAAAGAATGCGAAGGAATGGGAACTACCTTAGTCGCAGCTATATTAACGAAAGATTTTGTAACTTTTTCAAATGTTGGAGATTCAAGAGTATATCTTTTTCAAGAAAACACTTTGAAACAAATTACAGAGGATCATTCTCTTGTTCAGGAGCTTGTTCGTTCTGGTCAAATTACACGTGAAGAGGCAGCGACACATCCTAGGAAAAATGTCGTTTTACAAGCATTAGGCACTGAGGCAACAGTAAAAGTAGATGTAGAATCATTGGAATGGGGAGATGATGCAATCATCCTTCTTTGTTCCGATGGTTTAACGGATAAACTTTCAGATGAAGTGTTGGCAAGTATAATTCAGAACGAAAAATCATTGCCTATAATTTCAAATGATATGATAAAAAAAGCAAATGAACTTGGCGGAGAAGATAATATTACACTCGCGCTCGTGAGCAACAGGTCGAAGGGTGTGGATCATGAATGAAAGACAAAAGAATAAATGATCGCTATCAGATAATTCGATCTGTCGGTGGAGGAGGAATGGCGGATGTTTATTTAGCTAAAGATCTTATACTTGATCGTGAAGTAGCTGTAAAAATGCTGAAGTCTCAATTCTCCAATGATGAGGAATTCATACGCCGGTTTCGCAGAGAGGCTCAATCCGCTACGAGTTTATCACACCCGAATGTTGTGACTATTTACGATGTAGGGGAAGAGGAAAATTTATATTATATCGTTATGGAGTACGTGGATGGAATGACCTTGAAAAGTTACATACAACAAAGTGGGGGTTTATCAGTTGCAGAGACTGTTAGGATTTTAGGACAAATTACTTCTGCAGTTGGACATGCACATGATAATCACATTATTCACCGGGACCTTAAACCACACAATATCTTGATGGGACCTGATGGAGTTGCTAAAGTAACTGATTTTGGAATTGCTAGAGCCATCAGTGAAGCAACGATAACACATACGAACTCGGTCTTAGGTTCTGTTCACTATTTATCGCCCGAGCAGGCAAAGGGTGGTCAAGTTACGTTAAAATCGGACTTATACTCGGTGGGAATTATTACGTTTGAAATGCTTACCGGAGAAGTTCCTTTTCAAGGGGATACGGCAGTATCCGTTGCTATTAAGCAACTTCAAGAACCACTTCCGGATATAAAAGAAAAAGTTCCCGGTCTTCCACAAAGTATGGCGAATTTTATCACAAAAGCTACTGCAAAGGATCCGGACGAAAGGTATTATTCTGCCCATGAGATGGAAACAGATCTGTCTACATTGCTTAATCCCGACCGCAGAAATGAAACACCTAAATACATTTCTAGTCAAGATGACGAAATGACAAAAGCTGTCCCTGTTGTGGGTAAAAACGAAAGCGGAAGCGATTTCCAGAACACAATGGTTGTTCCGAATTCGAGTAAAGTGAATTTGGAACAGACAAAAGTAGGGAAAGAGAATGATTCAGTTTCTAAAAGTAAAAAACCAAAAGGTGCAAGATTTTGGTTTAAACTATCCCTACTAGCGATATTATTTCTAATTGGTATATTTATTGTTTCTATTTATTTAATTCCAAGCTTGCTTCATGTGAATGATGTTGAAATTCCTGAAGGAATAGTAGGAATGGAATATGAAGAGGCTACTGAAACCCTTGCCGAATTAAATTTGGAAGTTGAACAGGAGATGCGCCATGACGATGAGATGGAAGCAGATCATGTCATTTCGCTTAACCCTGGAGAAGGAGAATCGGTTAAAGAAGGTACTCTTATAACGGTGTATGTTAGTGAAGGAATGGAACCAATTGAAATGAGAGATATTACTGGTGAGACAAGGGAGAGTGCCGAAACACTACTTGAAGAGTATGAATTTGAATCAGTAGAGGTACAGTATGAAGAAACGTCACAGTATGATGATGATACAGTGATCAACCAATCTCCAGGAGCGAGGGAAATGGTAATCCCTAGTGAAACGGTTGTAACATTAACGGTTAGTGAAAGGCCTACTTACATTATGAGTAACCTGTTTGGGATGACTCAGGAAGAAGTCATCGAGACTACAGCCGATAATCCTCTATTAAGTATGAGTTTTGAGGAAGAATACCATCCAACAATGGAAGAGGGAAGTGTAGTTTCTCAAGACCCTGCACGAGGAGCGGAAATTCGTGAGCGTACGACAGTGAATGTCGTAATTTCCAGAGGTCCTGAACCTGTGGAAGTTCCTGAACCAGAGCCTCCGGAAGAGTTAGAAGAGCCGGAAGAGCCAGAAGAGGAACTAGAACCTATTACTGCAACCGTTCCTTTTGTTGTCGAAGTTAGTGAAACGGAAGAAGCGAATGGTGACCCTAGAGTTTATCGTATTCGCATCTCTGTGACAGATATGGAAAATAGAACACCCAATCAATTAATTGACGAAGAAATAACGGAAACGACAACATTTGATTTACCGATGACTGTAGCGCCGGAAGACTCTGGTTTTCTGATCTTACAAGTAGACGACGAAGAGTTTGAAGATTCACCTTATGAATATACGTATGAAGAGCTTCAGCAGTTTGAATAAGAAACTAAGAGGAGGTCCGAATGGCTCGAGGAAGAATTATAAAAGCGCTAAGTGGATTTTATTATGTAGAAAATGAAAATGGAATTTTCCAGTGTCGCGGGAGAGGTAATTTCCGACTGCGAAAAATTTCGCCCTTAGTTGGTGACTGGGTGGATTTTGAAGCTGAAAATAGAACAGATGGTTATATTATGGAAATGGAAGATCGAAAAAATGAATTAGTCAGGCCTCCAATTGCAAATGTTGACCAAGCAATTTTGGTCTTTTCTGTAGAGAAACCTTCTTTTAACCCCGTGTTATTAGATCGATTTCTCGTGCATATTGAAGCAAATAAAATCGAGCCAATTATTTGTTTATCGAAAATAGACCTTACTTCTGAGAAGTCCGAGAAGTCTTTAAATCAATACAAAAAGATTTATCAAAACCTTAATTATGAAGTGTTAGAGACATCGATTTATATGGAGGAGACGTTAAAAAAATTAGAACCATTCTTAAATGGTACTATTTCTGTGTTGGCGGGGCAGTCTGGTGTAGGGAAATCTTCTCTCTTGAATGCCTTAAACCCTAAACTCGATATCGAGACAGATGAAATCTCTAAAAGCTTAGGCAGAGGTAAGCATACTACGAGACATGTGGAGTTAATTCCGCTTGAAGCTGGTGGCTATGTTGCAGATACACCTGGATTTAGTTCATTAGATTTTCAAGGGATCGATCAATATGATCTCGCACATTATTTTCCGGAAATGTTAGAGCGATTAAATGATTGTAAATTTCGAATGTGTACTCATGTCAATGAGCCATCGTGTGCAGTCAAGGATTCTGTAGCAAATGGAGAGATAGCAACACATCGTTATGAACATTATTTAGAGTTTTTAGATGAAATTAAAAGTCAAAAACGGAGGTACTAGTTATGATGAAAATTGCTCCATCGATTTTAGCAGCAAATTTTGCAAAACTCGGAGAAGAAATTATTGACGTGGAAAAAGGTGGTGCTGACTATATTCATGTTGATGTGATGGATGGGCATTTTGTTCCAAACATTACGATAGGTCCACTTATTGTCGATGCAATTCGTCCGTTAACGAAACTGCCACTGGATGTTCATTTAATGATTGAAAACCCAGACAATTACATTCCGGCTTTTGCAAAAGCCGGGGCTGACATTATTAGTGTGCATGCAGAAGCATGCCCCCATCTTCATAGAACTATTCAGTTGATCAAAGATTCAGGTGCGAAGGCAGGGGTAGTTTTAAATCCTGCTACTCCTGTTTCTCTTATTCAACATGTGATAGAAGATGTTGATTTAGTTTTACTTATGACGGTCAATCCTGGATTTGGCGGGCAGTCTTTTATTCATCAAGTGTTGCCAAAAGTGTCACAGGTGAAAGAATTGGTTGACCGTTTAGGAAAAGACATCGATATTGAAATAGATGGAGGAGTAAATCCGGTTACTGCCCGTTTGTGTGAAACTGCAGGTGCGAATGTATTGGTTGCTGGTTCCGCAATCTACGGAAAAACTAACCGAAAAGAAGCTATTGATAGTATTCGAGGTTCAATATAGGGTACACAAGATAGAATAGTTAAGACCCGCATTGTGGTGTTGGTAGTGTGAGAGGAAGCTGGACATTTCTTTCACCACTAGCACCTCTAAGTTAACTCTTACATAGATTATGTGGGGATTACTAATGATAACGACTGTTGCATATTCAAAGCGACAGTCGTTTTTTAAAAATAATTTATAACTTCTAGTTTTTAGAGGGTTGTTGTTTTCTTTTGAACAAGAAGGGGCTTGAATTTGCTATAGACAGCGCTTTTAGCAGGGGATGTTTCTTAAAAACTAAGAGTTCGTCGATTAATAAGACAATGAGGGATATGAAGAGCTTCCGGGCACTTCAATTTCTCTTAGAAGGAGAGTTTCTATTGACGTATATATTATATGCCGGAGGTCCGTTAAATCATGTGCCATTGCTCGAAGACATTAAGGAAGAGTACCCACTGGCAAAGTTTGTAGGAGTTGATCGAGGCGTCTTAGTACTGATGGAAAATGGAATAGTACCAACTCATGCGATTGGAGACTTTGATTCTATTACCAACGAGGAATTGGAATGGATCCGTAAAAAGTCTGTTGAATTAGATGTTTTCCCAAAACAAAAAGATCAAACAGATATGGAACTGGCTTTAACGTGGGTATTAAAACGAAATCCGGAAGAGATAATTTTGGTAGGGGCAACCGGAGGCAGGTTAGATCACTTGTTTATAAATGCCCAATTGTTATTAAAAGGATTAAAAACGAATATACCGGTCTCCATTTTGGATCGTTGGAATAAAATGAGTTTAAGAGAAAAGGGAACGTATAAACTGACGAAAGGGGCTTATACTTATGTTTCTTTAATTCCTTTTACTCCTTTTGTGGAAGGGTTGTCACTTACAGGTTTTAAATACCCGTTGGAAAAACAGACATTGATGCAAGGCTCCAGTCTATGTATCAGTAACGAAATTACTGACGTTGAAGGAGTAATCAACTTTACCGGTGGAAAGTTGTTTTTGATTCAATCAAGGGACTGATAGAAAGATTTAAAATTAGATTACTTTGAAAAAACAGGTACTATTTCTACGACCTTGAATATACTGTTAACAACGATACATTAATGGATGTTTTCTCAAACACAAGGGCTTACTTATCAGGGAGTGTCCTTTCGAGGAGGGGAAAGTATTGAAATTTTATACTATTAAATTACCTAGATTTATTGGAGGCTTTGTTAGAGCGGTTCTCGGCACATTCAAAAAAAGTTAAGGTTGGGTCTCAAAAAGGGTATCTTATCGTTTTATTCTTATTGCATCTACCTTTGCGGTAATTACAAGCACCTATGAATGCGTATAGGTGCTTAATGTAATGGATGCTCCCGCCACTGCCGGATCGGCAGAGAAAGAAAAACAACTACTATAATAGATAAAAAGAAAAAACGGCGCTGGGTGCGCCGTTTTTTAATTTGGACATGCTAGAACAGAAGCGGATATAATAAAAACCTTTTCTCATTTTAGCAAAATCCTTTAACTTCATTTCAATTATACACGTTCCACTTTTCCGGATTTAAGAGCTCTTGCGGAAACATATACACGTTTCGGCTTGCCGTCAACTAGAATTCTTACTTTTTGAACGTTTGCGCCCCAACGACGCTTTGTAGAATTCAACGCGTGAGAGCGTGCATTTCCAGTTCTAGGACCTTTTCCTGTAATAACACATTTACGTGCCATGATTATCCCTCCTTCTGATTCACGATGAGTACAATCATTCGTATTCGTTTATATTTCATAATTAGACACTTGGTTATATTAGCATAACGACTGAAATATTTCAAGTAAAATCTTAACATTCATCAAGTAAATTAACTTGACACTGTTTTAAAGAGCTTTGATTTTTTTGTTACACCTGTAACTCTTCTTTCAAATTACCAAGTTTTATAGTAAAATGACGATAGCCAAGAGGTAAACACCTTAAAGGAGGCATTTGGAATGACCATAGAGATGAAAACAAAGTTTGGTAATATTGACGTATCAAAAGAAGTAGTTGCTGTCATTGCAGGTGGTGCCGCAGTAGATTGCTACGGTATTGTAGGAATGGCTTCACAAAAACAGTTGAAAGATGGTATTACTGATTTATTAGGAAAAGAGAATTTAGCTCGGGGTGTGGTCATCCGTGAAGATGAGGACGCAAATATCCATATAGATATGTATATCATTGTCAGCTATGGCACGAAAATTTCTGAAGTAGCTCATAATGTGCAGTCGAAAGTAAAATACCAATTGGAACAAATGCTCGGTTTAGTGGTAGACTCTGTTAATATATTTGTTCAAGGAGTTCGTGTTACTAATCCGTAAGCACGTTTAGTTAGGAGGAACATTCGTGACGGTGAAAAGTATTGAAGGAAAAAAGTTTGCAAAAATGCTTATCGAAGGTGCAAATAATCTTTCCAAAAACTCAAAGAAAATTGATGCATTAAATGTATTTCCAGTTCCTGATGGAGATACAGGTACAAACATGAACTTAACAATCACGTCAGGTGTGAAAGAGGTCAAGGACCAGTCAGCGAATCATGTAGGACTTATTAGTTCTAGTTTTGCAAAAGGATTGCTGATGGGGGCACGAGGAAATTCAGGGGTTATTTTATCTCAACTATTCAGAGGATTCTCTAAATCAGTAGAAGGTAAAGAAACAATTACTTCCAAAGAGCTGAGTAAAGCACTTGAGTATGGCGTGGAGATGGCATACAAGGCAGTGATGAAACCAGTGGAAGGGACCATTCTAACCGTAGCGAAAGATGCTGCTAAGAAAGGGACTGAATCAAGTAAAAAGAACAATGATATTATTAAAGTAATGCAGGATATTCTCCAAGAATCAAAGGATTCCCTGGAAAGGACTCCAGATTTACTTCCTGTTTTAAAGGAAGTCGGCGTAGTTGATTCTGGAGGACAAGGCCTTGTAACAATTTATGAGGGCTTTTTGGCTGTGTTAAAAGGTGAGAAAATTGTTGATATGGTAGAACAAGACGCTCCTGACTTGGACGAGTTAATAAAACTTGAGCACCATCAATTATCAGCCCAAAGCCATATGGCCACAGAGGATATTGAATTTGGCTATTGCACAGAGGTCATGGTTAAGTTTGATAACGATAAAATAAAGGAAAATGCCTTCAATGAAGATCAATTCCGAAACAAGTTGGATGAATATGGAGATTCTTTATTAGTTGTTTCCGACGAAGACTTATTAAAAATTCACATTCATGTGGAATACCCTGGAAATGTAATTACCGAAGCCCAAAAATTCGGCTCATTAGTTAATGTGAAAATTGAAAATATGAGAGAACAACATTCGAGTATTTTAAACGATGATTCGCAGGCTTCTGAACAAAATTCCACAACAAATGCAAAAGAAAAGAAAACGGAGTTTGCTGTTATTACAGTGGGTATGGGCTCTGGAATAGCGGACTTATTTAAAGGTTTAGGTGTGAAAAGAGTGATCGAAGGTGGTCAAACAATGAATCCTTCTACAGAAGACTTTGTTAAAGCCATTGAAGGTTGCAATGCTGAAAAAGTGATTTTGTTACCTAACAACAGTAATATCGTGATGGCTGCAAATCAAGCAGCAGAAGTATCTGAACTAGAAGTAGTCGTTGTTGCTTCTAAATCTGTACCACAAGGTCTTGCAGCTATGCTGGCTTTCAATAATATACTTTCTCTTGAGGAGAATGCGGAAGAAATGACAGAAGCAATGGCAGACGTAAAAACTGGTGAGGTCACGTATGCTGTCCGTGATACAAGCCTTAACGGAGTGAAGATTAAAAAAGGTGATTTCATGGGAATTCATGAAAAAAATATCATTTCTACGGGGTCTTCTGTTCAAAATGTGGCAAAAGAACTGATTGATCAAATGGTTGACGAAAATTGTGAAATTGTCACGATTATTCATGGTGAAGACCGTAATTCCGGGGAAGCAAAAGAGCTAGGAGAATATATTGAAGGAAAATATGAAGACATCGAAGTAGAAATTCACATCGGAGATCAACCATTATATTCCTACATCTTAGCGGTGGAATAGTGATTATATTAGGGGGATGAAATGATGAAAACAGTAAAAATTGTTACAGATTCTACTGCTGATATTCCACTGTATCTACAAAAGGAATTAGACATTTCTGTTGTACCATTAACTGTTCATTTTGGGGAAGATTCTTATGAAGATGGGATCGATTTAACTTCTGGTGAATTTTACGAAAAGCTAACAAGCACGCAAGACATACCAACTACCTCTCAGCCGACCCCACATCAGTTCGAGACAGTGTATCGTCGCCTACATGAGGAGTATAATCAATCTGATATTATTTCTATTCATTTATCCTCAAAGTTGAGTGGGACGTTTCAGTCCTCTTATATTGCTTCTCAGACATTGGGCGATGAAGTTCCGGTAACTGTTGTTGACTCTAAAAGGGCTTCTTATGCTATTGGCGTAATTATTGTAGAGCTAGCAACTCTTGCTCAGGCTGGTGCTAGTAAAAAGGTTTGTATGGACCGATTAAGTGAGCTTCTGGAAGATACAAATGTTTACTTTATGGTGGATACATTGGAATATTTAGAGAAAAACGGTAGGATCGGTAAAGCGTCCGCCATTTTAGGTTCTCTTTTGAAAATAAAACCAATCCTTTCATTAAATCCTGAAGGAGAGGTGTATCCGTTTGAGAAAGTACGAGGAAAAAAGAAAGCGGTTCAACGTATTATCCAAGAACTCACAGATAAGTACGGGGATGCAGATCTTCATATTGGCATTTCCCATGCGGAGGCAAAGGATGAAGCGATAGAAGTTATGAAACAATTACACGGACACTTTTCTATTAAGAAGGAAGTTATTACAGATATAGGTCCAGTAATAGGTACTCACGTAGGACCTGGAACTCTCTCCATTGCTGTTACTAAAATGAAAAGCTAACGAATTTCAAGGCTGTTCAATAGTGTCGTGGTACTGAAAAAGTTGATTAAGACTTTTTTAGTGCCTTTTTTTGTTTTTGAAAAGTAGGATATTCAAGCAACAGATTATATACAAAAGATGCTATGTGATTTTATTCAAGATTGTTGTTTTACTTCGTTTAATAAAACCCAATAGAAAAGAGATTAATTTTTGATTATAGCCGTTTGTTGTTGAGTTTGTTAGAATACAATAAGGAGAAAGTTTGTTCGGGTAGAGTTATTACTAAAAAGTGATTACCTGACAGATTTTCATAGTTAACAGCGTCCAATTCTATAATAAAAAGAGCAAATTTGGTTTGCGCTCAAAATAAGGTGTGATTTAGATGAATGATTCGATTTCAGAACTACATGGCGTTGGACCTAAGGCTATGGAGCAGCTAAATGAAATGAAGATTGTGACGATCCAGGATCTACTGGAACACTTTCCTTTTAGATATGAAGATAATGCAATTCGTCCGATACAAGAGGTACAGCATAACGAGAAAGCAACCTTGCAAGGGAAAGTTCATAGTGAACCGGATTTACGATTTTTTGGGAAGAAAAAGTCTCGATTGTCTGTTCGCATTCTCGTAGATGGCCTCCTCGTTCAAGTGATTTTCTTCAATCAACCATTTCTAAAAAAACAAATTCAATTAGGAGAGCATCTGATTTTCTCAGGAAAACTTGATCGAAACAGATTAGCAATGACAGGCGGAACAATTAAATCTCAATCAGGTGATCGAGAAGCAGGGTTAGAACCAGTATATTCAGTAAAAGGTGATTTAAAAGTACATATGCTTCGAAAATATATTGAAAAAGCCTTTACTCAATATGGGGAACAAATTACAGAAGTACTGCCGTTACAGTTGAAGAATGCCTATCGTTTAGTTGATCGAAAAACGGCAGTTTATCATTTGCACTTTCCGTTAGACCTGGAAGCTTTTCGCCAAGCGAAACGGCGGATGATCTATGAGGAACTTTTATTGTTTCAATTAAAAATGCAAATATTCCGGAAGCGGGAACGAGAAGGTGCTGAAGGGCAAGAAAAGGTATTTGATCAAACAGAAGTCAATAAGTTTATTGATCGACTTCCTTTCGATTTAACGGGTGCACAGCAGCGAGTTTTACAGGAGATTTGTCACGATCTTCAGTCTGCCTATCGAATGAATAGATTATTGCAAGGGGATGTTGGTTCGGGGAAAACAATTATTGCAGCTATTGCATTGTACGCAAATGTTTTGGCCGGTAATCAAGGAGCACTCATGGTTCCGACTGAAATTCTTGCTGAGCAGCATGCAACCTCTCTTCGCCAACTGTTTGAAGGAATGGATGTTACGATAGCTTTTCTTTCCGGATCTGCGCGAGTGAAAGAGCGAAGGGAAACACTAGCAGCTTTACGAGATGGGACCGTAGATATTATTGTTGGAACTCATGCTCTTATTCAAGAAGGCGTCGATTTTCAAAATCTCGGTTTTGTTATTACAGATGAACAACATCGTTTTGGCGTGGAGCAACGACGAGTTTTGAGAAACAAAGGTATTCGACCAGATGTTTTATTTATGACGGCAACTCCAATCCCACGAACGCTCGCGATATCTGCGTATGGAGACATGGACGTCTCCACGATAGATGAGATGCCAAAAGGACGTAAACCGATTGAAACCCATTGGGCACCACCGGATGTATTGCCGAGAGTCATTGAACTTATGAAAAAGGAAATCAAAAAGGGACATCAAGTGTATGTTATTTGCCCATTAATAGAAGAATCCGATAAACTAGATGTCCAAAATGCAATAGATGTTCATGCACAACTCTCTCAAGCATTATCATCATTAAGGGTGGGGCTAATGCACGGAAGACTTCATCACGAAGAGAAAGATGCGGTAATGAATGAATTTGCGCAAAATAGGGTTCAAGTTTTAGTTTCTACAACCGTAGTCGAAGTTGGGGTAAATGTTCCTAATGCAACATTGATGGTGATATACGATGCTGATCGTTTTGGTTTGTCACAGCTCCACCAGCTAAGAGGAAGAGTCGGACGCGGGCAAGAGCAAGCTTATTGTATTTTATTAGCAAATCCGAAAACGGAAGTCGGCAAAGAGCGAATGAGTATTATGGCTGAAACGAATGATGGTTTTGAATTATCTCAACGTGATTTAGAACTTCGGGGACCGGGTGACTTTTTTGGGGTAAAACAAAGTGGACTGCCTATTTTTAAGGTGGCAGATTTAATAGAAGATTACCGTGTGTTGGAGATAGCTAGACAAGACGCAAGTAAACTCGTTCATTCTAATGCTTTTTGGAACAGTTCTGATTACATGAATTTGAGAGACATTTTAGAGAAGCAAGGAGCATTTCAAGACCACAAATTTGATTAATGATTATATTTTCGGTTGAAAACAAACCAATAGAAATATATACTACTGTTAGTACCTAGTCATATGAGTGTGGAAGTGATAAGAATGAAATTATCTAAAAGGAAACGTCAGCCGTTATTAAAAGAAAAAATTGAACAGAATCCATTTATTACGGATGACGTATTAGCCGTGGAATTTGAGGTAAGTGTTCAGACTGTACGATTAGATCGTTTGGAAATGAATATACCGGAAGTTAGAGAAAGAATTAAGTATGTAGCCAAGCAGCAGTATGATACTGTGAAGGCTCTACCTATTGAAGAAGTAATTGGAGAAATGATTGATCTGGAATTGGACAGCCACGCTATTTCTATCTTAGACATAAAAAGAGAACATGTTTTTTCCCGTACAGGAATTGCAAGAGGGCATCATATATTTGCACAAGCTAACTCATTAGCTGTAGCAATTATCAATGATGAATTAGCACTAACCGCTCAAGCGAATGTATCTTTTAAGTCTCAAGTTAACGATGGAGAACGTGTTGTTGCCAAAGCAAAGGTTCTTGAAATAAAAGATAATAGAACAATCGTAGAAGTTCAAAGCTATGTCGAACAAGAACTTGTTTTTAAAGGTGAGTTCTCTATGTTCCGGGATGATGCGAATGAAGGGAAGGAGAGTTAATCATGAGGTTAGCAGTAGATGCAATGGGTGGGGACAATGCACCTGAGAGCATTGTTAAAGGCTGTGTAAAAGCAGTGGAAACATTTAAGGATTTGCATATTACACTTATTGGCGATGAAACTAAAATTAAGCCATTTTTAAAAAAAACTGATAAAATCGATGTCTTACATACGAATGAAGTAATTGAAGGGGAAGACTCTCCTGTAAAAGCAGTTCGCCGCAAAAAAAATTCTTCCATGGTTTTAACGGTGCAACTTGTAAAAGACGGACGCGCTGATGCAGCAGTTTCAGCAGGAAATACAGGAGCGTTAATGACAGCAGGTCTTCTGGTAGTTGGGAGAACGAAGGGCATAGAACGCCCTGCATTAGCTCCGATGCTGCCTACACTTGGCGGAGAAGGATTTTTGCTGTTGGATGTGGGAGCCAATATGGATGCAAAACCTTCACATCTTGTCCAATATGCAATGATGGGCGATGTGTACATGAAGAAGGTTCGTGGAATTAAAGAACCTCGAATAGGACTTTTAAATGTTGGATCTGAGCCGGGGAAAGGGACAGACCTTACAAAGCATGTATTTACAAAACTAAAAGATAGTTCGTTGAATTTTATCGGAAATGTAGAATCAAGAGATTTACTCAACGGTGTTGCGGACGTCGTCGTTTGTGATGGGTTTTCAGGTAATCTCGTGTTGAAAACTATAGAGGGTACTGCCATGTCATTATTCTCTATACTTAAATCAGAATTAACTTCTTCTGTGCCTAACAAACTGGCAGCAGGATTTTTAAAACCATCATTTAACCGAGTAAAACAAAAAATGGATTATTCGGAGTACGGCGGGGCAGGATTATTCGGTTTAGCTGCACCAATTATAAAAGCGCATGGTTCCTCAGGTGAACTGGCTTTTTATAGTGCCATTCGTCAAGCAAAATTAATGCACGATGAAGAAGTGATTGAAACGATTAAAACAGAGCTTGAATTAGGTTCGAAGCTTCAAGGAGGAGAAGGATGAGTAAAATAGCTTTATTATTCCCAGGACAAGGCTCTCAAAAGGTTGGGATGGGACAAGAGCTAGCCAATGAGTATTCTGTATGTGCCGATGTTTTTAAAGCAGCAGACAAAGCCCTGGCTGCAGATTTTACATCATTAATTTTCACAGGCGACGACGAAGAACTTAAAAAGACAGAAAATACGCAGCCAGCTTTGTTGACAACAAGTATTGCTATTTGGAAAGTTCTTCAAGAACACGATATTCATGGGGAGTTTGCTGCAGGACATAGTTTAGGAGAGTATTCAGCGCTTGTAGCAAGCGGTGCGATGACATTCGAGGATGCAGTAGTCTCTGTTCGTAAGCGAGGTCAATTCATGGAAGAGGCCGTTCCTAAAGGAAAAGGAACGATGGCAGCTATTCTTGGGCTTGACCGGGAAATATTAATGGAAGTAACAACCCAAGCCACTCAAGAAGCTGGACCTGTGCAACCGGCAAATTTTAATTGCCCTGGTCAAATTGTTATTTCCGGTTCTGTAGAAGGCGTGGAACGTGCCATTGAGTTAGCGAAAGAAAAGGGTGCTAAACGTGCATTGCCTCTTTCAGTTAGTGGTCCTTTCCACTCTGATTTAATGAAACCTGCAGCAGATAAAATGAAAGTAATCCTTGATAACATTGCGTTCGAAGTACCTCAGTTAAAAGTGATTGCCAACGTGTCAGCGGAAGCTGTGGATTCGGCTACTGCAATTAAGGATGCCTTGGTTCAACAAATTTATTCCCCAGTATTGTGGGAAGATACGATCAATAAACTGGTGGAAGAAGGGGTAGATACATTTATTGAAGTTGGCCCCGGAAAAGTTCTTAGTGGTTTAGTAAAAAAAGTTTCGAGAAGAGCAACAGTTCTTCCGGTTTTTGACATAGAGACCTTGAATAAGGCTATTAGTACATTAAAAATGGAAGGAGAGTGACGATTTAATGAAAGGACAACACGCCCTCGTCACAGGAGGATCAAGAGGAATCGGCAAAGCAATTTGCTTGGAATTAGCTAGTCAAGGTGTTCATGTGGCCGTAAATTATTCAGGTAGTAAAGAGAAGGCAGAAGCGGTTGCAGAAGCTTGTAGGGAGTTCGGAGTAGAATCTATCACTTTACAAGCAAATGTCGCTGACTCTGCAAGTGTGCAGCAGATGATCAAGACTGTAGTGGAGACATTCGGTTCGATTGAGATCCTTGTAAACAATGCAGGCATTACTCGAGACACACTTATTATGCGAATGAAAGAAGAAGACTTTGATGCTGTCATTGATACGAATTTAAAAGGCGTATTTAACTGCGCAAAGGCAGTTACGCGTCCAATGATGAAGCAGCGATATGGCAGAATCATTAATATTTCTTCCGTGGTAGGAGTATTAGGGAATGCCGGGCAAGCTAATTATGTTGCCAGTAAAGCGGGAGTGATTGGTTTAACTAAATCGTTAGCACGTGAGCTTGCAAATAGAAATATCAGAGCTAATTCAATAGCACCTGGTTTTATACAAACAGAAATGACTGACCAGCTGACTGATGAGACGAAAGATGAATTACTAAAGCAAATTCCTCTTGGCGAATTAGGGAAACCGGAAGATGTTGCAAAAGTAGTTACCTTTTTAGCTAGCGACGCGGCATCTTATATTACTGGACAGACCATTCATGTAGATGGCGGCATGGTGATGCCTTAAGTCTTATTGAATGTGAACATTGCTAAATGGGTATAGTGATAGGTATTCTGTTGGTTTTCAAAAAACGAACTAGTAATTTATCTTACAGTATCCTATAATAACTGAGAGGAGGTGAAGTAATAATGGCAACGATTAATGAAAGAATTACGAAAATCGTCTCCGAACGCCTCGGTGTTGACGAGTCTGAGGTTAAAAAAGAAGCTACTTTCAAGGATGATCTTGGAGCTGATTCTCTAGATGTTGTTGAGCTAGTGATGGAACTTGAAGATGAATTTGATTTGGAAATCTCTGATGAGGACGCTGAAAAAATCGCGACAGTTGGTGACGTGATGGAATACATAGAGCGTCATCAATAATATATTGATTTAATCAACGCTAGCTCTGTGTTGACGCTATATAGTTACAAGCGATGGTTTTTACAATTAGGTTAATTTGAGATTTTTTTCTCTTATAAACAATTGTCTATTTTTACAGGTATACTACACCCAAGTCTTCTTTTAAAATGGAGGACTTGGGATTTAAAATACAAATGAGTAATTCAAAAACAAGGAAAATATGTAAAACATTTATTTATGGAACGACTCTTTGAGCGATGGAATTTTCATTTCATATGTAAAAGTGGAGAAATGATAATGATGTTCATAAGACGTTTTCCTAGTTTTTGAATGATTTCATTGGGAGACAGTGATGGGGGTTTGCATGCAACAAACAAGGAAGATACATAGAAGAGGAATGAAGCGTCAATCTAAGAAAATGCAAATGACGAATGCTCAAAAACAAAAATATCGTCAATTTCTTAAGGTGTTATGTGTGGAATATAAAAATGAAGACTTATTTATCCAAGCTTTTACTCATTCTTCCTATGTAAATGAACATAGGATTCGTCCACACGATGATAATGAACGACTTGAATTTCTTGGAGATGCAGTTTTAGAGCTGGCAATATCACAATATTTATTTAAGCTCTTTGATCATATGAGTGAAGGTGAAATGACCAAACTCAGGGCTGCAATCGTCTGTGAACCGTCTCTTGCTATTAATGCAGATGAATTAAAGTTCGGTGACTACGTTTTACTAGGTAAAGGGGAAGAAATGACAGGCGGCAGAAAAAGACCTGCTTTATTAGCTGATGTTTTTGAAGCTTTTATAGGTGCTTTGTACTTGGACTTAGGGATGGATGCGGTGTATCAATTTCTAGAAAATCATGTTTATCCTAAAATTCACAATGGTACTTTTTCACATATGATGGATTTCAAAAGTCAATTGCAGGAACTTATTCAACGGGAAAATCAGGGACAAGTTGAATATCGTATTGTACAAGAAAAAGGTCCTGCTCATGCAAGAGAATTTGTATCGCAAGTTGCCCTGTCTTCAGAGGAGCTAGGAGTAGGAACTGGTAAATCGAAAAAAGAAGCAGAGCAAATGGCAGCTCAAAAAGCTCTAGAAAAACTTGAGACAAAATAAATTAGAGATCACATTCCCCGATAAGAAGCCTGAAGGTAAATTCTTTTACCGTATAGGGGCTTTTTATAGGGGTATTTATATATAGTGGAATGTATATCGATTAATAAAATATAGTTGGATAAAAGATCAATGGTAATAATTAAAAGATATATTCCGATCACATGGAATTCATTTAGATTCAAAAAGAAAGGTGAGGATGGAAAATGTCTCTCATTGAAGAGTTGAAGACACAGGATGAAATAGAGTCAGCGTATCCTATCATGAGCCAACTTCGGAATCATCTGTCTGAAAAAACATATGTAGAATTAATTTTAGAAGCTCAAATTAAAGAGCAATATCGTTTGTTTGCTTTGTACGAAAATGAAAAAATAGTTGCTGTAATAGGTTTCATGCCTATGATTACCTTGTATTACGGAAGGTTTATATGGGTGTGTGACTTAGTTACAGATGAAACACAGCGTTCGTCTGGATTTGGTGAAGAACTTCTAACTTTTGTCCATGACTGGGCAAGAAAGAATAAATATAATTCGGTCGCATTGTCCTCTGGGATAGAACGAAAAGATACACACCGTTTTTATGAAGAAAAAATGAATTATAAAAAAGTAAGCTATGTTTATCGTACAACCTTAAATTAGGCTGTTTTCTTATATTAGATTTATTAAAGTGATAAGAATTTATAAAATTGACAGCTATCTTTACGCCACAATTATCAAGGTCGAGTAGCACCTACACTCAGTACGTAGGTGCTACTCGGGGGTGGCTAAAGATCACGCTGTATTTAATAAAAGACGCTACGCGTTTTTCTTAAAGACAAAGGTGGATTTAAACATGTACTTTACCGTAAAGGAAGTTGCAGATTATTTATCTATGTCTGAGCCAATCATCCTGCATCTTGTTCACGAAGGCAAAATTAGAGCGGTTCATGATGGAGAGCAATTTGTTATTAATATTGAACAGTTCAACGACCACTTTGATCAGTTAGAAAAGGTTAAACAGATTATAGATGAATGGAAACAGGAACCAATTCCGGAGGATCCGGATGTGAAAGACGAGGATTAATTGATACGGTGATAGGAAAAAAGGGAACCATTGTGGATGTTGAATTATATTACCATCTTGGTTTAGCACGCAAAGCAGCAAGCTCTTGTCCAAATGTAACTTCACTAAGAACAATTTCTAATGTAAAACAGGCGTTGAATTTTTTGACCAAAACCTAATGAGATGCCTCAAGATTTTTCATAACCTCTTGAGGCATCTTTATTTGTAGCATGCATTTTATTTGAAATAATCTTTTTCAAGTGTTTCTAAAGTTTCTATCGACTTGTTTGCCCAGTCGTTGTCTAGTTCTTGAAGCTCACGTTTTTGCTCTTCTAGAGCATGTTTCAATGATTCTCCGTATTCTGGAATATCGCCGTCAAAAGGTTTTAAGTATGTTTGCGGTATGTTCGTCTTTTCTGAAAAACTTAATGCGCGTCGTTCGTGAAAAAGTGGAACATCGACACTTTTAGGAGAGTGAAGATCACCCTGAGTAGGGTGTTTAATTACTGCAAGAACTTTTACTACGAAGTGTGTACCTGCTCGATTCTGGCTGATTAATTCACCAATATATTTTCCGGTTTTATATAACCCTGTTACAGTTTGTCCTGGCTGAAATTCTTCGCTCATATAAAAACTCCTTTCTAAGTAACTTCGTATAAAGTTTAGCATAGATGTTATATTTTACATGAATCTTCAGAAAAATTAAGAACCACTCCTGGTAAGAAGTGGTTTTAATGCTGTAAATTAAAGATACTAGGCATTTTTATTTTATTCTGGATCTTTATCTCGCATAGTTCCTAGTTCAGACACGATTGCGTCCAATTCACTGACACTAAAATTAGTTTTTTTCATAACCATAGTGTGTATTTCTTCTATATCATCATATTTTTTTAATGAGAAGTTCTCAGGCTTAATTGCTGCCCCATTTACGATATGGAGTTGCTTTTTAATATCCTCAATCATTATAGATAGATCTTCTCTCTTTTTTTCCTCATTTGACAATGATCTCACCCTTTCAACATAATCAGTTGACTCTATTTTAACATGACCTAAGGAAAACACCATAGTAACCTTTAAAATCAATTAATATCAGTAGTTTTTTGTGATAAAATAAATAAGTTGGGGTCAGTAACTTAAGGCCTCTGAGAAAAAATAAAAGAGGTGAATAACATTGTTCCTTAAAAGATTAGAACTAGTGGGATTTAAATCCTTTGCGGAACGTCTATCTATAGACTTCGTAAAAGGTGTTACTGCAGTTGTGGGACCTAACGGAAGTGGAAAAAGTAATATTTCAGATGCTATACGTTGGGTTTTAGGGGAACAATCAGCAAAGAATCTACGTGGTGCAAAAATGGAAGATGTCATTTTTTCAGGCAGTGATAGCAGAGCGGCCTTAAACATGGCTGAAATAACGCTGGTTTTGGATAATGAGGATCAGCATCTTTCCATTGATTATAGTGAGGTTTCTATTACAAGAAGAGTATTTCGCTCTGGAGATAGTGAATATTTAATTAATAGACAATCATGCCGTCTCAAAGATATTGTTGATTTATTTATGGATTCCGGCCTTGGAAAAGAAGCCTTTTCCATTATTGGACAAGGTCGTGTTGAAGAAATCCTTAGTAGTAAACCTGAAGAACGCAGGATGATTTTTGAAGAAGCCGCTGGGGTTTTAAAATACAAAAACCGCAAACAAAAATCAGAGAAAAAATTATTTGATACACAAGACAATTTAAATCGAGTCAAAGATATTTTACATGAATTGGAAGCTCAAGTTGAGCCACTGAAAGAGCAAGCTTCGATTGCTAAAGAGTATTTAGAGAAGAAAGAGGAACTAAAGAACAATGAAGTTGGAGTTTTAGTTAAAGAAATTGAAATTCTCCATGAAGAATGGTCAGATGGGAAAAAAGAACTTGATGATTTAAGAGATCGAGAGGGTACACTGCAAGTGGCTGTTCAGAATCTGGAGGCGAAATTAGAACGCTACCGCTCTAACATGCAGACACTGGACGATTCGATTGAGGATCTTCAAAGCATCTTACTAACTGCGAGTGAAGATCTCGAAAAACAAGAAGGGCAAAGAGAAGTTTGGAAGGAGCGAAGAAAAAATTTCGCTCAAAATAAAGATCAGTTTTCACTGGAAATCTCAAATTTAAAAGATAAAAAGCAGGAAATATCTCTACAATTAAAAAAACAAGAGCTACTTGTGCAGGAGCATAAAGAGAAAGTTACGATTACGAGTAAAGCTGTTAAAGAGCTTGAAAGCAAACTTGAGGAACTTGAAGAGGGTTCAGAAGAAAAACTGGAAAGCTTAAAAGCGGACTACATAGAGTGGCTTAACGAAAAGGCATCCTATAAAAATGAACAAAGTTTTTTAAAAGAGCAAAATGTGAAAAGCGAAGACAAGCGGTTACGTTTAGAAAGAGATAATGAAGGGTTGGTAGAACGACGGCAAAACATCCAACAGGAAATAGAAAAGGCTACATCTTCATGGACAGAAGCTAAAGAAAATGTTGATAAGCTTTTAATGGATTATCAGAATGTGAAACGCGAGGAAGAAAGTAAAGATGGAGAATATGAGAAAAAAGAAAAGTTTCTCTATGATGCACTAAGACATTTGCAGCAATTAACCTCTCGTAAAGAAGTTATTGAAGAAATGCAAAATGACTATGCAGGTTTTTTCCATGGTGTAAAAGAAATATTGAAGGAACGTGATCGAACTTTCCCTGGTATCCATGGAGCGGTAGCTGAAATTATTGAAGTGGAGACCAGTCGCCAGACTGCAATTGAAATTGCTTTAGGGGCATCACAACAACATATTGTTGTAGCCGATGAGAATACCGGAAGAAAAGCAATCCAATTTCTAAAAGAGAGAAAGTTAGGAAGGGCGACTTTTTTACCAATAGATGTAGTAAAGCCTAGATCTGTTCCTTCGCATGACCATAATCGAATAAAATCGCTCCAAGGCTTTATAGGAATTGGCAGTGAATTAGTCAATTTTGATGTAAAATTCACATCTGTTATTCAGCATATTCTAGGAAATGTAGTGATTGCTAAGGACATGAAAGGAGCGCAAGAAATTGCGAGAACATTAAACTACCGTTTTCGAATTGTGACGTTAGATGGAGATGTTGTGAATCCTGGCGGGGGTATGACAGGCGGTAGTGTCAAGCAAAATCAAAGTCAAATATTAGGTCGGCAGCAAGAGCTTGAACGGGTACAAGAAAAAGTTCAGAAGTTAGATAGACAAACGGCAGAACTTCAAAAACAAGTGAGCCTTCTTAAAGAAGAAAGAATGAACATCCAGGACAAAAAAAGATCGCTGACTGAAGAAGGTGAACAGGCTCGTACAACGGAACAAGATAAGCGAGCCTTGTTAAAAGAGTTGGAGCTTTCTGAAGGTAATTTGAATGAACGATTGAAAGTTTATGATTTAGAATATAATGATTACAAGGATGAGATGACAGAGAAAACAAATCGAATTACAGATCTCTCTGAAATGATTGAAAAAGCAGAGCTTAAAATTGAAGTATTAAACGAGCAAATTGAAAAGATTGGTAAGCAGCAGAAGAAGGATCAATCAAATAAACAGGAGTTATCTTCCAAACTGACTGAGCAAAAAATTCAATTTGCTACAGAACAAGAGCAGCTTTCAAATTTCCAAGCAGAATTCAATCGTTTCTCGCAGGAGTTACAGGAAGTCTCACAATTAATTCTCACGAAAGATCAAGATTTTATGCAACTGGAGCAGGAACTGTCTAATCAAGCGGTGAATGCGTCTGATCTTGATCAAGTGATTGATCATCGGAAAGAAGAAAAAGACAAGACAATTGGATTGATCACAACAAGACGTAAAGATCGTCTCGCTCTTCAACAAAATCATGATGATAAAGAACGGGAATCGAAAGAGTTAAACAGGCAGCTTAAATTTGTTTCACAGACACTTCATGAAAAAGAAGTGAAAGTTAATCGCCTTGATGTGGAGCTGGATACTAGACTAACTAAACTGCAAGAAGAATATGAAGTAAGTTATGACGGTGCAAAAGAGAAATTTCCACTCCAAATACCTTTAGAGGAAGCGAAAACAAAAGTTAAGTTAATTAAGATGGCGATGGAAGAGTTAGGTTCAGTAAACGTAGGTGCGATTGAAGAGTATGATCGCGTCAAGGAAAGGTATGAATTTTTAGCAGAACAGAAAGCGGATTTAGAGGAAGCGAAGGCTACCCTACATCAGGTTATTTCGGAAATGGATGAAGAGATGACCCGTCTTTTCAAAGAAACCTTTGATCAGATACAATCACATTTCCAAGAAGTTTTCCGGGAGCTCTTTGGTGGTGGAAGGGCGTCGCTTGAATTAACAGACCCAGAAGACCTTCTTCATACGGGAGTAGAGATTGTTGCACAGCCACCCGGTAAAAAACTGCAAAATCTTGCTTTGTTATCAGGTGGAGAACGAGCATTAACTGCGATTGCTTTATTATTTTCTATCTTAAAGGTCCGTCCTGTCCCTTTCTGTGTTCTGGACGAAGTGGAAGCAGCCTTGGATGATGCCAACGTTGTCCGATTTGCACACTATTTAAAAGATTTTAGTGAACAGACACAGTTTATCGTTGTTACACACCGTAAGGGAACAATGGAGGAAGCAGATGTGCTATATGGTGTAACCATGCAGGAATCAGGAGTTTCCAATATGGTTTCTGTAAAATTAGAGGAAACAAAAGAATTAATGACTACGAAATAAGAGAACGTGAATGGAGGAAAAAAATGAGTTTTTTTAAAAAAATGAAAGAAAAGTTTACCGGGCAATCAGATGCTGTAACAGAGAAATTTAAAGAAGGTTTGTCCAAGACGAGAAATTCTTTCGTTGGAGCAATGAACGATCTGGTAAAAAATTATCGTACCGTCGATGAGGATTTCTTTGAAGAGTTAGAAGAAATCTTAATCTCTGCAGATGTCGGTGTTCATACTGTTATGGAGTTAATAGATGATTTAAAAGATGAAGCTAGAAAAAGAAACATTCATGATGCTAAAGATATTCAGCCTGTCATTTCTGAAAAACTTGCGGAGTTACTGCAAAAATCAGATCAAGAATCACATCTCCTCATCAAAGAAAATGAACTGACTGTCATATTATTTGTCGGAGTGAACGGGGTAGGGAAAACAACTAGTATTGGTAAGCTTGCTCATAAGTTTAAACAAGAAAACAAAAAGGTGCTTCTTGCTGCAGGAGATACTTTTAGAGCAGGTGCGATTGAGCAACTGGAAGTATGGGGCGAGCGTGTAGGTGTAGATGTGATAAAACAACAGGCAGGTTCAGATCCTGCAGCGGTAATGTTTGATGCGATTCAATCCGCTAAATCAAGAAAAGCAGATATTCTTTTGTGTGATACAGCAGGTCGGCTGCAAAATAAAGTTAACTTAATGAATGAACTTGAAAAGGTCAAGCGAGTATTAACGAAAGAAATACCGGATGCACCTCATGAGGTATTACTCGTATTAGATGCAACTACTGGTCAGAATGCAATGAGTCAGGCAAAAGTCTTTCAAAAAGCTACAGATGTTACAGGTATTGTACTCACAAAGTTAGATGGTACAGCAAAAGGCGGAATTGTCTTAGCAATTCGTCATGAATTGGATATACCTGTTAAATTAATTGGCTTAGGTGAAGGCTTAGATGATCTCTATGAGTTTGAAGCAGATCAGTTTGTTCACGGGTTATTTTCGGATGTGTTGGAACAAGTAGAAGAGGCAGCGGATAGTGGACCAAAATAGAGAAATGTCTCTAGAGCTGATAAAGTCTTGCATGAAACAAGGATTAAATTTGACATACTTTACAAGCTCTTGTATCATAATTACACGTAAAGGAAAATACCTTAACAAGGCGGTGTAAATCTTGATAGAAAAGACAATCCGCATGAATAATTTATATGACTTTTATCAATCGTTATTAACGATAAAGCAAAATCACTATATGGCAATGTATTATTTGGATGATTGGTCATTAGGTGAAATTGCAGAAAGCTACCATGTGAGCCGGCAAGCTGTGTATGATAATATTAAACGTACAGAAGCTCTGTTGGAAGAGTATGAAGATAAATTAAATCTTCACGCTCGATTTGAGCAACGGCAAACATATATTAGTCGGTTAAGAGAATCAATACAACAAAAGGAAAGTCCCGATCGTTTGATCCAGATCGTTGAATCTCTCGAGAAACTGGAATAGGGGGGCACATTTATATGGCATTTGAAGGATTGGCAGAGCGACTCCAAGGCTCGATAAAGAAAATGCGGGGTAAAGGTAAAGTTGCGGAGCAAGATGTAAAAGAAATGATGCGTGAAGTACGTCTGGCTCTTCTAGAGGCGGATGTTAACTTTAAAGTAGTGAAAAAATTCGTATCTGATGTTAAGGAACGCGCAGTGGGGCAGGATATTTTAGATAGCTTAACCCCAGGTCAACAAGTTATTAAAATTGTCAATGAAGAGCTAACGAAACTTATGGGTGGGGAGCAAAGCAAGATTGCTACTGCGCAGAAGCCCCCAACTGTCGTCATGATGGTTGGTCTTCAAGGCGCCGGTAAAACAACGACCACGGGTAAATTGGCCCTTCATTTACGGAAAAAGCATAATCGCAGTCCATTAATGGTGGCGGCTGATATTTATCGACCTGCTGCAATTAAGCAACTTGAAACATTAGGGAAGCAATTAGATATGCCTGTGTTTTCTTTAGGTGATCAAGTCAGCCCAGTGGAGATAGCCAAGCAAGCTATAGCGAAGGCTAAGGAAGAGCATCACGATTATGTCATTATTGATACCGCTGGTCGGTTGCACGTGGATGAAAATTTAATGGGTGAATTAGATGAAATCAAAGAAGTGGTTTCACCTGATGAAATTCTTCTTGTTGTTGATGCGATGACTGGACAGGATGCTGTGAACGTTGCCCAGAACTTTAATGAACGACTAGGCATTACTGGTGTGGTGCTCACGAAGCTTGATGGCGACACTAGAGGTGGTGCAGCCATTTCAGTTAAAGCAGTGACAAACACCCCCATTAAGTTTGCAGGGATGGGGGAGAAATCAGATGCACTTGAGCCTTTTCATCCTGAGAGAATGGCATCACGGATTCTCGGCATGGGTGATGTTCTCTCCTTAATAGAGAAAGCAGAATCGAGTGTTGATGAGGAACGTGCAAGAGAATTAGAGCGAAAAATGCGTACGAATGAATTAACATTTGATGATTTTCTTGAACAACTCGCCCAGGTTCGTAGTATGGGACCTTTAGACGAACTTCTTAATATGATGCCTGGTGCAGGTAAGATGAAAGGTTTAAAGAATATCCAAGTAGATGAGAAGCAGATTGTGCACATTGAGGCAATTGTCAAATCTATGACGAAGGCAGAGAGGGAAGAACCATCACTCTTAAACGGTAGTCGAAAAAGACGAATTGCTAAAGGAAGCGGGACTTCCGTACCGGAAGTTAACCGTTTAGTGAAACAATTTGATGAAATGAAAAAGATGATGAAGCAAATGTCGGGAATGCAAAAAGGAAAGAAAAAAGGCGGTATGAAGCTTCCTTTCATGTAATTTCTTGAAGATTAACCCGTGTATTTCAGGTGTAAAAAGATGCTGTAAAGTTTTTTTACTTTACTAGGGTTGATCCCTGGTAGGTTTTATGATAATATAATTAATTGTGTGAAAGATTTATGGAGGTGAAACACATGGCAGTTAAAATTCGTTTGAAACGAATGGGACAAAAAAAGGCGCCGTTCTATCGTGTGGTTGTAGCGGATTCTCGTTCTCCACGTGACGGTCGATTTATTGAAGAACTAGGAACGTATAACCCACTAAAAAATCCGATTGAATTTAACGTAGATCAAGAGAAATCGTTGAAATGGATGTTAGATGGAGCGAAGCCTTCCGATACAGTTCGTAACTTGTTTTCAAAGGTTGGTCTTATGGAACAACTTCACAACGCGAAGAACGCAAAATAGTCCTTCGTGTGGAAATAATCCAAGAAGGTGAGTGACCATGAAAGAACTCGTTGAATCTATTGCTAAGGCACTTGTTGATTATCCTGATGATGTCGTCGTAACAGAAGTGGAAAACGGTCGTTCACTCACACTGAAGCTGGAAGTACACGCGGACGACATGGGCAAAGTGATTGGAAAGCAAGGTCGAATTGCAAAATCGATTCGATCGGTTGTGAATGCAGCAGGAGCTAATCAAAACCAAAGAATTCAATTAGAGATTGGATAAAAGGGCGAGGAAAACCTCTCCCTTTTTTCTGTATGTATAAAGAAAGCGTAACCGCCTTGAACGAGGCTTAGCGCATTTGCAAGATTGACTAGGCGTTGAGTCGTCAAAGAAAGGGATTGTATTTGGAGCATGGCTCTCTTTTAACGTAAAAATTTTAGACATTCTTACATAATAATAAAGTATGGTAAAATAAAAGAGTTAATAAGTGAAAAGTATGGAGGGTTATAAGATGGAAATTATTAAAAAAGTAGTGGTTAAACAAATTTTGACAGATAGTAGCAGGACTAGGTTGAAGGAGCAATTTCTTGCAAGACAATATCAATTATCTAAAGAAATGAAGCAGTTAGAATTCGTCTTACATAAAAAAATGAAAGAAAATAAAAGTGCAAGTTACCAAACGTCTCTTAAAGAGAGTTTTAATAAAGAAGTTGCGAAACGACAGGGACAGCTTCGTCAATTAGAGCTAAAGCTCGGCCAACTGGATGAACTCGATCTTGGCTCTGAATTACGTGAAGGTACAATTCAGATGATCGAGCAAGTTGAGGAAGGTGACAACTGGGAAGAAATAATGAAAGGAACCGAAATCGTTATAAAAGATGGTGTTGTGCATCAACTGCGCCAGGGAGGCATGGAAGATGACTGAGTGGTTAA
The DNA here is from genome assembly GCF_051262595.1 of Salipaludibacillus sp. CF4.18. Taxonomy (NCBI): domain Bacteria; kingdom Bacillati; phylum Bacillota; class Bacilli; order Caryophanales; family Bacillaceae; genus Salipaludibacillus; species Salipaludibacillus sp. CF4.18. Next base: position 102,936 of record NZ_JBIMEV010000001.1, read on the forward strand.
ACGTTGGAAAGATCGTTAACACTCACGGCATTCAAGGAGAAGTTCGTGTTATTTCACGAACTGATTTTCCGGAGGAACGATACGCGAAAGGGAACAAACTTGTTATCTTTGACAAAAATAATAAAACAACTATTGTCAAAGTACAATCATGGCGGCAGCATAAACAATTTGATTTATTAACATTTGAAGGATACGGAAATGTTAATGACGTAGTGAAATTCAAAGATACTCTCTTGAAAATAGATGCTTCAGACTTAGACGACAAATTGAGTGAAGATGAATTCTATTATCGTGATATTGTCGGCTTACAGGTAGTTACTGATGACGGCGAAGACATTGGGAAAGTAGTAGAAATTCTTTCTCCTGGAGCGAACGATGTATGGGTTGTTCGTCCAAACAATAAAGGAAAGGATATTTTGATTCCTTATATTGATCAAGTTGTGAAAAAAGTTGATCTGGAAACAGAAGTAATTACGATTACGCCAATGGAAGGACTGTTAGATTGATGAAGGTCTCCATTCTTACTCTTTTTCCGGAAATGTTTCATGGTGTCTTCTCGAGCTCTATTTTAAAACAGGCTCAGGAGAAAGGGGTTATCCAATTTAATGTCGTAAACTTCAGGGATTACTCCACTGACCGTCATAAGAGAGTGGATGATTATCCTTACGGTGGAGGAGGAGGCATGGTATTAACGCCACAGCCTTTATTTGATGCTGTGGATGCTCTAAAAGCAGAGCAATCATCTACATCTAATGAAAAGCCTCCCAGGGTAATATTGTTATGCCCACAAGGAGAGAAATACACGCAAGAAAAAGCCGAAGAACTTGCAAAAGAAGATCATCTAATGTTAATTTGCGGTCATTACGAAGGTTATGATGAAAGAATACGTGAACACATTATTACTGATGAAATATCCATAGGTGATTATGTTCTTACCGGGGGAGAAATTGGAGCAATGGTTATCTCAGACAGCATCACCAGGCTCCAGTCTGGTGCGCTGGGTAATGAGCAGTCTGCAGTGACTGATTCACATAGTACAGGGCTTCTTGAATATCCTCATTATACTAGACCTGCTGAATTTCGGAACATGAAAGTCCCTGATATTCTCTTATCCGGGCATCATGAGCGGATAAATACGTGGAGAAGACAACAATCGTTAAAAAGAACGTTTGAAAGACGGCCCGATATGTTAGAGAAAATAGAATTATCAGATAAGGATGCTGATTTTATTAAATTTTTAAAATAAGTGACTCTTCGAATCAAGGCTGGCCGTTTTTCACTTTTTCAAGCAGTTCGATAAAAACAACAGAATTTACGAAGATAGCCAAAGTAAAAGATTTATACCTTGAGCCAAAGTAATATATATGATATTATAGTCTTTGTGGCTTTGGCCAGATCAAGATGTTCCGCTGTCATTTTAAAAGACATGAAGATCTGTAGGGAAGGAGGCGAACAGATAAATGGAACAAATCATTCGTAACATTACAAAAGACCAACTGAAAACAGACATTCCAGACTTCCGTCCTGGTGATACTCTTAAAGTACACGCGAAGGTTGTCGAGGGTACTCGTGAGCGTATTCAGGTATTCGAAGGTGTTGTCATTAAGCGTCGTGGAACTGGTATAAGCGAGACATTCACTGTTCGTAAGATATCTTACGGTGTAGGTGTTGAACGTACATTTCCAGTGCATTCCCCACGTATTGATAAGCTAGAAGTAGCTCGTCGTGGTAGAGTACGTCGTGCGAAATTGTATTACTTGCGTGATCTACGCGGTAAAGCAGCTCGTATCAAAGAACGCGCATACCGTTAAATTACGTTTGGGTATGAAAGAGAATTTTCTAAAAGGAGCTTGTGATCAAGCTCCTTTTTGTTTTGAAAATACATAAATAATACTAGATGTTCATGTACTAAATGAACTATCCATATATAACTATTTATGATAACCACAATCAACTAGTAATGTGGTAGAATAAATGGATGATAGATGCGGGTTCTTGTCACACGAGGTGATAGCCTGTTGTAATCAGCACATTTTATTAAAAGGATGGATGTTTCATGGCAAAGTCAGAATCATGGGAATGGATTAAAGCGGTAGCAGTAGCCTTAACTTTAGCGATCGTTATCCGATATTTCTTTTTTGCTCCAATTGTAGTTGACGGAGAATCAATGATGCCTACGCTAGAGAATAATGATCGCATGATTGTTAATAAAATTGGCTACAATATTTCTGAACCCGATCGATTTGATATTGTTGTTTTTCATGCACCACAAAATAAAGACTATATCAAACGTGTCATTGGACTTCCAGGGGACACAATAGAATATGAAAATGATGTTTTATATATAAATGGTGAGGAAGTGGAAGAACCTTATCTCGATGTTTATAAAGAAGTAGCTCCAAGTAAACCGTTAACAGGTGATTTCCAGTTAGAGGAAGTCACAGGGGAAGAAACAATCCCTGAAGGACATATTTTTGTTTTAGGGGATAATCGTCAACATAGTAAAGATAGCCGCCATATAGGCGTTGTAAACTCCGAGGATGTAGTAGGAAAGGCAAACTTTGTCTTCTGGCCGTTCCAGGAAGTTCGTATGGTGGATTAGGAGGTTTTACGCACGATGACAATACAATGGTACCCGGGGCATATGGCGAAGGCACGAAGGCAGGTCGTGGAAAAATTAAAGCTCATCGATGTAGTGATAGAAATCGTTGATGCTCGAATACCTGTATCTTCGAGGAATCCAATGGTCGATGAATTGACTTCTCATAAGCCTAGGCTCGTATTATTAAATAAAGCAGATCTCGCAGATCCTAGTATAACTAAAGAATGGGTTGCTTATTTCGAAAAAGAAAATTGGGCAACGCTTATAATTGATGCTCAGCGAGGCAAAGGAATAAAAGATGTTCCTTTAAAAGTGATGGAACAGGCAAAACCTCTTTTAGATAAGTTTAGATCAAAAGGTATTAATCCAAGAGCGATAAGAGCAATGATTCTAGGTATCCCTAATGTGGGGAAATCAACAGTCATTAACCGTCTGGCAAATAAAAGGATTACGAATATTGGTGATAAGCCAGGAGTTACGAAAAGGCAACAGTGGATTAAAGTAGGAAAAGAAATGGAACTACTTGATACACCAGGTATATTATGGCCGAAATTTGAGGATCAAGACGTTGGGTTTAGGTTAGCGATAACTGGTGCAATTAAGGAAGAAATTTTTGATTTTCAAGAAACGATGGTATTTCTACTTAGTTATCTAAAGGATGAATATCCGAATTTGCTTAAAGAAAGATATGATTTGACGGAGTTAACAGAGGATGTTGTTGATCTTTTTGACGCAATTGGGAAAAGAAGAGGGTGCCTCGTTCCCGGTGGACATGTTGACTACGACCGTGTTGCAGAAATTGTCTTTCGTGATTTCCGACAAGGAAAACTAGGAAATATTAGTTTAGAAAGACCTAATAAATAAAGGGATGAGATGCGCAAATGCGTGTCTTTTCTTTTGTCCATCTAAAGGAAATTAAAATTCTTAAAACCGAACTAGAAAATGATTCATTTTTTAATAATGAATCAACTAAAACACGGATTAGCCGATAGATAGTAAGAGAGGGTTTTTGTATGACGAAAAAAACAATTATTGAAGTTAAAAATATCTTAGAAAACTTAGATACGGAAGAAGTAAGCATATTAAAAGAGTTGTCTGAGGACGACAGAAAAGGCGTACAAAAGCTGATAACTTCATGGAAGAAAAAGCAAAATGAAAAAGAACAGTTGCGTACCCAATTCTATGACATGATGTATTATGAAAAACAGGCTTATAAGCAAGGAAGCAATTTCATTGCAGGAATTGATGAGGTAGGAAGAGGACCACTTGCCGGACCGGTAGTGGCCGCATGTGTTATTTTACCAAAAGATTTTTATTTGCCGGGTTTAACAGACTCTAAAAAGTTATCGAAGGCGAAACGAGAGGAATTTTACGAAGAAATTCTTCGTTATGCTATAGCCGTTGAGGTTGGCGAAGCATCTTCTAAAGAAATTGATAGATTCAATATTTACCAGTCTTCAAAGCATGCCATGATGAGAGCTTTGGAAAAACTTTCTCAAAAGCCTGACTATTTGTTAGTGGATGCGATGAAGCTGCCGACCTCTATTCCCCAGTTAGACTTGATTAAAGGGGATTCCCGGTCAATATCAATAGCGGCTAGCTCCGTTGTCGCTAAGGTTACAAGAGACCGTTATATGGAAGATCTACATAAAAAGTATCCAAACTATGATTTTAATCGTCACATGGGATACGGAACCAAGGTACATTTAGAAGCGCTTGAAACCTATGGAGTAATGGATGAACACCGCACGAGCTTTGCACCTATTAAACAAGTAATTGATTCAGGAAGTTAACGGGGGAGAGGTAAACATGTTCGAAACTAAAATTCTCCAAAATCTTGTAAAAGGATTAGATCCTATTCACTCTAAAACGATACAGTTGAGACCTGGACAAGTTTTCCAAGGAACGATTACTCAACTTTATCCGGGGCAGCTAGCTCAGCTTCAGTTAGGGTCAATGACTCTCTCTGCGCAGTTGGAAGCACAGCTGGAAAAAGGATCCAGATATTGGTTTCGAGTCATGGGAGGAGAAGGTATTCCTCGGTTACAAGTATTGGAGAATGTCCCCCCTTCCTCGGGAAGTAACCAAAGTCCATCGAATGCGCAAGCAGTACTGCAACAGCTCGGGGTGCCTCATGGGGCTGCATACGAACGAGTCCTGCAGCAACTGCAACAGCTTAATCTCCCCTTTACCCGATCGAACATATTAGAAGGTGGACAGCTTTTACAAAAGAGTTCTCTTAATCAGCAACAATCATTAGAAGTAGTTATAAATATGATTCAACGAGGCTTTCCTTTGACAACTACAACTTTCCAATCGTTAGCGTCTATGCAATCGACTCAGTCCATGGGAGAGACAATGTCAAGCCTTTACACGCAACTTCAATCAACACCACAAGGAACTGCAGTAAATCAGCAATTACAGCAAATGCTTTCTACGATATTAAATCAAGCAGACCCCTCTCGCACAACGGGAGCATTTCATACTCTTTTACAGCAGCTTGGAGGCAACGGATCAACAGCACACCAAGCAGCTACAGTCGCAAATCAAATCGGAGTTATTCCGGAAAATCAACGATTGCCAGAGTTCTTCCCGCAGTTTAAAGCAACTATTTTAAAGCCTGAAAATCAAGAGTTATTACGTCAAATTGCACCACAGCTATTTCAAGGTAATCAAAGCCAGACGGCAATGCAGGCAATGGAACCAAAGGCATTGTTTCAAGCTTACATGAATAATGTCCGAATGGATCAGCCTCAAGGAATGCAAATGATGTTGCAACTTTTGAACCCGGGCGGTAATTCTGCAAATATGACTAATCAGTTCCAACAATGGCTTCTTCAACAACCTAGTGACCAAAATCGAGAAGTTTGGTCAAACGTACAAAATGCATCGAAAGAATCATTTTTTTTAACGAATGGAAACGGTACAAGGGATGAATCTCCTCTACGCATGTTATTGCAACAATTCGGGTTACAACACGAAGGTGATTTACGGTCTATGACAAACCAGGAAGCACAGCAAAAAGTACAATCGTTAAAGTCTTTACTGATGCAGTTTCTGCAACAGACTTCCACTCAAACTCAAGGGGCGAGAGAGCAGGCGGAATTTTTACTGCAAAGAGTCACTGGGCAACAATTAATGTCCTCTGAGCAACATGGTCCTATTCAGCATACTCTTTTTCAAGCGCCCGTAAAAATTACGGACAAGTATCAAGATCTTACGATTCAATGGGAAGGTCAAACAAAAAATGGGCTCATTGACGAATCCCATTGTCGAATCTTATTTTACTTGAATTTAGAAGCACTGAATGAAACTGTTGTCGATGTTCAGATTCAAAATCGAATCATGACATTAACTATATTTAATGAAACAGAAAAACCAAAATCTGTGGCTGAACGCTGGTTTCCGATTCTTAAAGAAAAACTATCCAATATGGATTATCAATTATCGAGTATCCAATGGAAACAACCTTTAAAATCAGAAACAAGTAATCAAGTCTTTTCTCAACCGGGAAATATCTATCGAAAGGACGAATATGGATATAGAGGGGTTGACGTAAGAATATGAGTGAAAAGGCTTCAAACCAAAGAGATAAGAAAATAGATTACAGTAAAAGAGCAATAGCTCTTGGCTATGATGTTTTGAAAGACTCTGCTCCAAGTTTAAAGGCAAAAGGAAAAGGTTATGTAGCCGAGGAAATTATTGACCGGGCAAAACAACATAACATTCCGATTCAAGAAGACGCCTCGTTAGTTGAAATATTATCTCAGTTAGATATTAATGAACGAATTCCAGAAAATTTATATGATGTAGTTGCAGAAGTATTTGCTTTTGTATATCGGCTAGATAAAGAGGAATTAAAAAAGAAATAGAGCATGAATTCGAAAGGTCACTGAAAAAGTAAATGTTACTTTTTCAGTGACCTTTTGTATATAGTTGACTGTTATGGATGAACGAATATTAAATTGAGATGGAGGGCGGATGCGATCATTTGAGAGGAGCGTATTCAAATCAAGGGAAGACGCGATCGATTGAGAGAGAAACGTGATCAATTGAGAGAAGAACGTGATCAATTCAGGAGGGGATGCATTCATTTGAGGGGAACGCGTTCAATTCGAGGAAAGATGCGATCAATTGAGAGAAAAACGTAATCAATTCAGGAGGGAACGCATTCATTTGAGGGGACGCGTTCAATTCGAGGAAAGATGCGATCAATTGAAGGAAAGATGTGATCAATTGAGAGAAAAACGCAATCAATTCAGTAGGGAACGCATTCATTTGAGGGGACGCGTTCAATTCGGGGAAAGATGCGTTCAATTGAAGGAAAGATGCGATCAATTGAGAGAAAAACGCAATCAATTCAGGAGGGAACGCATTCATTTGAGAGGAACACGATCAAACCAAGGAGAAAAGCGATCAATTCCAATGTAAATCTATTCATTTGGCATGAAAACACGAATTTGAACAAACTAAAAATTCCACTTTCCCTATTCAAAAATGAAAATGTAGATTTATTAAAATTTTTAAGCTTTTTATTCACATAATTGTCGGAAAGTATAGTAAAATGGTTATTGTGTGAAAAGATAACAAAGCTTCACTTTGTCTTTTCTTGGTTCCTTCAATTAGATAATTGTTTCTAATAAAGGATTTGTTGGATTTGTCAACAACACAGCAATGTTATTATAATGGTTGTGTAGATTCATCATTATTTGAATCAGTAAGGAGGATGGAAATGAATATCCATGAGTATCAAGGAAAAGAACTGTTAAGAAATTATGGCGTTGCAGTACCTAATGGACAAGTTGCATACTCTGTTGAAGAGGCTGTAGAAGCAGCAAAATCTTTAGGGGGCGCTGTAAACGTTGTTAAGGCCCAAATCCATGCAGGTGGACGAGGAAAAGCCGGCGGTGTCAAAGTTGCGAAGAACTTAGATGAAGTTCGTACATATGCTGACGAGATTCTAGGTAAAACGCTTGTCACACATCAAACGGGCCCTGAAGGTAAATTAGTAAAGCGCTTGCTAATTGAAGAAGGATGCGATATCCAAAATGAATATTACGTTGGATTAGTTGTTGACCGTGCTACTTCACGAATTGTCATGATGGCATCAGAAGAGGGCGGAACAGAAATTGAAGAGGTAGCAGAAGCTACACCGGAAAAGATTTTCAAAGAGGTCGTTGATCCTGTAACTGGACTGATGCCTTACCAAGCAAGACGACTAGCTTTTAATATTAACATTCCAAAAGAGCTTGTTCGTGAAGCTGTGAAATTTATGATGGGTCTCTACAAGGTATTTTCAGAAAAAGATTGCTCAATTGCTGAAATTAACCCACTAGTGACAACTGGAGACGGAAAAGTTATGGCATTAGATGCGAAATTTAATTTCGATTCCAATGCACTATACCGTCAAAAAGACATCATTGAGTATCGTGATTTAGATGAAGAGGACGAGAAGGAAATTGAAGCTTCAAAATTTGATCTCAGTTATATTTCTTTAGATGGAAATATCGGTTGTATGGTTAATGGAGCTGGATTAGCTATGTCTACAATGGACATTATCAAGCACTATTCTGGTGACCCTGCTAACTTCTTAGATGTTGGGGGCGGTGCAACAAAAGAAAAGGTTACAGAAGCCTTTAAAATTATCTTGTCGGATAAAAATGTAAAAGGTATTTATGTAAACATTTTTGGCGGCATCATGAAGTGTGACATCATTGCTGATGGTGTTGTAGCTGCTACAAAGCAAGTTGGTTTAGAAATTCCATTAGTGGTTCGTCTTGAAGGAACCAATGTGGAGCTTGGGAAAAAGATTCTTAAAGAATCTGGATTAAATATTACTGCGGCAGACTCTATGGCTGATGGTGCAGAAAAAATAGTTTCATTAGTTAAAGCGTAAGGAAGGCGGGGATATATATGAGCATCTTGATCAATAAAGATACTAAAGTCATTGTTCAAGGAATTACCGGTGCTACTGGTCTTTTTCACACTAAACAAGCTGTGGAATATGGTACACAAGTTGTCGGAGGCGTGACACCAGGAAAAGGTGGAACAGAAGTAGAAGGCATTCCAGTATTTGATACAGTAAGTGAAGCTGTTGCAAAAACTGGTGCAAATGCTTCCGTAATTTACGTTCCACCAGCATTTGCGGCTGACGCAATTATGGAAGCGACAGATGCAGGTGTAGATGTTGTCATTACGATTACTGAAGGTATTCCTGTTATTGATATGATAAAAGTAAAACGTTATCTTGAAGGCAAAAAAACACGCTTAATCGGTCCGAATTGTCCTGGCGTGATTACTCCTGATGAATGTAAAATTGGTATTATGCCAGGATACATTCATAAAAAAGGACATGTGGGGGTTGTTTCCCGTTCAGGTACCTTAACTTACGAAGCTGTTCACCAGCTTTCTACTGAAGGTATTGGTCAATCAACTGCAGTAGGAATTGGGGGAGACCCGGTCAATGGTACAGACTTCATTGATGTATTAAATTTATTTAATGAAGATCCAGATACGGAAGCCGTGATCATGATTGGTGAGATTGGCGGGTCAGCAGAGGAAGAAGCTGCTGAGTGGATTAAAGCTAATATGACAAAACCAGTTGTAGGCTTTATTGGTGGTCAAACAGCACCTCCAGGTAAGCGAATGGGTCATGCTGGTGCAATTATCTCAGGCGGTAAAGGTACTGCTGATGAGAAAATGAAAGCATTAACTGCTGCAGGTGTTAAAGTAGCGGAAACACCTGCTGTAATGGGTGAGACGCTTATTGCGGCATTGAAAGAAGCTAATTTATATGAAAAATGTTTAACTCACAAATAAGATAGTAAGAAAAAGGTTGTGCCAAACGTAACAAAACGACGTTTGGCACAACCTTTATAAAAATTCTCCGAAACTTCATTAGAGAAAGGATTCTCCCATGAATCTCCCCACTACTTTGGATGAGCGTTTGCTTCATCTCCATTATTCTTCGTCAGGAAGCTTTAAATTCCTCCAAACTTGTATGCAAGTTGATCCAACATTGGAATGGATTTATCATACGGATAAACAATATTTCCTTAAATTTTTTCCTAAATCATCAAAAAGAGCGTCAGAGATTTTTGATACATTAAAAAAAATAGATATTTCTTTTTTAAAGTACGAGCTTGCAAAAAAGAACATTGGTTATATTTCTATTAATCACCCGTGTTATCCCTCATTATTATCCACTATTTACGACCCCCCTTGGCTCCTTTATTATCGTGGGAATCTTCATTTGTTAAGTTATCCCAACAAATTAAGTGTTGTAGGTACGAGACATCCATCAGACTATGCCAAAGATTCGTTAAACACGATACTGGTAGACGTTGTACGGACAGGACTGCCAATTGTGAGTGGCATGGCAATAGGAATTGATTCTTTGGCTCATGAGCTATGTTTAAAAGCTAATGGTAATACTATAGCAGTACTAGGTTACGGTTTGGACTATACGTATCCTAAGAATCTTTCTATATTCAAGGAGAACTTAGAAAAGAATCAATTGGTTATAACGGAATATCCACCTTATGTTCCACCTAATCGATGGCAATTTCCTGAAAGAAACCGCATCATCAGTGGTTTATCCCAAGCTACCTTTGTAATTGAAGCTAAAGAAAAAAGTGGTTCATTAATCACAAGTGATTCTGCACTATCTCAAAACAGGGATGTCTTTGCATTGCCAGGAAGAATAATAGACATGCATTCCAAAGGTACTAATAGACTTATCCAAGAAGGAGCCAAAATGATTCTACATGCAAGTGATATCCTCGATGAATATTCGTTATAACTTCTATAAAACCTCCCTTTTATATGTAATACTGAGTTTTGTTAAACTCGTTTCCCTACACCTAATTAGCGGTCAAAGGCTTGCGTTTTCATAAACAAACCCGAATATTATACCAGCTGTTTTTAGAGCTTTATTAGATATTTTATACATTTTGCTTATTCCTATGTTATTCTGTAGAAAGCTAATAAATTCAAATAAATTAAAAAATGACATGAATAACACGATTTTTTTGACTATTCATGCTGTTTTATTATAACTTTATTCTTTTGGAATTTGACAAATGATAAAAGAGTGTTTAATAATGGGGAAGATTTAATATACCTCTAAAGGGGAGGAACTAATGTATGGCCGATTACCTAGTAATCGTGGAATCTCCCGCAAAAGCTAAAACTATAGGGAAGTATTTAGGGAAGAAATATTCTGTGAAAGCATCTATGGGACATGTAATCGACTTACCAAAAAGTCAAATGGGCGTTGATGTGGAAGAAAATTATACACCTAAATATATTACTATTCGCGGGAAAGGCCCGATATTAAAAGAATTAAAACAAGCAGCTAAAAAAGCTAAACGCATTTATCTAGCAGCTGACCCTGATAGAGAAGGGGAAGCAATCGCGTGGCATTTAGCAGAGAGCTTAAATATTGATAAAACTTCTGAATGCCGAGTGGTGTTCAATGAAATTACGAAGCAAGCGATCAAGGATTCATTTAAACATCCGAGAACGATCAATACGAACTTAGTTGATGCGCAACAGGCCCGTCGAGTTTTAGACAGGTTAGTAGGTTATAATATTAGTCCTTTACTTTGGAAGAAAGTGAAAAAAGGATTAAGTGCGGGAAGAGTTCAATCTGTTGCAGTAAAGATGATTATTGATCGCGAAAATGAAATAAAAGCTTTTAATCCAGAGGAATATTGGTCAATCACAGCTTCCATGAAAAAAGAAGGCCAGGAATTTGAAGCAAAATTCATGGCAGTTGATGGAAAGAAAACAGAGCTATCCTCTGAAGAAGAAGTTAAAGAAGTATTGACGCGAATCGAAGGAACGGAATTTCATATTGATCAAGTGAAAAAACGAGAACGTAAGAGAAATCCTGTCGTTCCTTTTACAACTTCTTCGCTTCAACAGGAAGCGGCGAGAAAATTAAATTACCGAGCGAAAAAGACGATGATGATTGCTCAACAACTTTATGAAGGAATCGATATCGGTAAATCAGGAACTATTGGTCTTATTACGTATATGAGAACAGATTCCACACGGCTATCTGAGACTGCCAAGCAAGAAGCTAAAGACTACATTGAAACAAATTATGGTGAAGAATATCATAATAAAGGAGAAACAAAAAAGACGCAGGCGAGTAAAAATAGTCAAGATGCGCACGAGGCTGTTAGACCTACTTCTGTCATGCTTGATCCAAAACAAATTAAATCTTATTTAAGTCGTGATCAGCACAAACTATATAAGCTAATTTGGGAACGTATGGTAGCCTCACAAATGTCACCTGCAGTGATGGATACGATGTCAGTTGATTTAACGAACAACGGTATAATGTTCCGTGCAACTGGATCTAAATTAAAGTTTGCAGGTTTTATGAAAGTATATATAGAAGGAAATGATGAAGGGAAAAAAGAAGAAGACCGTCTTCTGCCAGACATGACAGAAGGAGAAAAGGCAACTTCTGAAAGTATTGACCCTAATCAGCATTTTACTCAACCACCTCCAAGATATACAGAGGCAAGGTTAGTTCGAACTTTAGAAGAACTAGGAATAGGCAGACCATCGACTTTTGCACCAACACTAGATACAATCCAACGCAGAGGTTATGTTTCATTGGAGGATAAACGTTTTATTCCCACTGAACTTGGTGATATCGTATTAGAACTCATTAACGAATTCTTTCCTGAGATTCTAAACGTTGAATTTACTGCTGAGATGGAATCTAATTTAGATTCTATTGAAGAAGGAGAAAAAGATTGGGTAAACATCATCGATCAATTTTACCAAGGTTTTGAAAAACGTCTCAGGTACGCAGAAGAAGAGATGAAAGAAGTAGAAATAAAGGATGAACCAGCTGGTGAAGATTGCGAAAAATGCGAGAATGAAATGGTATTTAAAATGGGTAGATATGGGAAATTTATGGCTTGTTCAAACTTTCCAAATTGCAGAAATACAAAAGCGATAGTGAAAGATATTGGAGTGAAATGTCCTACATGTTCAGAAGGCAATATTGTTGAAAGACGAAGTAAAAAAAGACGTATTTTTTATGGATGTGACAGATATCCGGAATGTGATTTTATTTCTTGGGATAAACCAATTGCGAGACCATGTCCTAAGTGTGAAAGTATGTTAGTAGAGAAAAAATCTAAAAAAGGTGTTCATGTTCAGTGTTCACAATGTGATTATAAGGAAGAAAGTAATTAACTGCATAAGTGCTGTCAGGCTTGCTGAAGATTGGAGCCATACTATGCTGAGAAAAACGCTCATTGTGTATTCCAAAGGATGCAATGGGCGTAGCAATGAAAGAGTTCATTGCCACCGTATATCCATAAAAATTTTAGCAATCAATACTGTGGCCACTTTTCGAAGAGCAAACCAAATGTGAAAAGAAGAGAAAACGTATTCTGGGTGATCAACAGCAACAATTCAGAATTTTGCGAAAAAAGAGTGCAAATATTTGAAAGGGCTACTAATCTGTGGTAAGATTTAGTAGCTCTTAATGTTGAATAAAATAGGTGAAGTCAATGAATAGAGATTGGTTACTGCGCTTTATTGAGTATTTACAAATTGAAAAAGGTGCTTCCCCTCACACGATTGAAAACTATACGTTGGATATTAATGACTTTTTTCATTTTATTGAGCAGCATTTGATTAAATCAATCGCTGCTGTTTCCCATGGAGATATTCGCGTGTATTTAACGGAATTACATCATAAGAATTATGCAAGGAAAACAGTAGCTAGGAAAATTTCTTGTTTACGTTCGTTTTGGACCTTCTTGGTTAGGGAAGAATTAGTAATAAAGAATCCGTTTCAAATGGTTACGACTCCGAGACTTGAGAAGCGCCTACCTACTTTTTTCTATGAGGATGAAATGCAAGCAATTTTTGATGTTATAAATGTCGAGAATCCACTAGGCAAAAGAAATTTGGCACTAGTAGAACTTTTGTATGGTACGGGAATGCGGGTAAGTGAATGTGTTGGCTTGAACCTACAAGACTTTGACAGAACTATTGGAACATTACTTGTTAGAGGTAAAGGCAGAAAAGAGCGCTATGTTCCGGTCGGCAGTTTTGCGGCTGATGCGCTTGATGTTTATTTATCGAAAAGTCGACCGATGATATTACATAACGATGCACAAGATGAAAAAGCCTTGTTTCTTAGTTATCGAGGAAAAAGATTAGGTGATAGAAGTATTCGAAAAGTATTAAATAACCTTGTTAAAGATGCTTCTATATCCTCTAGAATCAGTCCACACGTCCTTCGTCATACATTTGCTACTCACATGTTAAATGAAGGGGCTGATTTGAGAACTGTCCAAGAATTGCTAGGTCACAGTCAATTATCGTCTACTCAAATTTATACCCATGTTACAAAGGATCGACTTAGAGAGGTTTATCGTGCCTCACACCCAAGGGCTTAAGACAGGTTAGGAGGGAAACAGATACTATGGAAGAGATCAAAGGGACAACAATTTTTGCTATTCAACATAATGGACAGTCTGCGATTGCAGGAGATGGCCAGGTCACATTTGGCAATGCTGTAGTCATGAAGCATTCAGCTAAAAAGGTTCGAAGACTTTATCGTGGGCAGGTAATAGCAGGTTTTGCAGGATCAGTTGCCGATGCATTTACACTTTATGAAAAATTTGAAACAAAACTTGAAGAGTTTAATGGTAATCTTCAAAGGGCTGCAGTTGAGCTTGCGAAGGAATGGCGTAGTGATCGCGTCCTCAGAAAGCTAGAGGCCATGCTTCTTGTAATGGATCATACGAACCTGTATTTAATTGCAGGTACTGGTGAAGTTATCGAGCCGGATGACGGAATATTAGCCATTGGATCGGGTGGTAATTATGCGCTTTCTGCTGGGAGAGCGTTGAAAGAACATGCCCCTAATTTAACGGCTAAAGAAATCGCCTATGCTAGTCTGAAAACTGCAGCGGATATTTGTGTCTACACAAATCATCAGATTATTGTCGAGGAATTATCTAGCAAAGAAAAAAACTAAAATGTTCTTTAAAAGTGAGGGAAAAAGACATGAGTAGTGATTTGACACCTAAACAAATTGTAGAAAAACTTGACCAATCCATAGTAGGACAGAATAAAGCGAAAAAATCTGTAGCAGTTGCCTTAAGGAACAGATATAGACGCAGTCAGCTTGATGAGGCAATAAGAGATGAAATAACTCCCAAAAATATTTTAATGATAGGCCCTACAGGTGTAGGTAAAACTGAAATTGCAAGAAGATTAGCTAAATTAGTTGGTGCTCCGTTTGTAAAAGTAGAAGCAACTAAATTTACGGAAGTAGGCTACGTAGGAAGAGATGTCGAATCAATGGTTCGTGACTTAGTAGAAACTTCTATTAGAATTGTAAAGCATGAAAGAATATCGAAAGTGAAAGAGCAAGCAGAAAAAAATGCCAATCACCGATTAGTAGAATTATTGGTACCTTCACAGAAGAAAGAAACGAGTTATCGAAACCCTTTTGAAATGCTTTTTCAAGGTAATCAGCAGGACGCAGGCGAGGAAACGGAAACAGGTGAATCTCAAGAAGATAGTTCGATTAGAGACCGCAGACAAAAAATATCAAAAAAATTAGCTGATGGTCAACTTGAAAATGAAGAAATTAGTATTGAAGTTGATGAGCAACAACAAAGTTTTTCTGATATGTTTCAAGGTGCTGGTATGGAACAAATGGGTATGAATATGCAGGATATGCTTGGAAATATGATGCCTAAAAAGAAAAAGAAAAGAAAACTCCCAGTAAAAGAAGCTAGAAAAGTGTTAACAGAGGATGAGGCGCAAAAGCTCATCGATATGGATGAGGTTCATCAAGAGGCAGTTTCAAAAGCCGAACAATTGGGAATCATTTTTATTGATGAAATTGATAAAGTCGCTGGGAAAGGCAAACAGCAGTCAGCGGATGTCTCAAGAGAAGGTGTACAACGTGATATTCTTCCGATAGTAGAGGGATCAACAGTAGTGACAAAATATGGTTCTGTAAAAACGGATCATATGCTGTTTATAGCTGCCGGCGCTTTTCACTTTGCAAAACCATCGGACCTAATTCCTGAATTACAAGGAAGGTTTCCAATAAGGGTAGAGCTAAACAGCTTAAATGTAGAAGATTTTGTTCGGATATTAGTAGAGCCTGATTTTGCATTAGTGAAGCAATATCAAGCACTTTTGCTGGTGGAAGGAATAAAATTGAAATTTTCTGACGATGCTATTCGTAAAATTGCGGAAATAGCAACTGAAGTTAATGATGAAACTGAAAACATTGGAGCAAGAAGACTTCATACAATTTTAGAGAAATTACTGGAAGACTTATCATTCGAAGCGTCAGAAATATCCATGGAAGAAATTTTAATTACGCCTAACTATGTAGAAGAAAAACTTCAAGACGTAGTTAAAAACCGTGATCTAAGTCAATTTATATTATAACAGGAGGCACACAATGGATTTATTATCAAAAACTAGAACAATTAATGATTTACTGCAAAAAAGTGGAGGGCAATCTGTTAACTTTAAAGATATGGCTGAGACATTAAGAGATGTCATTGAATCTAATATTTTTATTGTAAGTCGCAGAGGAAAATTGCTCGGATTTTCGATAAAACAAGAGATAGAAAATTCCCGAATGAAGCAAATGTTAGAGGAACGACAGTTTCCAGAAGATTATACCTCAGGGTTATTTAAGATTGAAGAGACTTCTTCCAATCTTGATGTGGAAAGTCAATTTACTGCATTTCCTGTAGAGAATAAAGATCTGTTTGCTAAAGGTTTAACAACAATTGTTCCCATTCAAGGTGGTGGTCAACGTTTAGGAACGCTAATACTAGCGCGCTTGGATAAGAGCTTTGATGATGACGATTTGTTACTGGCGGAATACGGTTCTACAGTTGTAGGGATGGAGATTCTGCATGAAAAAACAGAGGAAATTGAGCAAGAGGCACGTAGTAAAGCTGTTGTGCAAATGGCAATAAGTTCGTTATCTTACAGTGAACTTGAAGCTGTAGACCACATCTTCGAGGAGTTGGATGGTACGGAAGGGCTGCTTGTTGCAAGTAAAATAGCAGACCGGGTAGGAATTACCAGATCAGTTATCGTAAATGCGCTGCGAAAATTGGAAAGTGCTGGTGTTATTGAATCACGATCACTAGGTATGAAAGGGACATACATTAAAGTATTAAATGATAAGTTCCTCACGGAGTTAGAAAAACATAAAAATTAACTCAAACAAGAAAAGATAGATATATTAAAGAAGGCTGTTAGTACTTTAGCCTTCTTTTTTTGTATCCAAAAAATAAACTGATATTTTATATATAAAATGGTAAAAAATATGTTAAAGTTTAAAATAGAGGGGGGTAAAAAGTTGAACTTTGTCATATTGTGACTTCAATTGTTAATTTGTGACGAACCGTGACTATAACCCTAATGTAATCTAGTACTTTTTTATGAAAATGTTATATTTTCCATAACTGTTAGACAATGACCCGTTTATTCTATAGAATACATCTAGATAGTAGTTCTATTTTAACAAGACATGTTATCTAGACGAAAGGAAGAAAGCACAATGAACGCAATTAATAATCCTACTACTCAATTGTTAGAAACTGCTTTGTCTTCTTCAATGACTAGGCAAAATACAATATCACAAAATATTGCAAATGTAGATACACCAAATTATAAAGCTAAAAAAACTGTTTTTTCTCACCAATTAAACGAAGCCATGAGTAATCAACAATTATCAGCACACCGGACAGATGAGCGTCACAACCATTTTGGGGGTACTGTTAATAATGATGCCGCCAAAGTTGTAGAAAGAACGAATACTACATATAACCATAATGGGAACAATGTTGATATTGATCAAGAAATGAGTGAACTAGCTAAGAATCAAATTTATTATAATGTTCTGGTAGATCGTATGAATGGAAGATTCAGCAGTATACAGACAGTTATTGGACATGGGAGGTAATTAAAATGTCAATGTTTCACGGAATGAATATTTCTGCCTCTGCTTTAACATCACAACGTCTAAGAATGGACGTTGTATCTAGTAATATGGCCAATGCAGAATCTACGAGAGGCCGATTAGTAGATGGAGAATGGGAACCTTACAGAAGAAAAATGGTAACGATGCAGGCAAATCAGGAGTCAGGATTCCGATCACATTTTAATCAAGCCTTGGGTATGAGTAAGGATGTTGGGCAAGGTGTTAAAGTCAAAAATATAATTGAAGATCAGACTCCTTTCAGACAAGTCTTTCAACCTGATCATCCAGATGCAAATGAAGAGGGTTTTGTAGAACTTCCTAATGTTGATCCGTTGAAAGAAATGATTGATTTAATGGGTGCCCAAAGATCTTATGAAGCCAATGTAACGACGCTGGATGCTCATAAGAATATGATGTTAAAAGCGTTGGAAATAGGAAGATAGTAATCAACTTTTCCAGATCTCATTAATTACTAGGAGGGATGTAAAATGATGGATATTAATCCACTTCAACAGACAAAGTCTATAATGAATCCACAAATAAAAAACAATAACACGATGAGCACTCCACATGAAGCACAAGTATCTTTTAAGACTTGGTTGAATGAAGCAATTACTAATGTGAATGACACACAAGTCAATTCAACTGTTATGACGGAAAAAATGGCCCGTGGAGAGCAAGTTGATTTGCATGATGTTATGATTGCAAGCCAAAAAGCTACAGTGACATTACAAACAACGACAGAGATTCGTAATAAAGCAATAGAAGCGTATCAAGAAGTCATGAGAATGCAAGTCTAATCTCTACTTTTATCTTAATACCACTAAATTGTGAGTGGTAAACTTTATTTTTAATTTTTAGATAAGATGCTATTATAAGTGATATTTTATGAGGAACATAATTTTCGTTAGAGGATAAAAAAATGATTAGCTGTTGTTTTATTCTGTGATGGGACAATCACCCTGTTTACGTTATGTCGATTCTATTTCTTATAGTTAATGAGGACAAACAAGAGACAAAAATGTACATAAGGATTAGATTATTAAATGTCCTATAAGACATATCGGATATCTAAACCGATTCTTAACAAATTATACTAAAGAATTTAAAAAAGATTAACTATAAAGACTTATTCTCTTTTTTAAATGGTTAGGGCAGTGTGGGAGGCAACATGAACGATACAGTGACTGGTTATAAAAATAAAACAATAGAATTTTGGCAATCTCGGACAAAGAAACAAAAAGGATTGTTTATTGGCTCAATTGCATTTATCATAGTTATTTTTCTAGCATTTTCGATTTTAGGTTCACGTACAAATTATGTTCCTCTTTATTCGAATTTAACAATACAAGAAACTGGTGAAATAAAAGCAACATTAGACAGTCAAGGTGTTGCTAGCGAAGTGAGTAGCGACGGGACATCCATTTCAGTTTCAGAGGCTTTAGTAGATGACCTAAAAGTTAGTTTAGCTGCAGAAGGCGTTCCACAAACAGGCAGAATTGATTATGCTACTTTTAGGGATAATATGGGTTTTGGAACAACGGATAATGAATTTCAACTTCTTGAGAGAGCGGCTATTCAAACTTCTTTAGAAGACCTAATTCACAATGTGGATGGGGTTCAGGCATCACAAGTGATGATAACTTTACCAGAAGAGAGTGTATGGCTAGGAGACGAGCCAGAACAAGCTACTGCTTCTGTTTTGTTACAATTAGAAGCAGGGCACTCCATGGATGAAAATCAAATTCGAGCCTTGTATCATATAGTGTCAAGAAGTGTTCCAGACTTACCAGTAGAAAACATTGTAATGATGGACCAATTATCCAGGTATTTAGAATTACAAGATAGTCCTGGAAGTGGTGGGGATTCTGCGCTTTCAGTTTATGAAGAACATCGAAATATACAACGAGATATAGAACGGGACATTCAACAACAAGTTCAACAAATGCTAGGTACAATGATGGGGCAGGACAAAGTACTCGTGTCTATTTCAACGGATCTTGATTTCACTCAAGAGAACCGACAAGAGGAATTAGTCGAGCCCGTGGATGAAGAGAATATGGAAGGTTTGGCTATCAGTGTTGAGCGAATCACTGAGACATACACCGGAGGCGAATTAGTAGATGGTGGTGTTGCTGGAACCGGTGAGGAAGATATACCTGCATACCAGGGAGTTAATGGAGTTGTTCAA
Source organism: Salipaludibacillus sp. CF4.18 (assembly GCF_051262595.1). Lineage (NCBI taxonomy): Bacteria > Bacillati > Bacillota > Bacilli > Caryophanales > Bacillaceae > Salipaludibacillus > Salipaludibacillus sp. CF4.18. Next base: position 122,742 of record NZ_JBIMEV010000001.1, read on the forward strand.
GGCGACTCCGAGCGATTGGAAGAGCGAATAAATAATGAAGTTAATCGGATATCAAAAGATATTGTGGAAAGCCCATATCAAATAAAGGACATCGGTATTCAAGTGATGGTAGAACCTCCTGATCCTGAGGATCCAAATTCACTTCCACAAGAACGCCTTGATGACATCCAACAAATACTAGGTCAAATAGTGAAAACATCTGTTGATAGTGATTTGACGGCGGAGTGGGGACCAGAAGAATTGGAAGAACGCATCTTTGTTTCGTCACAACCGTTTTTCGGAAAAGTCGAATTTGAAGAGCCAGCAGAGGGGATTCCGTTTTGGTACTATATCGTAGGTGCTCTGATTGCTGTAGTTCTTTTGTTAATATTCCTCTTGTTTAGAGGTCGTAAAACGGAAGAAGAAGTAAAGGAAGTTACAATGGAGGATAGCAATCCATACGAAGTACCTCCAATCGATAGTGGACCTGATTCAGAAGAAAAAGCTCGTCGTAAGCAACTAGAAAAATTGGCCAAAGATAAACCAGAAGAGTTTTCAAAGCTGGTACGAACATGGTTATCAGAGGACTAAAGGGAGGAAATCATAGTGGCGAGAAAAAAAGAATTATCCGGTAAAGAAAAAGCCGCCATTTTATTAATCTCTTTAGGTCCTGATGTTTCTGCTCAAGTTTATAAACATTTGTCAGAAGAAGAGATTGAAAAACTCACACTAGAAATTGCAGGTGTGAGACGTGTGGAGCAAGATATGAAAGATGACGTCATTGAGCAATTTCACCATCTAGCAATAGCCCAAGATTATATTACTCAAGGTGGAATAGGATATGCGAGAGATGTATTGGAAAAAGCACTAGGTTCGGCTGAAGCAATGGAAATTATCAATCGTCTTACATCTACTTTGCAAGTAAGACCGTTTGATTTTGCTCGTAAAGCAGACCCGTCTCAAATTTTTAATTTCATTCAAAACGAACATCCACAAACGATTGCACTCATTCTTTCGTATTTGGAAAGTGAGCAATCAGGCAAAATTTTGTCTTCCCTTCCACAAGAAGTGCAAGCGGATGTCGCAAAAAGAATTGCCGTTATGGATAGCACTTCACCAGAAATAATCAGTGAAGTTGAAAGTATTCTGGAAAAAAAGCTTTCTACGACTGTTACCCAAGACTTTACTAAAGCGGGTGGCATTGAGTCTGTGGTAGAAGTATTAAATAGTGTTGACCGCAGTACAGAACGAACAATTTTAGATGCTTTGGAAATTCAGGACCCTGAATTAGCGGAAGAGATTAAAAAGCGTATGTTTGTATTCGAAGATATTGTTACATTGGATAATCGTTCGATACAAAGAGTTATTCGTGACGTTGAGAATGACGACTTGCAACTTTCACTAAAAGTAGCAAGTGATGAAGTGAAAGAGATTGTTTTCAATAACATGTCGCAGAGAATGTCAGACACATTTAAAGAAGAAATGGAATTCATGGGACCTGTCCGTTTAAAAGATGTTGAGGAAGCACAATCAAGAATTGTTGCGATAATTCGCAGATTGGAAGAAGCAGGAGAGATCGTCATCGCACGTGGTGGAGGAGATGATATTATTGTCTAAATTAATTAAATCTGCCTCTACCGATCAAAGAGTTTCCAATGAAAAATTAATTCATTTAAAAAGTATTACACCTGCGTTTACCCATTATGATAACGGAACTGATACGAATTCGTCAGAAATGATAGAATCTGAAGGTGATTCTGTTCACTATAATGAACAAGAACTAATCCAACTAGAAAATAATCGTTTAGAACAGCAAAAAAACGACCTTGAACGAGAAAAAGAAGATTGGTTACAAGAGAAAAAACAGCAGCAAATTCTGATGGATGAGACTGCTGAATTTAAAGCAAATCAGGCAGCTGAAGAAGGATATAATCAAGGCTACTCTGATGCGATTGAACAAGTTAAAAAAGAGTATTCTGCACATATTAAACAAGCTGAAAACACAGTGACAGTGGCTAAAGACGATTATTTAAAAAAGATAGAGTCTTCAGAGCCGATTATGCTTGATTTAGCGATTACAATTGCTAAAAAGGTTATAGGCGAAACATTAGCTGACAATGAAAAGTCATGGCTGGAACTTCTCAAAAAAGCGGTACTAGAGGTACGTGAACAAGAAGAAGTAAAACTATACGTTCATCCTAAATGGTTTGAGTTAACTCTTTTTCATAAAAATGAATTACAGGAAATAGCTCTTCACTCGAGAGAACTACTTATTTATCCTGATGAATATTTGCAAGAAAATGGATGTATCATTGAAACTCCTTACGGTCAAATGGATGTTTCTTTAGACAGTCAACTCTTGGAAATAAAAAAATCATTGTTTGAAAAGTTAAGGGAGGGAAACTCAGGTGAGTATTAAACAACTTCAGTCACATGTCGATAGCATTACTCCCTTTAAAACGTATGGAAAAGTTACTCAAGTGGTTGGACTTATGATTGAGTCAAAGGGTCCACAAGCTTCAGTAGGTGATCTGTGTACAATTCTTGTAGGTAAAAAAAAACCAAGACGTATTTTCGTAGAAGTAGTGGGTTTCAGGGATCAGAAAGTTCTTCTTATGCCATATGATCGTGTTGACGAGATTTCACCTGGAAGTTTAGTAGAAACAACACATAAACCTCTTCAAATTAGTGTTGGATCGAGTATGATCGGTTCTGTTGTTGATGGGCTAGGTCGTCCATTTGACGATAAAATCACTCAAGGAGCCTATCAATCAATTTCTACCGACAATCATCCTCCCAACCCAATGGATCGCCCTAGGATAAGTGAGCCGATGAGTTTAGGTGTCAAGGCAATCGACGGTTTGTTTTCAGTAGGAAAAGGCCAGCGGTTAGGTATTTTTGCAGGAAGCGGAGTAGGAAAAAGTACTCTTATGGCAATGATCGCCAAAAACTCAGATGCAGACCTTAATGTGATTGCTCTTATTGGTGAACGTGGTAGAGAGGTAAGAGATTTCGTTGAAAGAGATTTAGGTGAAGTGGGGCTAAAAAACACGATCGTAGTAGTCGCAACCTCTGATCAACCTGCTTTAATGCGGATAAAAGGAGCAATGACTGCAACAGCCATTGCAGAATTTTTCCGGGATCAAGGGATGAATGTCACGTTGATGATGGATTCGGTGACCAGAGTTGCTATGGCTCAGCGGGAGATCGGTTTAGCTATAGGAGAACCACCTACTACTAAAGGGTATACTCCTTCTGTATTTGCGCTTTTACCAAGACTGTTAGAAAGAAGTGGCATGAATAAGGTCGGCTCAATTACAGCCTTTTATACTGTACTTGTGGATGGGGATGATATGAATGAACCAATTGCTGACAGTGTGCGAGGGATATTAGATGGGCACTTGGTATTAGATCGCAAACTTGCGAATAAAGGTCATTTTCCTGCAATTAATGTACTAAAGAGTATAAGTCGAGTAATGAATGATATTGCTTCGCAAGAACATAAAGGGCTTGCAGATTATATGCGCAGTTTATTATCTACTTACGCTGATTCTGAAGATTTAATTACGATTGGTGCTTATAAAAAAGGAACAAATAAAGAGATCGATGAAGCTATCGTAAAGTATCCCGAAATTATGAGATTTCTCAAACAAGAATTAGAAGAAGAGTATACTTTCCAGGAAACAATTCATGAGATGTCGTTGCAGTTTAGCAAGGGAGGTAATTGATGAGTTTTCAATTTACACTACAAAAAGTGCTTGAAATGAAGGATTATGAAAAATCGGATGCCGAGCTTGCTTATACTGATTCCGTAAAGAAATTCGAAGAGATTGCGACAAATTTATATGAATTGATGAAAAGGAAAGAAGTCCTTGCAGAAGAAAACAATAAAAAGCTTCAAACTGGTTTGGCCATTTCTATGATTCAATGGAATGAACAAACGATCGAATTTATTCAAAAGGAAATTGAAGAGTTGCAAATGATGACTCAAAAAGCAAGAATAAAAATGAACGAAAAAGAGAATTACTTACATTTTAAAGCTGTTGATTTAAAAAAATATGAAAAAATGAAAGAAATTAAGTTGCAAGAATACTTAGAGAATGAAAAACAAGAGGAACAGAGGTTTCTTGATGAAATTTCAGTTCAACAGTTTGTCAGACGATGAAATCAGGTGAGACTATGAGTAAAAATAAACCGAAAGAATCAGGTCAAAGTAAGTTTTTAGTTTTCTTCATGGTTATCTTAATTCCTGCCGTTTTTGCACTGATATTGGCAGTAGTTCTTGCTTTTTATTTTGGATTTGGAGACCAACTTCAACGTTTGGCAAGTGTACTTCCTTTTATTGAAGAACCGCAGGAGGAAATGGAAGATGCGAGCGAATCAGGTGAAGAAAGCGAAGAGGGTATTTCGGACGAAGAATATATATTGCAACTTGAAAATGATAATGAAACCTACTTACAAGAAATAACGCGAATAGAGACTGAACTCAACTCGAAAGATGAAGAAATTGCAAGCCTTCAGGAAGAGTTAGTGACGATTCAATCGGAAGATCTTGGTATTGAAGGGGAAGAACCAGAGAACGGTACTACAGATATAAATGATATCGTTAAAACGCTAGAAGAAATGACATCATCTAAAGCTGCGGATATTATCGGAGAGATTCCTCAAGACGAGGCAATTACATATTTACGAATCATGCAAGTTAACTCGAGATCTGAGATTTTAAGTAAAATGGATGCCGAAGCCGCAGCGGGCTTACTTAGTAAAATGTCAAATTAACGATTGGCATTAACGTCAATGAGAGGGGGTGAAAAATTGAACGCAATGATGATGTCATCAATGGTAAACGTAGGTAAAACGGGTAATGGGGAAGGTTTCTCATTAGCTAAAAAAGAATCGGCGGGAAAGTCTGAGTCATTCATACATGCACTAGAGGGTCTTATGAAAGAGGGAAAAGAGACAAATAAAGCTAGTCTCAGCGCATTTTCACTGGAATCTTCAGAAGAGAAAGACTTTATTGCTCAACTTATGGAAATAGACCCAGAAGAGTTGCTAAAGGTATTATATAAGCTTTTAGAAGAGATTCCAACAGACGAAGGTTTTATACCTGAGGATATTCTAATGGGTGAGAAAGTAGCTGCATTTCTTGATGTACTTCCGGAATCTTGGAAAAAAGATTTAGAAGAGTTGATGGACAGCTATGTGTCAATTGAAGGGCTTATGGAAGAGTTTGAGACAACAGGAGATCCAGTAATCCTTCTGGCTATCATTACTAGTTTCACTGTAAAAGAACAACAAGGATTAGAGTTAAAAAGCGGAAATGAATTTCAAGCTTTACAACAGCTAGTCGCTGCATACTTTCCACAGGCAATCCAAGGGAATGAAAAAACATCAATTCTTCATCAAGTCTTCAATCAATTAAAAGAGTTTTTTGCTGAAGCTCAAAATGCACAGGTGAAAACAGCACCATTACAAGTACAAGCACCAACATCAACTCTAGCAATACGCATTGCTGAATTAGCTCAGCTCAATCAACTGGCTAGTACATCAAAAACAGATTTATCAAGGGGACAAGCTAAGCTTGACTTTCAACCGTCTACTTTAACAACTCGTATTGCAGAGTTAGCTCACCAAAATCAGCTAGCAAGTAGTTCTGCAAAACCTGTAGTCCGTGATAATCAGAGTCCAGTTTTGTTCGATACGTCTAACAGCCATATGGCTAGATTACAGCAATTTATGGTTCATACCGGAGAGTCTCAGACTGAGCGACCTCAACAAGAGCAGTTTATTCGCCAGTTTCAAAGTATGTTAGCTAAAAGCTCATTTCAACAACTAAGTAATGGGGTCCAACAATTAAACCTGAAGTTAAACCCTGCTTCGCTAGGAAGGTTGGATATAACTATTCAGCAAGTGAATGGAGTTTTAGTTGCTAAAATGATGACTACAACAGCGGTTGCTCGAGACTTAATTGAAGGTCAGATACAACATTTAAAAAACGCTTTTCAATCGCAAAATATTCAGGTGGATAAAATAGAAGTAACTCAGCAACAAAGTCAGCAAACGCTGAAAGATTTGTCTCAAGGTAATCCTAAAGAGGAACAAACAGCTGAGCAACAATCTGATCGAGAAAAAGAGGAGTCCGAGGAAGAAGATATCCTTGATTTCGCTGAATTCCTGGAAGCAACGATTAATACAGAAGTTTAAGGAGGCAGAATGGATGCCGGTAAATGTGCAAGCTACAGAAAGTAATTATCATGCTGATTATTTGGAGAAACAAAAAGCTCAAAATAATACTGGTTCAACCTTGGGTAAGGATGAGTTTTTAAAATTACTTTTAACTCAATTGCAAAATCAAGATCCGATGAATCCTATGAAAGACCAGGAGTTTATTGCACAAATGGCTCAGTTTTCTGCGCTAGAACAAACGACAAACATGAATTCCAATTTAGAGAAGTTCTTGGATATGCAAACAACGCAAAATTTTGTTTCTCATAGTGATTTAATTGGTAAACAAGTTGAATGGGACAAAACAGCAGAAGACGATGATACGGAAACGGTTTCCAAGTCCGGAATTGTAACATCCGTGATTTTCAAAGATGGACAAGCGCAGCTTGTTATTGATGGTGAAACGAAAATAAATACCACAGATGTTGTTTCTGTAACGAATCCGAAGTAAACAATCAAGCTAAGAGGTGATTAACATGAGTGTAAAAATCATGCCTCATCATCTACATCATACTTTACCAAAACCATCAGTGAAGCAAACTTCTGAATCTAAAGCAACTGAAAAAAACAGTTTTCAAAATATGCTTGCAAAAACATTGGAGAGTCAAGATGAATTAAAAATCAGTAAACATGCTGAGAAAAGAATGATGGATAGAGGCATTGAAATATCTAATGAAACATGGAATGAGATACAGACAAAAGTAAGAGAAGCACGCGACAAAGGCGTGAATGATTCTCTTGTTTTAACGAATGATGCAGCATTTGTTATTAGTGCCACAAATGACACCGTCATAACTGCGATGGACCGAGAGGAAGCGGCGTCTCAATTGTTTACGAATATAAATGGTGCGATTATTATCAATAATTAAGTAATCTGGCTGGACCTTAACAGGAAGCCTTATGCTGTGGATTGACGGAAACAGCTATTAAAAGAACCATCAAAAAGGGGATTAATATTATGATTAGATCTTTATACTCAGGTATTGGCGGAATGAATAACTTTCAAACAAAATTAGATACAATTGGTAACAATATTTCAAACGTGAATACATTTGGCTTTAAAAAGGGACGGGCAACTTTTAATGACTTGATAAGTCAGCAGATGAAAGGTGCAAGTGAACCTGGGGATGTTCGAGGAGGAACTAACCCGCAACAAGTTGGTTTGGGTGGAGGCCTGTCAACGATTGATACGATTTCGACACAAGGCTCTTTACAAACAACTGGTAGAGATTTAGATTTAGCTATTTCCGGCGATGGCTATTTTGTTATGCAGGATGGTGAGGGAGCAGAAAGCTATACGAGAGCAGGTAACTTTTATCTCGATGCAGAGGGAACACTAGTCAATTCAGACGGGTATTTTGTAGTGAGTGATAATGGACAAATAACAATAGATCCAAATGCTGGTTATGAAAGTTATACAATCTCTGGTTCAGGAGTTGTTAGTGGCATTTTCTCAGACGGCCAACCTCCAGCTGAATTGGGTCAAATTCAAATTGCTACTTTTGCTAACCCAGGAGGGCTCTCAAAAGCTGGTGGAAATTTATTTACCGCGACTGCCAACTCAGGAGACCCAATCATTGGTAATCCAGGTGAACAAGGGCGTGGTGATCTAGTAAACTCCACACTTGAAATGTCTAACGTAGACCTTGCAGCTGAATTTGCTGAAATGATCGTGGCACAACGTGGATTCCAGGCAAACACAAAAATGATTACAACATCGGATGAGATTTTACAAGAACTTATAAATTTAAAACGATAATGTTTGATTGGCTTAGTGTCATTTTTAGGCGCTAAGTCAACCTTATTTTTGAATTAAAGGAGGAAGAGAAGAGCCCGCTTTATAAAGTGTAGCTCGTTAAACTAATGATAATTTTAACCAAATTGAATGACCAATCTTTTACATTAAATGCCCTTTACATAGAGCAGGTTCAAGCATTTCCGGATACAACAGTCACTTTAACCAATGGCAAAAAGATTGTTGTGAAAGAAACAGAACAAGAGTTATATCAAAAAATTATCGAATTCTATAAACAGATTGGATTAACCTCTCTTGTTTCGAAACACTATGACTCTAATGAGGAGGTATAAACCATGTTTAAGAACAAGCTAGTCAATATTATGATGATCATTTTAATAGCATTAACCCTAATAGGAGTTTTAGCTCTTGTGTTATACACACAATTTTTCCAGGAAGCGGAAGCTGAAGGGGAACCTACCGTAGATCAGGTTGTAGAAAGATCCGTTGAAACGGAAGAAATTACAACAAATTTATTGTCTAATCATATTATTAGATCACAATTTGTTATTCAATTAGAAAACGATGATGCGAAAGTAGAGTTTGAAAAACGAAGCTTTCAAGTAGAAAATATTATTATTCAAGAACTATCTGACATGCGTGATGTTGATTTTCAAGGTTCTGAAGGAATTAAGGAATTAGAAAGTCGTATTAGAGATCGCGTCAATGAAATTATGCAGGATGGTAAGGTAGTTGAAGTTTATATGAATCAACGCGTTATTCAATAATACTGCGTTTAAATGTCTGAAAAAGTGAGGTGAAAAAAAGATGGCAGATGTTCTATCACAGGGTGAAATTGATGCACTATTATCAGCCATATCCACTGGTGAGATGGATGCAGATGAACTGAAAAAAGAAGACACCGAGAGAAAAATAAGGTCGTATGACTTTAAAAGAGCGTTAAGGTTTTCTAAAGACCAAGTTCGAAGTTTAACAAGAATTCATGAGAACTTTGCTCGATTATTAACGACACATTTATCCGCACAATTAAGAACTTTTGTTCAAATATCTGTGGCATCAGTAGATCAGCTACCCTATGACGAATTCATTCGTTCAGTTCCGCGGATGACCATCTTGAACGTGTTTGAACCTTACCCATTAGAAGGACGATTCGTGATGGAAGTGAATCCAAACATTGCCTTTGCGATGATGGATCGTATGCTTGGTGGAAAAGGCGAAGCCTATAATAAGGTAGAAGATTTAACTGAAATTGAAACAAAGATTATGACACAATTATTTCAAAGAACTCTGGAAACCTTTAGAGAGGCCTGGCTTTCTGTGAAAGAATTAGATCCAATAATGGATGACATGGAAGTGAATCCTCAGTTTTTGCAATTAGTATCACCGAATGAGACCGTAGTTGTAATTTCTTTATCTACAACGATAGGGGAATCTTCCGGGATGATTAATATTTGTCTTCCGCACGTCGTGATTGAGTCACTTCTTCCGTTGCTGTCTGTTCACTTATGGATGCAAACAAAGAAAAAAGAACTCCAACCGATTGAAATAGAATCGTTAAGAAGAAATATTAAACAAGCTCCACTTGATGTAGTGGTTGAGCTTGGACATTCAGAGATTACTATAGCTGAATTTTTAAATCTAGGCGCGAACGATATCATTGAACTGGATCAGTCAATTGAAGAATCTCTTTTGCTTCGTGTTGGGGGCGAACCTAAATTCAAAGTTCAACCAGGTAAATTGAAAAATCATGTGGCCGTTCAAGTCACGGACATTTTAGAAGAGGAGGGGAACATTGATGAATGATGATATGCTCTCTCAAGATGAAATTAATGCCCTTTTGAGTGGCATGGATAATGATGATAACAGTGACAATGAAGAAGAGAACACTGAAGAAAATGTAAGTGATAATAATCTTAAAGTTGAAAACTACTTGTCAAGTATAGAGCAAGATGCACTAGGTGAGATAGGTAATATTTCCTTTGGAAGTTCTGCAACTGCTTTGTCAACGTTATTGAATCAAAAAGTTGATATAACGACACCGAAAGTTTCCGTTATTAGTAAAAAAGAGATTCAGAAAGAGTTTCCTAAACCACACGTGGCAATTTCGGTAGAATATACGGTGGGATTCGAAGGTGTAAATTTACTTGTAATCAAGCAATCTGATGCCTCGATCATCGCAGATTTAATGATGGGCAATGATGGATTAAACGCTCCTGATGATTTAGGTGATATGGAAATAAGTGCAGTTCAAGAAGCGATGAATCAGATGATGGGGTCAGCTTCTACCTCGATGTCTACGATATTCAACAAAAAAGTTGATATTTCTCCGCCAGGCATCGATTTATTGGACTTTTCTAACAATCAAAGCAATGTAGAATTACCTGATGATGACGTGTTAGTTAATATTTCATTTAATTTAAAAGTAGGGGATTTAATTGACTCTAAGATCATGCAGCTTGTTACGATTTCTTTTGCGAAAGATATGGTTGATCAACTAATGAATCCTACTCAAGATGATACACCTTCTAATGATGTCATTCAGCATGCTCAGGAAGAATTGCCACCACAACCACAGAGTCAACAGGAAGATAACACGGTTCCTGCTTCACAACCTAGTTCACGGGAATCTTCGGATACTAACTTGGGTGGACAGCAGTATGGAAATCGAACAGAGCCTCAACACGTTACTTCAGGTTATTCTGCTCCTGGCCGCTCTGTAAATGTTCAACCTGCTGCTTTCTCAAACTTTGATACACCTTCATTAAATGAGAATGAAGCCAAGAACTTAGATATGTTATTGGACATCCCTCTTTCCGTGACGGTGGAATTGGGCAGAACAAAAAGATCGATTAAAGATATTTTGGAATTGTCTCCGGGTTCAGTTGTTGAGCTTGATAAACTTGCCGGAGAGCCAGTTGATATTTTAGTGAATCAAAGATTGATTGCAAAAGGTGAAGTAGTCGTAATTGACGAAAACTTCGGTGTTAGAGTCACAGATATTGTTAGCCAAAAAGATCGGTTAAATAAATTAAAGTAAACATGTTTTGAAAAACTAAGGAGGACGAAAGTTATGGCAACGAAAGTACTAATAGTAGATGATGCAGCATTTATGAGAATGATGATTAAGGATATTTTATCAAAAAATAATTTTGAAATTATTGGTGAAGCAGGAGACGGTGCGCAAGCAGTAGAGATGTATAAAGAACACTCTCCCGATCTTGTGACGATGGATATTACGATGCCAGAGATGGACGGGATTACTTCTTTGAAAGAAATCAAAAAGTTTGACCCGAATGCAAAGGTAATTATGTGTTCGGCAATGGGGCAGCAGGCAATGGTAATAGACGCAATCCAAGCTGGTGCTAAGGACTTTATTGTAAAACCATTTCAGGCTGACAGAGTTCTGGAAGCAATAAATAAAACGTTAGGCTAAGGCTCTTAAGGAGTGACCACAGTGAGAAATTTATGTAACCTATATGTTTTTTCTTTTGTTATTATTCTCTGTTTTTCTTCAACTTTTGTGGTAAATGCAGAAACTAATAATTTTGGAGAAGGCGATCGAAGAATTAATGAAATATTACAGACACCAAGTAATAGTGAGGAAGAAAATACGGACTCCGGGATTAACGAAGAAAATGATACGGAGTCTGATAATGTACAAATGCCCGCTCTTGAAGGTAATGAAGATACAGGAATGGGTGAACAGAATTTATTTTTTCTTACTCTACAGTTATTTCTTGCTTTAGGGGTGGTTATTCTTGGTATTTATGTAGTTTTGAGATTTATTAATAAGCGATCACAGAATGTCCAAGGAAATTCACTCGTTCGAAACATTGGTGGTGTTGGAGTCGGTACTAATCGGTCTGTTCAGGTAGTTCATATCGGGAGTCGTGTTCTTATCGTAGGTGTAGGTGAAACAGTACAGTTATTAAAAGAAATTGATGATCCTGATGAACTGGAAGTTATTTTAAAATCTAATCAATCACAAGAATTATTTGAACAACCTTTAACAAAATTCACAGGGTGGTTGAAAAAGAAAAAATTAAATGGATTTTCAAACTCAAGTGCAGCTGGTTCTTCAAATTCGGATGCAACAGCATTTCAGAATTTATTAAAGCAAGAATTAACCGATGTAAAAAAATCACATAAAAAGGTTCATTCTGCATTAGAGGAGAAAGACCGATGATCGATTTATTATTCCAAATACCGGCTTTAGACGTTTTCAGTGATGATTCCAACGATTTAACAGCAACGATCCAATTGTTACTATTACTAACAGTTTTATCGCTTGCACCGGCAATATTAATTTTGATGACGTGTTTCACTCGTATTGTTATCGTATTATCCTTTGTAAGATCTGGGCTTGCAACGCAACAAATGCCCCCTAACCAAGTTTTAATAGGTTTAGCACTTTTCTTAACATTTTTTATTATGGCCCCTGTACTGGCGGAAGTAAATGAAAATGCTTTGCAACCACTTTCTAATGCGGAGATTTCACAGGAAGAGGCTTTCGCAGCAGCAACAGAACCATTCAAAGAATTCATGGCAGAACACACTAGAGAAAAAGATTTAGCATTATTTATGGGATATGCAGGACAAGAAAGACCGGAAACGCTAGATGATATTCCTTTGACGTCATTAGTTCCTGCGTTTGCAATTAGTGAACTGAAAACAGCTTTCCAAATTGGTTTTATGATATTTGTTCCCTTTTTAGTGATCGATATGATAGTAGCAAGTGTTCTGATGTCAATGGGGATGATGATGTTACCTCCAGTAATGATAGCATTACCATTTAAAATATTACTATTTGTCATGGTTGATGGATGGCACTTAATAGTTCGATCATTATTATTTAGCTTTTAAAAGGGGGAATTCGTATGAGTACAGAAATGGTTATTCATTGGGCAGAGCAAGGAGTATTTACAACACTGCTTATATCGGGTCCACTCTTAATTACTGCATTGGCAATAGGTTTGGCAGTTAGTATCTTCCAGGCAACGACACAAATTCAAGAGCAAACATTAGCTTTCATACCGAAAATAGCCGGGGTTCTCATCGCACTCATCGTTTTCGGCCCATGGATGTTAACGCAGATGCTTACGTTTGCCGAAGAAATATTTAGTAATCTTCATCAATTCATAGGATGATCATATGGTAAATATATTTGAATGGCTTCCTGCTTATTTGCTCATTCTAGTTCGAGTATCAGCTTTTTTCATCACACTGCCTTTTTTCTCTTACCAAAATATACCTAGTCAAGTGAAGATTGGTATTTCTATCTTTCTTTCATGGATTATGTTTTTCACGGGTGATTGGCCGTTATTAGAAATCAACTATGAGTTTTTTCTGCTGATTCTTAAGGAAGCATTAGTAGGTTTGACAGTAGGTCTGATTGCAACTATTTTGTTATACGCAATTCAGGTTGCAGGTGGACTTATAGACTTGAAACTAGGGTTCATGATTGCGAATGTTATAGACCCTCAAACTGGTGCTCAGTCACCTTTGATCGGGAGTTATTTATATACGTTTTCGTTATTATTTCTCTTAGCGACTAATGCTCACCATCTTTTACTAGATGGAGTATTTTACAGTTACCAATTTATTCCCATGGACCAAGTGTTTATACCTTTCGGTGATGAGGCTGTTGTAAATCATGTAGTGGCAACTTTCAGCACAATGTTTATCATTGCTTTCCAAATGTCCATGCCCATTGTTGGCTCGATCTTTTTAGTTGATGTAGCTTTAGGTATGGTTGCTAGAACGGTGCCTCAAGTAAACGTGTTTGTTATTGGGTTACCACTAAAAATATTTTTAGGTTTTATAGTAATGATGTTAACTATGGCACCATTTTTCATGGTTGTTTCACATCTGGTGGATACGATGATTATTGCGATGAGAACGTTGATGCAGTTATATGGAGGAGTTTAGAGGATGTATATTTCCCTCGACTTGCAATACTTTGCCCAAGAGAAAACTGAAAAAGCCTCTCCGAAGAAACGTAAAGAGGAAAGAAATAAAGGACAAGTAGCTAAAAGTGCCGATGTGAATACAGCAATTATTCTATTAGTCGTCTTCTTATTTTTTGGAGTCATCGGAACTTTTGTTGTAGACCAGTTGTTTGCTATGGCAAGATTTACATTTACTGATTATTTACTACTGGAATTATCAGAAGAAAATGTTGTCGCTATGTTCATGGAATTTACTTATCAATCGACCATTGTGCTTGCACCTATCATGTTAGTTACCATTTGTGCAGCTATTTTCAGTAATTATATTCAAGTTGGATTTTTATTTGCACCTGAAGCAATACAAGTGAAGTTAAGTAAACTTGATCCAATCAAAGGGTTTAAACGAATCTTTTCTGTTCGTGCGCTCGTAGAGTTTCTAAAATCTATGCTGAAAATATTTTTAGTGAGTCTTGTTACTGGTGGTGTCCTTTGGATTTTTATGGAGGACTTATTAAGCTTAGGTCTTTATTCAATAGAAGACGGTATGATTTTAATTATAGAACTTGTTGTGTTAATGGGAATATCCGTTTCTGTCTTACTCATTTTTCTATCTATCTTAGATTACATGTATCAAAAATACGATCATGAAAAGAACATTCGTATGTCAAAACAGGATATGAAAGATGAATATAAGAAAACGGAAGGTGACCCTTTAATTAAAGGGAAGATTAAAGAAAAACAGCGTCAGATGGCGATGAGCAGAATGATGCAGGAAGTTCCGAAAGCAGACGTTGTAATTACAAATCCTACTCACTATGCAGTCGCATTAAAGTATGAGGATGGAAAAATGGAAGCTCCTGTTGTTATTGCGAAAGGTGTTGACTACATTGCTTTAAAAGTCATCAATGTCGCAAAAAACAACGAGGTAATTACCGTAGAAAATCGGCCTTTGGCTAGAGCCTTATATGCCCAAGCAGAAATTGGGGACCAAGTACCAGAGGATCTATTTAAGGCTGTAGCGGAAGTGTTAGCATATGTTTATCGTATCGAAAAGAAAGTATAAAAATGATTACTTCATCTTGAAAATTGCATGAAGTGTCCACTAAAGCAATGACTAAGTGTTACATTGCTGCACTAAATCTAGAACACTACTGACTTTTGGTCAGCTCAAGACTTTGTAGTCGACTCTAGTTTGTATCAAAGTCTGAATGAAGAGGAGAGACGTGCAAATGCCTTTAAAAGATTTTAGCGTATTATTAACAGTCATCTTAATAGTCATTATGTTAATTATTCCACTACCGACTGGAATAATAGATTTCTTGATTATTGTAAATATTACATTTGCACTCTTGATTATTTTAGTATCTATGAATACGAAAGAACCACTACAATTCTCAATTTTTCCAACTTTATTATTATTAGTAACTTTGTTTCGTTTAGGATTAAACGTTTCTACTACTCGAGCAATTTTAGGTAACCAAGGGGATGCAGGGAATGTTATTGCTACATTTGGAGATTTTGTTGTTGGGGGAAATGCTTTAGTAGGTTTTGTTGTATTCGTTATTTTGGTCGTCATTCAATTTATTGTTATTACAAAAGGTGCGGAAAGAGTTTCTGAGGTTGGCGCAAGATTTACGCTGGATGCCATGCCTGGTAAACAGATGAGTATCGATGCTGACTTAAATGCAGGGATGATTTCTGATACAGAAGCAAGAGATCGGCGAAAAAAGATTGAACAAGAAGCTGATTTCTATGGTTCTATGGATGGAGCAAGTAAGTTTGTTAAAGGGGATGCTATCGCGGGTATCGTCATTGTAATTATAAATATTATATTTGGTTTAGTTATTGGTATGTTACAAGAAGGACTACCTGTAGCAGAGGCTGCTAGTAAATATACACTTCTTACCGTAGGTGATGGTTTAGTCAGTCAAATTCCTGCTCTCTTAATTGCTACTGCTACAGGGATTGTAGTGACAAGAGGTGCATCTGAAGGTAATTTGGGTCACGACATTACCTCCCAGCTCTTTGCATATCCCAAAATGCTTTATGTAGCAGGCGGAACCGTTCTTGCACTAGGAATTTTCACACCTATTTCCTTAATAGTTACTTCTACGATAGCGGCAATTTTAGGTGTTGGTGGTCTTGCAATAGAAAGAAATGCAAAGAAACTGGTGCAAATAGAGGATCAGGAAGAAGAACAGGCTGCTAATGCTGAAGAAGATATTAAATCACCTGAGAGCGTTATAAATCTTCTTCAGGTAGACCCGATTGAATTTGAATTTGGATATGGGCTTATCCCGCTAGCTGATGCAAACCAAGGAGGAGATCTTCTTGACAGAGTAGTGATGATCCGTCGACAATTAGCGATAGAAATGGGAATGGTTGTTCCAGTGATTCGAATTCGCGATAATATTCAGCTTCAACCGAATGAATACTCGATTAAAATTAAGGGCAATGAAGTAGCAAGAGGAGAATTACTTCTTGATCATTTTATGGCTATGAGTCCCGGAGTAGATGATGAAAATATTACAGGTATAGAGACAGTTGAACCAGCATTTGGATTGCCAGCTTTATGGATTTCCGAGGAGTTAAAAGAGCAAGCCGAGTTATCTGGTTACACGGTAGTAGATCCGCCTTCTGTTGTTTCGACTCATTTAACAGAAGTGATTAAAAAGCATGCTCATGAGCTCATTGGAAGACAAGAAACAAAACAGCTTATTGACCATTTGAATGAAACATATCCAACACTTGTAGAAGATGTAACACCAAACCCATTGTCTACTGGTGATATTCAAAAAGTTTTGAGTAATCTTTTAAAAGAAAAAGTGTCTATCCGAAATTTACCAATTATATTTGAAACGCTTGCGGATTATGGACAGATGACGAAGGATACGGATTTAATAACGGAGTATGTCCGTCAATCCCTTTCACGACAAATATCTAAACATTACACAGCAGAAGGTGAAGCATTATACGTTATTACCGTGAGTGGAAGTGTTGAGAAAGCGTTAGCCGATGCGATTCAAAAAACAGAGCATGGAACTTTTCTTAATTTAGACCCTTCCAAAGCACAGGCGATTATGGAATCCGTCATGTCCGAAGTAGAACGTATGCAAGAAACAGGACAAATGCCAGTTATTCTTTGTTCGCCCGCGGTTCGAATGTATGTGAGACACTTAATTGAACGGTATATACCTCAAGTTCCGGTATTATCTTATAACGAACTTGAGTCACACATTGAAGTACAGAGTGTAGGGGTGGTGAATGGTGGATGAAAGTAAAGAAATATCAAGCCAAAGACATGGCTCAAGCAATGACTAAAATAAAAAATGAATTAGGTCACAATGCTGTGATTCTGAATTCAAAACAAGTGGAAACCGGTGGGTTTCTCGGTTTTTTCACTAAAAAAAGTATTGAAGTTATTGCGGCCTTAGATCAAGAACTGCCGCCAGTTCGATCAAAAAAGAAAGTATCTCCGGCAAAATTGAATCAAACGGAACAAAAAGAGACTCCGAATCAGTTATCATCTGAAATTGATGAGTTAAAAAGGATGATTACGAATATGCAAGGCGATGGCTCCTCAGCAAGTGAAGATTATCCTGAGGCTTTGCAAGTGATTAATAGTCAGCTAATTGACCAAGAGATTCACTCTAACTACCGTTCGCTTATTATGAAAAATCTTTTAAGACGATGGTATAAAGAGGAAGGCGAAAATAAGAAACAAAATGATATAAAAGAATGGTTGGAAAGTGAACTTCGGGCGCTCACTTCAGAAGCTTCCTTTGGTGAATTCAAATACGATAAAAAGTATTTGAACGTTGTCGGTCCTACCGGCGTTGGTAAAACGACGACATTAGCAAAAATTGCTGCTAGAGCAGTTCTCCAGGAAAAAAAGAAAGTGGCTTTTGTTACAACTGATACGTTTAGGATTGCTGCTATAGAACAGTTGAAAACTTACGCTAAAATATTAAATGTCCCAGTTGAAGTCGCTTATTCGATGGAAGATTTCAAAGAAGCTCTTACACGACTAAAAGACTATGATTTTATTTTAATTGACTCCGCAGGGAGAAATTACAGAAATGCAGTTTACGTAGAACAGCTTAATGAAATTATTGATTTTAATGAGGAAACGGAGACCCACCTCGTTTTAGCAGTAACATCAAAATACCGAGATATGAAAAAGATTCTTGAACAGTTTAAGTTAATTAAGGTAGACAAGCTTATTTTTACAAAACTGGATGAAACAGAGACGTTGGGAGCAATGGTGAATATCATTGCAGATTCTAAAATTGGTAGTAGTTATCTCACTACTGGACAAAACGTACCTGATGACATTGAAGAAGCAACTCAAGAAAACATCCTCGAAAGGCTAATAAGGAGATGAGGATCCTGTGAGAGACCAAGCTGATTCACTTCGAAATCAATTATTAGTAGCAGACGAAGGGAATGAAAAATCAAATACATCTATTCAAGTAATCTCTGTCGTCAGTGGCAAGGGTGGAGTTGGCAAATCAAACTTTGTCGTTAATTTTGCTCTAGGTCTGCAAAAGAGAAATAAGAATGTATTAATTATTGACTTGGATATCGGTATGGCCAATATTGATATTCTGTTAGGTCAATCTTCAAAATATTCTATTGTCGACATGCTAGAACAAGAAATGTCTATTTGGTCGATCGTTGAAAAAGGACCTCTTGGTTTATCTTATGTTGCTGGTGGAAGTGGTTTAACTCGATTATTCGAAATGAATAAGGAAAAAGCTGATTTTTTCTATAGACAAATCGAATCTTTAGAGTCGAGCTTTGATTACATATTACTAGATATGGGAGCAGGTGTAACAACAAGTAGTTTACATTTTCTACTCTCATCACATGAGATTTTACTGGTAACTACCCCTGAGCCAACCTCAATAACCGATGCCTATGCAATGATAAAATTTATTCACCTTGAAGACGAGGAAATCCCTATTTCTATGGTGGTAAATCGAGCTTTTTCAAAAAAGGAAGCGGATCGTACCGCAGAAAATGTCATCAATGTTACAAACCGGTTTTTAAATAAATCGATTACATATTTAACGTATATTCCAAATGATGACACAGTTTTGAAAGCCGTTCGTTCGCAACAGCCGTTTTTATTGCTCGCACCAAATTCAAAATGTTCCAAAGCGATAGAAAACACAATTGACGTTTTTATAGGAAGAGATAAGAAAGACTACGGCAAACCAATATCTATGGGAACTTTTTTATCCAAGTTAAAGAGTTTTATTTCAAACTAGTACTTTAGAGAGGGGTGGGAACGTGATACGGGTACTCGTAGTTGATGATTCAGCATTTATGAGAAAAATGATTGCAGATATGCTAAATAAGCATGCAGAAATTGAAGTTATTGATAAAGCTAGGAATGGGAAAGATGCTGTCGATAAAGTAATGAAGTTACATCCTGACGTAGTAACTATGGATGTAGAGATGCCGGTTATGTCTGGTTTAGAAGCGTTGAAAGAAATTATGCAAACTCGGCCTACTCCCGTGGTTATGGTATCGAGTATAACGAAAAAAGGTACAGAAACAACGATTAAAGCGATGGAGTATGGCGCATTTGATTTTATCTCTAAACCATCAGGTTCTATCTCATTAGATATTAATTTAGTGGAAAAGGATCTTATTGAGAAAGTTATTCACGCTTCCAAGGTTTCTATTCATAAAATAAATCATTCTCCCCTCAAAAATAGTCGAGAAGGTAAAATTGAGCATGTAATTCCAATCAGTGACAGCAAACCTAAATATAGAGAATCAGGAACGGGGATGCAGACTATTGTTGCTATAGGGACTTCTACAGGGGGTCCTAAGGCATTACATCAAGTGATAACTAAACTGCCTTCCGATTTTCCTTACCCTATTCTAATTGTTCAGCATATGCCAAAAGGATTCACGAAATCACTCAGTGAAAGATTGGATTCCTTGTGTGCCATTACTGTAAAAGAAGCAAAAGATGGAGAAATTTTAAAAAAAGGTATTGCCTATATTGCTCCGGGAGGATACCATTTAAAAGTAAGGACTATTGGGACTTCAGTCGCGATTCATTTAGATCAATCAGAATTAGTAAATGGACATAGACCTTCGGTAGATGCAATGTTTTTATCGCTGTCATCGATTAAAGTGAAAAAAGTTATTGCAGTGATCATGACCGGGATGGGATCGGATGGTAAAAAGGGATTAGTTGAATTAAAGGAAAAATTACCTACACTTGCCATTGCGGAATCTGAGAAAACATCTATCGTTTTCGGAATGCCAAAATCAGCGATTGAAACATCATTAGTCGATAAAGAGTTAGATTTAGACAAAATAGCAAAATATTTAGTTGAACAATCCTAATAGGAGGGATCTTTTTGGACAAAAATCAATATTTAGATATGTTTCTTGATGAAAGTACTGAGCACCTGCAAGCTATGAATGACAATTTACTTAAACTGGAAAGTAATCCGACTGACAATTCAATCATCGATGAAATTTTTCGTTCAGCTCATACACTGAAGGGAATGTCCGCTACGATGGGGTATGAAGATTTAGCTAAGTTAACTCATCATATGGAAAATGTATTGGATGCAATCCGGAATAACAAGTTAAAGGCTAGCAGTGAATTAATGGATGTCGTTTTTGAGTCGGTGGATGACCTCGAAGCAATGGTAACAGATGTTGCTAACGGTGGTGAAGGTAAACGAGACGTTTCGGCCGCTGTTAGTAAGCTAGAGAGGCTAGAAAAAGGAGAAGTACTGAGTGAGGTTGCTGCGACTAAAGAGATGGAAAAAACTTCTTCAAATCAGAAACATGACTTTGACGATTTTGAATTAACGGTGTTATCGCAATCAAAGGAACAAGGATTTCAAGGGTACTCTTTGGAGATCTCTCTTAGAGCGGATGTTATTCTAAAAGCAGCAAGAGTATTTATGGTCTTCGAAGTATTAGAACAAATTGGGGAAGTGATCAAATCAGTGCCTACTGTTGATCAACTAGAAGAGGAAAATTTTGACTTAAGTTTTTCAGTGACAATTGTTACTAAGGATCCGGAAGAAGATGTAAAAGCAAAAGTTATGAAAGTTTCAGAAATTGAAGATGTCAAGATCACTTTAATAGAGACTCTTGATTCAAAAGAGGAAAAAGAAAACACTAGTAATGATCAGCAACAAGCGAATGAAACTGTTTCGAATGAGGAGGAGGGGCAACAAGAAAAGAAATCATCTCCTGCCTCAAGTAAAACAATTCGCGTAAATATCGATCGATTAGACAGCCTTATGAATCTATTCGAAGAACTAGTCATTGATCGTGGAAGGCTCGAGCAAATTTCAAAGGATTTAAGCAGCAGTGAATTAACAGAAACTGTGGAACATATGTCACGTATTTCGGGAGACCTGCAAAGTATCATTCTTAATATGCGAATGGTGCCTGTTGAGCAAGTATTTAATCGTTTCCCTAGAATGGTCAGAGGCCTTGCCAAAGATCTTGATAAGAAAATGAATTTAAATATTATTGGAGCGGAGACAGAGTTGGATCGAACAGTAATCGACGAAATAGGAGACCCACTCGTACATTTGTTACGTAATTCTATTGACCATGGTGTTGAAGTTCCTGCTGTAAGAAAACAAGCAGGAAAATCAGAAGAAGGTCAAATTACGTTAAAGGCTTATCACAGTGGAAATCATGTATTTATAGAAGTATCTGACGATGGTGCAGGTATTAACCGTGACAAAGTGCTTGCTAAAGCAATTAGTCGTGGCGTTGTCTCCCAAGAAAATGCAGCTAACTTAACGGATACACAAGTCTATGAATTACTTTTCTCAAGCGGATTAAGCACTGCAGATGAAATTTCAGATATTTCAGGTAGAGGCGTAGGTCTTGATGTTGTTAAGAATAAAATTGAATCATTAGGTGGACATGTAACTGTTAATTCTGTGCTTGATCAAGGGACTGTATTTTCAATCCAATTACCGTTAACATTATCTATCATCTCTGTCATGCTTGTTGAAGTTCAAGATGAGAAATATGCGGTTCCACTATCATCGATTATTGAAACGGCTATTATTAAAAAAGAAGATATTATGGCCGCTCACAACCAGAAGGTCATTGATTTTAGAGGCAGCGTGGTTCCACTAATTAACCTAACAAACTTCTTCGATGTACCTAAGACAAGAGAAGACGATGAATTTTATTCAATCGTTATTATTCGAAAAGGCGAAAAAATGGCTGCATTAGTAGTAAATGCCTTTATTGGACAACAAGAAATAGTATTAAAGTCTTTAGGCGACTATTTGAACAATGCATTTGCTATATCGGGCGCCACCATTCTTGGGAATGGACAAGTTGCGTTAATCATTGATTGCAATGCTTTAATAAAATAAACGTTTCTATGTGAATGGTTATGAACTTAACATATTTTCAATTAATAATATAAGGGAGGACGAGGACAATGATTGAAGGATCTGGTTTACAAGATATGAAAGTAATTGTTTTTCAGTTGAAGGATGAAGAATACGGAGTTGAGGTGGACCAAGTCAGGTCAATAGAGCGAGTAGAGCATATAACTCGTGTACCAAGTACTCCTGATTTTGTCGAGGGAGTAATTAATCTTCGTGGGGTTGTAACGCCTATTATTGATCTTCGTAAAAGATTTGAGATCGAGGCAATTGATCATACGGATACAACAAGGGTGATTATTGTTACGGTGGGGAATATGGATGTTGGTTTAGTAGTAGATGCAGCTAACGATGTGATTGATATTTCTCGGGAGTCAGTAGAACCTCCTCCAGAGGTAGTAGGTTCTTTGGAGGCAGAATATATTCAAGGTGTGGCAAAACTTGAAAAGAGACTATTGATCTTACTAAATTTGGACAAGGTGTTAAACCGAACAGAAAGAGAGCAAATGAAAGATATCGAGAGGTCCGTATAATGAAGGATTTAAGCGATATAAGACTCGAACACTTAGATATTCTGAAAGAAATTGGAAATATAGGTGCTGGAAATGCTGCTACCGCTTTATCTCAAATGTTAAATAAAACCATTGATATGAAGGTGCCTGCAGTTAAGGTAGTTCCTTTTAATGAAATAAGTAATTTAGTAGGAGGAGAAGAAGTTGTCGTGGCAGCTATTTTCCTCCGTATAAAAGGGGATGCACCAGGTAATATGTTTTTTATGTTACCGGTTGACGAAGCAAGCCGATTGGTTCAGCAATTAGTTGGAGACTCAACGATTGATTTTAGTGAGGAGCCGATTAATGAAATGGGTGCATCAGCATTAAATGAAGTAGGCAATATATTGGCGGGGTCATATTTGTCAGCATTATCGGACTTTACGAAATTAAATTTGCAGCCAACCCCGCCAGATTTAGCGATAGATATGACAATGGCAATCCTGTCTTTTGGACTTGTTGAACTGTCACAGGCTGGTGATTTTGCGATAGTAATAGATACAGAAATCAATGAGCTAGGAGAAGATGAAACGATTCAATCAAAAGCTCATTTCTTTTTGTTGCCGGACCCTGAATCACTGATTAGAATTTTTCATTCGTTAGGAGTACCTCTTGATGAGTAGTGTCGTGGGTAATGTCGTGAAAGTCGGAATGGCGGATTTAAAGCTAGCAAAGCCACCACAAACCATTCGAACGTCTGGGTTAGGATCTTGTGTTGGTATCATTATGTATGATGATCGTTTAAGAATATCAGGAATGGCTCATATTATGCTTCCCGATTCGACGTTTGCGCGTTCGGGACAGTTGAATAGAGCAAAATATGCAGACACTGCTATTACAGATTTACTTGAAAATTTATTAGAACAAGGTGCATCTAAATACCGCATGAAAGCAAAAATAGCTGGTGGTGCGCAGATGTTCAAGTTTTCATCTAGTAATGAAGCTACTAGAATCGGACCGAGAAATGTAGAGGCAGTAAAAAGAATTTTAGCGGATGCTAACGTTCCTATCATGTTTGAAGATGTTGGAGGAAATAGTGGCAGAACCATTGAATTCGATCCTGAATCATCTGTGTTAGAAATTCGAACCGTAAATAAAGGTGTGATTCAAGCATAATGAGCAGACAAAGAATTTTGTTTATTCTAGTTTCCAGTCTTCTTGGTTTCTTGGTAGTTTTTGCTTCTTCTCTCACAAGTAATTCTGTCATTACCTCGCTTTTTCGCGGTGGTGTTGCGTTTGCCATATTTCTGTTTATCGGATTAATTTTTCATATAATCTGGGGTTTTATTACCGTGGATCTGGTAGAGAAAGAGCAGTTGCCTAAGAGTACTCAAGGTACTGAAAAGGAACAAGAAACTAAAGAATAAAAAGCTAATGAGAAAAGATAAAGGTTAGAAAATGTATGTGACATATTTATGAGCAAATAGGAGGTTTCCTATGTCTAAGGTAAAAGAATCAGTGACGTTAACAAAAGTATGGGATCGATGGGTAAAAGACAGGGATCCACTAGCTGGGGATCGGTTGATAGAAGCTTATTTGCCATTAGTGGATTATCATGTCCAGCGGATAAGTGTAAACCTTCCCCGGAGCATACAACTAGATGATTTAAGAAGTCATGGATTAGTTGGTCTTTACGACGCTCTAGAAAAGTTTGATCATACAAGAGAACTAAAATTCGACACATATGCTTCCTTTCGTATTAGGGGCTCTATTATAGATGGATTAAGAAAAGAGGATTGGCTTCCAAGGTCTATCCGTGATAAGTCAAAAAAGGTGGAACAAACAATTGAGCAATTAGAACAACAGCATGGTCGATATGTAACATCTGAGGAAGTGGCATCTGAACTTGGATGGAGTGCAAATGATGTAACTAATACTATGAACGAAAGCTTTTTCTCCCACCTTCTATCCATTGATGAACCTACCTCTGATACTGAGAGGGATGATACCTATTCTTCTTCGATAGTGGACCAGCAAACTCCCACCCCTGAAGAAAGTCTGGGGACAAAAGCTAGAAATCAAGAATTAGCAAAATATATAAAAACATTAAATGAGAACGAACAACTTGTTATTTCTTTGTTTTATTTCGAAGAATTCACTTTAACCGAAATAGGAGAAGTACTAAATCTATCCACTTCCCGTATATCACAGATCCATTCGAAAACGTTATTTAAACTTCAGCAAAAATTGAAAAAAGATAACTTATAGTTTGTTATCCAACCTAATTACTTTTGAATATTCCAATTTTCATATAGTGGGGGAGAACCTATAATGGATAGCCTAAATGAGGTACTATTGATAGAAGTTGACAATGATGCACTCGAGGTTACTCTTAAGCAAAATCTTTCTTTGCCAGAAGAGTTGAAATTAGAAGATCTAACATTGTTCCTCGAGGAACATGGAATTGTATATGGAATTAGTAAAGAAACTTTAGAAAAAATAGTCTCGAAAGAAATTAGTTTACCCGTTACTGTTGCTCAAGGAGAAAAGCCAAAACACGGGATAGATGCTTGTTTATGGACCGTCTTAGAAGGTTTTAAAGGAGATTCAACAGAAGTAACACCAGGGGATGATGATAAAAATTTAAAGCAAGTGATAAACATACCTTCTGTTACAGCAGGTACAATTGTAGGAAAGAAAATTAACCCCACTCCTGAAGAAAAAGGTGTTTCTGTTTACGGAGAGGAAATAAAAGCAAGACCTGGAAAGGATCTAAAGTTACGACCTGGAAAAAATACGCGGATAAGTGACGGCGGCATGGAAATTATTTCGATGATAGATGGTCAAGTATCCGTTGAACCGAAAGTCGTACATGTTTATCCGATCTTTGAAGTGAATGGGAATTTGGATTTAAATGTTGGGAATATTGACTTTGTTGGAAACGTAAACATTCGCGGGAACGTGCCTTCTGGCTTTGAAATTAAAGCAAGAGGAGACATTCGTGTGCATGGTTCTGTTGAATCGGCCGAATTAGTTTCGGGTGGTTCTATTTACATACATCAAGGAGTGGTTGCACAAGGGAAAGGTCTTATAGATGCACAAGGAGAAATCAAGACCTCTTTTTTAAATCAGGCCAACATTCGAGCTAAAGGTGATATCCACGTTTCAAAGTCTATACTACATAGCAAGGTCGAAACGCAAGGACGGTTGTTTTGTAATCAAGGAAAAGGAAACATAGTTGGTGGAAGCATTTCAGCAGGTGTAGAAATAGTGGTTAATGAACTTGGCAACCATATGAGTACCCCTACCGAGTTATACATCGGCTTAAGTGAATCAATTGTTACAGCGGAGAAAAAATATAAAATTCAACTCAAGGAAGCTCGAGACGATGTTCAAAAGTTAGGTGTCTTATTAAAAAGGATCGTTACGAAAGAAGCAGAAGGTACTCTAAATGCTCAAGAAAAAATAATGAAGCTCAGGATTAGAAATTCACTTTTTGAGTCTAATAAACTTATGCAGGAAGCCAGTGAGCAATTAGGGGAGTTGGAAGAATTTTTTGCTAGTCAGGAGGATGTGAAAGTGAAAATTCAACGGACTATCTACCCAAATACAGTTCTAAACTTTGGTAAATATAAACGGAAAATTATCTCAAAGCACGACCATGTATTATTTCGTATTGAGAAAAGTGAAATTAAGTTTGAGACCTTATAACAACAAAAAGTGTTACAATTAATAGGAAACGATGTGTTTAATATCTTAATAAGTGATGATGAAGATGTAATAAGGCAAAGGGGACAATAATGGTATATTTAGTAATCATAAGTTTGGCGCTGCATTTTGTAAGTTTTTATATTATGATCCTTCTCTATCAGCGAATGGAGCGTACAAAACCTTTAGATAAAGAAAAAACAATGAAAGAATTAGAAGATCTTCTTCTATCTTATACTACAGAAATGAAAGACAATAATGAAAGATTAGCTCGAAGGGTTAGTAAACTTTCTGCTAATTCATCTCCTAAAGTGAATGAACATAGAAAGATAGAAAATATACCAGAACCAATAACTGATCCTGATCAGAGTTTAGTAAATACTTTTCCTGATTCCGCTGATCATGAAGAAGATTATAAAGAGTATGAGCCTCCACTTCCGGATGAAACATCAGAAGAAATAGCTCTGGATTCTTCTACAACATCTAGAGTATTGTCGCTTTACAAACGGGGGAATTCTATAACTGATATTGCAAAGGAATTACGCATTGGTGCTGGAGAGGTTGAATTACTCCTAAAGTTTTATAAATAAATTCCTTCCATCTCTTGTCATAGCATGATGTATATGATATATTATCTCTTGGTGTTACTACACACGCTTGCGGATCTAATCGAGGGTGCTTTATTCAATTAAAGTCTTAATTAGAGAAGATGCGAGCGGAGGATTTAAAAAACCAGAGGAGGTGAGTGAAATGGCAGTGATTTCCATGAAACAATTATTAGAAGCAGGGGTTCATTTCGGACACCAAACACGTCGTTGGAACCCAAAGATGGATCGCTACATTTTCACAGAAAGAAACGGTATTTACATTATTGATCTTCAAAAAACAGTTAAGAAGGTTGACGAGGCATTTAATTTTGTTCGTAACTTAGCTGAGCAAGGTGGAACAATGCTTTTTGTAGGTACAAAGAAACAAGCTCAAGATTCTGTTAAGGAAGAAGCTGAGCGTTGTGGTATGTACTTCATTAACCAACGTTGGTTAGGTGGTACTTTAACTAACTTTGACACTATCCGTAAGCGTATTGCTCGTCTTGTTGAGATCGAAACTATGCAAGAAGATGGAACGTTTGATGTCCTTCCTAAAAAAGAAGTTGTCCTTCTTGTTAAGGAAATGGACCGTCTTGAGAAATTCCTAGGTGGAATTAAAGAGATGAAGCGTCTGCCGGATGCATTATTTATTATCGATCCTCGTAAAGAGCGAATCGCTGTTGCTGAAGCTCATAAATTGCATATCCCAATCGTTGGGATTGTTGATACTAACTGTGACCCTGACGAGATTGATTATGTCATTCCAGGTAACGATGATGCAATTCGTGCTGTTCGTTTACTTACTGCGAAAATGGCTGATGCAATCATTGAAGCTAATCAGGGTGAAGAAACATCTGCTTAAAATGTTCGTCCAAAAGGGTGATAGAGGGCTAGACCCTTTATCATCCTTTTTTTAAAATTACTATTGCAGGTTATGTTGATGCTCTAAAGTGGTAATAATGTAAAAAAGCGCCAGGGGAATCCCAAATAGTTTTCGAAATTTAAAAACAAGCGCTATACTTAAAATGTAAATAAAACAGAAGATATAAATTAAGGAGGAATTTGAATGGCTATTTCAGCTAAAATGGTAAAAGAACTTCGTGAAAAAACAGGTGCAGGTATGATGGACTGCAAAAAAGCCCTTACAGCAACTGACGGGGATGTGGATAGCGCAATTGATTTTCTTCGTGAAAAAGGAATTGCCAAAGCAGAAAAGAAATCTGACCGTATTGCTGCCGAAGGTCTTGCTCATATCGTTACAGAAAACAATCGTGCGGTTATCGTAGAAGTCAATTCTGAAACTGACTTTGTTTCAAAAAATGAAAACTTCATTAATATGGTGGATAAGATCGCACGTCATATTTTGACTAATAATCCAACTACAGTAGATGAAGCCTTAGGACAATCTTTCGATGGTTCAGAAGATACTCTAAAAGGATTTATTAATAGCCAAATCGCAAAAATCGGTGAAAAAATTTCGTTGCGTCGTTTCGCACTTGTTGAAGGTGGAGAAAATGAAGCATTTGGTGCTTATATTCATATGGGCGGACGAATCGGTGTATTAACTGTGCTTACAGGAACTGCAGATGAGCAAGTTGCAAAAGACGTTGCGATGCATGCTGCTGCTTTAAATCCTAAGTATGTTCGTCGTGAAGAAGTCTCTGAAGATGAAGTAAATCGTGAGCGTGAAGTATTGAAGCAACAAGCTATGAACGAGGGTAAACCTGAGAAAATCGTTGATAAAATGGTTGAAGGTCGACTTGGTAAATTCTTCGAAGAAACTTGTTTGAATGAGCAAGCATTCGTAAAAGACAGTGATCAAAAAGTAGGCAAGTATGTATCTTCAAAAGGAGCGGAAATCAAAACTTTCTTCCGTTATGAAGTTGGAGAAGGCATGGAGAAAAGGGAAGAAAACTTCGCTGAAGAAGTTATGTCCCAAGTTAAAAAATAATATTTGCTGGATCATAGAGGGGCACTCCGTGTCCCTTTTTCCTAAGAGTATTAGTTAAAATACATAATATATAATGGAGGGTACTATGGAGGAGCGAAAGTATAGCCGAATTGTGTTAAAATTGAGTGGTGAAGCGTTATCAGGAGATCAAGGATTCGGTATTGATCCAACAATGATCCAATCCATCGCTGATCAGGTGAAAGATATTGTCGCTCTGAAAGTTGAAGTTGCAATTATTGTTGGAGGAGGAAATATTTGGCGAGGAATGGCCGGAGCCGCTAAAGGTATGGACCGGGCAACCGCAGATTATATGGGAATGCTTGCTACAGTAATGAACTCATTAGCACTCCAAGACAGCTTGGAGAATATAGGGGTTCAAACAAGAGTTCAGTCCTCCATTGAAATGAGACAAGTAGCCGAACCATACATAAGACGCCGAGCAATACGCCACCTTGAGAAAAAACGAGTGGTCATTTTTGCTGCTGGTACGGGTAATCCTTATTTTTCAACAGACACAACAGCCGCATTACGAGCAGCTGAAATTGAAGCGGATGTCATTTTAATGGCCAAGAACAATGTAGATGGTGTATATAGCGCTGATCCTAGCATGGATTCAACTGCGGTTAAATATGATACGTTAACTTATTTAGATATCTTAAAGGACGGTTTGGCTGTTATGGATTCCACGGCTTCGTCTCTATGTATGGATAACAATATCCCGTTAATTGTTTTCTCTATCGCGGAAAAAGGCAATATAAAACGAGCTGTGTTAGGTGAAGAAATTGGAACAATAATAAGGGGGAAGTAAAATAATGTCTAACGAAGTATTAAAACAAGCAAAAGAGCGAATGGAAAAGTCAGTTGAGGCGTATGAAAGAGAATTAGGCACGTTACGGGCAGGCAGAGCCAATCCATCTATATTAGACAAGGTTCAAGTAGAATATTACGGTATGATGACGCCGTTAAATCAACTTGCTTCCATAACTGTTCCTGAGGGAAGAATGCTTTTAATTCAGCCGTTCGATAAATCTTCTATTTCTGATATCGAAAAAGCTATTCAAAAAGCTGACCTTGGATTAACGCCGTCCAGTGACGGTAATATCATTCGAATTACGATTCCTGCACTAACAGAAGAACGTCGTAATGATCTCGTTAAAATAGTAGGCCGTTACGCAGAGGAAGCTAAAGTTGCTGTTCGTAATGTACGCCGCGATGCGAATGACGAACTAAAGAAGAAAGAAAAAGATGGTGACTTAACAGAAGATGAACTTCGTCGTGGGCAAGATGAAGTTCAAAAACTTACAGATTCGACAATTAGTAATATCGATAGTATTTCTAAAGTCAAGGAAGAGAGTATTCGTGAGGTCTAGTCTTTCTTAACTGTATATAATTAAAAATGTGAGAAAGGGCCCTCTCGAGATAGAGGGTCTTTTCAATTTAATTGAGTATGTTCAATAGATCTTGAAATACTAAATGAATATGGTGTTGACCATTTACAAATTTTCATCTTATACGATAAGCTTGTTCATGGTAGAATATAAAAAGGGACCAATATATTCCACATTAACATTTCAGGTCGATAACATATGTGCAAAGATGGTAAAGTGTATGATACATATAAAAAATGTCATTATTTGAATTTCAAACCGCCTGGGGGAAAAAAGCATGTTTGATAAATTAACAGGCCGTAATAAAAACGGACAACCAAATGAAGATCCTACTCTTTTAATCTCACAAGAAAACATCCCGAATCACGTTGCAATTATCATGGATGGAAATGGGCGCTGGGCCAAAAAAAGAGGTCTTCCTCGTATAGCAGGACATCGTGAAGGAATGAGTGTTATAAAAAAGATTGTCCGTTACTCTAATAATCTAGGTATTAAAGTTTTAACACTTTATGCATTTTCAACTGAAAACTGGAAGAGACCTAAAACAGAAGTTGATTTTCTAATGCGACTCCCAGAACGCTATTTAAGTGTTGAATTACCAAAACTGATCAAAGAAAATGTTGTTATAAGAATTACTGGTGATCGAGAGAAATTACCTGATTATACGAAAAAAGCAGTAGATAATGCTATTGAGAAAACAAAGAATAATAATGGACTTATCTTGAATTTTGCTCTTAATTATGGCAGCAGGTCAGAAATCCTTGATGGGATGAAATCAATTTACAGAGATATAGAGAATGGGATTATACACATAGATGACGTATCTGAAACGATGCTTTCCAACCATCTGATGACTTCGGATCTTATTGAACCAGATTTACTTATTAGAACCAGTGGAGAAATTAGACTTAGCAACTTTATGCTCTGGCAACTAGCCTATTCCGAGTTTTGGTTTACGAAAGTACTCTGGCCGGATTTTGCAGAGGAGCATTTTGATGAAGCGATCCAGGAGTATCAAAAGAGACAGCGAAGATATGGCGGTGTTTAGAGAGGAGCAGGAAATTTGAAACAACGAATTATAACCGGGGTTGTTGGGGGTAGTGCCTTCCTTGGCCTTATTATTTTAGGGGATCTTCCTTTTACATTGTTAATGATTGCCTTGGCAGCTATTGCAATGTGGGAATTAATTAAAATGAAAAGAATCCAACCGTTTTCTGTTAAAGGAGTTGTTGCATTTATTTTTATGTTTCTCCTATTAGTTCCGGAAAACTTGGTGTCCATGCAATGGATTCACCTTCAAAGATTAGAGTTATTTTTACTGTTAATTATCGTTCTATTAGCATTGACAGTTGTAACGAAAAATTCTTTTTCCTTTGATGAAGCAGGCTTTGTCATTCTTGCTTCGGTGTATGTAGGTTTTGGTTTTCATTACTTTATGTATGCCAGATTTTTAGAAAACGGACTAGAAGTGATATTTTTTATTTTAACCATCGTTTGGTCAACTGACTCAGGGGCTTATTTTGCTGGAAGAAGTTTTGGGAAACATAAACTTTGGCCGGAAATTAGTCCGAAAAAAACGATAGAAGGCGCTGTTGGCGGTACTGTTCTAGCGGTTTTAATCGGCTCAATTTTTATAATTTTCATTCCGGTTTTCTCATCGTGGATTGTAACGATGATGTTTATGCTTATTGTTTCTATTACTGGGCAATTAGGGGATCTAGTCGAATCGGCTTTTAAACGACACTATGCAGTAAAGGACTCTGGTCAAGTGTTACCGGGTCACGGAGGTATCTTAGATAGATTTGACAGTTTGATATTTGTAATGCCAATTATTTATTTACTTGGATTCATTTAATCTGGTCATGAAAAGAGAGGCGTTAATCATTGAAAAAAATTAATTTAATTGGTTCAACTGGATCTATAGGGATTCAAACACTGGATGTTGTTCGTTCTCATCCTGATAAGTTTTCTATTTTAGGTCTCAGTTTTGGTGTGAATATAAAGGTTGGAATGGCACAAATTGAAGAATTCCAACCTGAAATTATAAGTGTAGGATCTCTGGAAGTTTGTGAAAAAGTAAAACAACAGATTACTTATCCTGCCCGCATTCTCTATGGAGACCACGGATTAATAGAAGTTGCTACCTATGGGGAATCGGAAGTACTTGTCAATGCCGTCATGGGAAGAATAGGTTTGGAACCTACTTTAAAAGCGATTGAGGCTGGAAAAGATATAGCAATTGCAAATAAGGAAACGTTAGTGACAGCCGGACATATTGTCACAGCGATGATTGAAAAACACGGTGTACAACTTATACCAATCGATAGTGAACATTCAGCTCTTTACCAATGTTTACACGGTAACATTGATAAAGAGGTCTCTAAACTAATTTTAACTGCATCTGGAGGGAGTTTTCGCAATTTAACACGGAGTGAACTAGAAGGAGTAACGGTTAACGATGCATTAAAACATCCTAATTGGCAAATGGGAGCTAAAATCACCATTGACTCTGCTACGATGATGAACAAAGGCTTGGAAGTTATTGAAGCGAAATGGTTGTTTAACATGAGTTATGATAAAATTGATGTTATCTTACATAAAGAAAGCATTATTCATTCTATGGTTGAATATATTGACGGTAGTGTACTTGCCCACCTCGGAACACCAGATATGAGAGTTCCTATTCAGTTTGCATTATCTTTACCTGAGAGGCTTGATTTAAAGGGTGGAGAAAGGTTAAACTTATGGGAAGTTGGTGCACTCCACTTTGAAAAAATGGACAAAGAGAGATTTAGATGTCTAGAAATTGCCTACCAGGCTGGTAAACAAGGTGGTTCGGCTCCGACTGTATTAAATGCGGCAAACGAAATCGCAGTCTCTTTATTTCTACAAGGAAAAATATCATTTTTAGATATAGAATATTTTGTAGAAAAAGCATTGGATGGTCACACCCCATCCAACGATCCTTCACTGGAAGAAATCATTTCTTTAGATGATGAGATTAGAAACAAGGTGTTATCTTATATCAGTTAAAGGGTGTGTGTGAATGAATACTTTAATAGCAGTAATTGTGATCTTTGGACTACTTGTGTTTATACATGAGTGGGGGCATCTTATTTTTGCTAAAAGGGCCGGTATTTTATGTCGTGAATTCGCCATAGGATTCGGACCAAAAATATTTTCTTTTAAACGAAATGAAACGGTATATACGATTAGGCTCCTTCCATTAGGTGGCTTTGTGCGAATGGCTGGAGAAGATCCTGAGATGGTTCAAATCAAGCCTGGCTATGAAATTGGTCTATTTTTTAATGATTCTGGTAAAGTAAATCGTATGATTATTAATAATAAGTCTAAACATCCCGGGTGCAAGGTGATGCAAGTAGAAAAAATAGATATGGAACATGATTTATTTGTACAAGGGTATGTAGATGATTCAGAGGAACTAATAACTTATCAGATTGATGAAAAAGCGGAGTTTGTTCATGATGAACTAGCTACACAAATAGCGCCTTATGATCGTCAGTTTTCATCTAAAACAGTTGGCCAGCGTGCAGTAGCTATTTTCGCTGGACCTATGATGAATTTCGTACTAGCTGTTGTAATATTAATGGCTTATGCACTAATTGCTGGTATGCCAGTCGATGAAGCGTTAGTTGGAGATTTAACGGATGATGGTGTTGCCTTGGAAGCGGGTCTTGAAAGTGGAGATAGAGTTCTTTCTATCGATGGCGAAAATGTCACCACCTGGGAAGATATGACCAGCATTATCCAAGATCAGCCAAATGAAAACCTTCAGTTTGAAATTGAACGTGGGTCAGATCAATTTGAGGTTAACATAGTCCCTCAAGAAAGAATTGGCGCTGAGGATGAAGTAGAAGGAGTCGTAGGTATCTATCCGCCAACTGAAAAGAGTATAGGTGGTGCAATTGCTTTCGGTTTCACGCAAACGTATGAGTATACAATGCTCATAGTTGAAGCATTAGGTATGCTTGTCACCGGACAATTTAGTTTAGATCATTTATCAGGCCCTGTAGGGATTTATAATTACACGGGTGAAGTTGCAGCAATGGGGATTCTAGTTTTATTCCAATGGGCAGCAATTTTAAGTGTTAATTTAGGGATAATTAATTTGTTACCATTGCCTGCACTTGATGGTGGTCGACTGATATTTATTGGGTTAGAAGCAATTCGAGGAAAACCAATTGATCCACAAAAAGAAGGAATCGTTCACTTTGTGGGGTTTGCCTTGCTAATGTTATTAATGCTCGCAGTGACATGGAACGACATAAATAAGTTTTTCTTGTAGACATTTAGACAACTAGAAAGCAATGAGCTTTCCAGCTTACTCCTTAAGCGGATTTGAGTACCTTGCTTTTTAAATTAAACTAACAATCTTAAAGAAAACAGCTTTAACTTAGAAGCGACACCTCTAATTTCAACTTAGGGTGTTGCTTCGTTTCACTGTTGTACCAAAGTGATCTATAGAGGAAAATCAAATCATTGCCACAGTTTTTTGAACACATTTTTTAGAAGATTAATATTAATGTAAAGGTTGGGGTGGCTTATAATGAGACAAAGTACATATTTAGCACCTACGTTACGAGATATACCGGCAGATGCTGATGTAAAGAGTCATCAATTAATGCTTCGTGCCGGGTTGATTCGTCAGAGTGCTTCTGGAGTTTATTCGTTTCTACCCTTAGGTATGAAAGTGTTGCAAAAGGTGGAAACAATTGTCCGTGAAGAAATGAATCGTGCTGGGGCACAGGAGTTATTGATGCCGGCTATTCAACCTGCGGAACTCTGGCAAGAGTCAGGGCGTTGGGAAGCTTATGGACCTGAGTTAATGAGATTTAAAGACAGACATAACCGTGAGTTTGCCTTAGGACCAACTCATGAGGAAGTAATTACGAGCCTAGTAAAAGATGCTGTTGGTTCCTATAAAAAACTTCCAATGACGTTATATCAGATTCAAACGAAATTCCGTGACGAGAGAAGACCTAGATTTGGGATTCTTCGTGGCCGGGAGTTTTTAATGAAAGATGCCTATTCGTTTGATACGAGTTTTGAAGGATTAGATGAAAGTTATAATAAAATGTATGAAGCTTACAAGAATGTGTTTACGCGTTGTGAATTAAATTTCAGAGCAGTTGTTGCTGATTCTGGTGCAATGGGAGGAAAGGACACTCATGAATTCATGGTTCTTTCTAACATTGGTGAAGATACGATTGCCTACTCTGATTCTTCAGATTTTGCAGCGAATATTGAAATAGCGCCTGTGAATGTAGCCTATGAAAAATCCAGTGAAGCCATTAATGAAATCGAAACAATTTCAACGCCTGGTAAAAAATCTATAGCTGATGTTGCTGCATTTTTGGAAGCAGACAAGCAACGCTGCTTGAAATCGTTACTATTTATCGTTGATAAAGAACCTGTACTTGTGCTGGTTCGTGGAGATCATGAGGTAAATGACGTGAAAATCAAACATTTCTTTGAAGCAACGCAAGTCGATCTTGCCTCTGATCAGGAAACAAGCTCATGGCTTGAAACAGAGGCTGGGTTCATTGGTCCGGTTGGAATAGATAATAAAGTGAAAATTATTGCAGACCATGCTGTGAAGTACATGGTTAACGCTATCTCAGGAGCTAATCAAAAAGATACCCATCTTAAGAATGTCACCCCTGATAAAGACTTTGAAGTGTCTTCCTACGGAGATTTCCGAAATATCCAAGAAGGAGATCCTTCACCAGATGGGCAAGGAACAATCCATTTCAAAGAAGGTATCGAAGTTGGTCATGTATTTAAGCTCGGGACACGCTATAGTGAAGCACTAGGTGCAACATTTTTAAATGACCAAGGAAAAGCTAAACCGATTGTGATGGGAAGTTATGGAATTGGAGTTTCCAGAACAGTTGCAGCAATTGTAGAAGAAAATCACGATGATGATGGTATTATTTGGCCAAACAGTGTAGCTCCTTTTCAAGTCCATCTTATCCCGGTAAATATAAAGCAAGAAGAGCAAAGGGTTCTAGCTGAGTCTTTATATGAGAAGCTTGAACAGCAACGTTTTGAGGTTTTATTGGATGACCGTACAGAGCGTCCAGGTGTTAAATTCAAAGATGCAGATCTTTATGGTCTAC
This sequence comes from Salipaludibacillus sp. CF4.18, assembly GCF_051262595.1. NCBI lineage: Bacteria > Bacillati > Bacillota > Bacilli > Caryophanales > Bacillaceae > Salipaludibacillus > Salipaludibacillus sp. CF4.18. Next base: position 159,320 of record NZ_JBIMEV010000001.1, read on the forward strand.
CAGTGAGAATTACTGTAGGTAAAAAAGCAACAGATGGCATTGTAGAGGTTAAAATAAGGAAGACTGGTGAAATGCTAGAACTTCATGAGGATGATCTCCTGGAATTCTTAGCTAAAACTGTTAGATAATTTTTTATAATGAGGGTGCGTTCATAAAGTCGATAACTGACTTTATGATGCACCCTCATAGTAATGAAACACCTGGTTTTACAAGATAAAGGTAAGAAAGTATAATAATTCTTTAATAGGCTGCGCGTAATCAACGAAGTTTGTATTGTTGTTTTCTTCGAAGCCAAACTAGATGTTTTAATTTTTCAAAGACGGCTATGCCGTTTTTCATGGAGGGGAAGAAAGTGAGTAATGAAATTGAAATTAGGCAGGAGCGATTTAACCTCTTAATGGAGCAAGTTGTGATGCCTGATGAAATCATTTCAAATCAGTTACAAGGCTCATATATACAAAAACTTGAAGTGTATCAAAAAGAGCGCAGATGGAAATTTTCGTTTATGATACCTAAAGTTCTGCCTTATACTGCTTTTGAACTGTTTAAAAGTCGTATTACTCAAGGTCTTCAACATATTGCAGATGTAAGTATTATGATAGATTATGAGGAAAACAGTGATATTACGAAACATATAAATGAATATTGGCCTTACTTCGTAGAACAAGTGAGGCATACTACTAACGGTCTTATTCAGCGATTGCAAGAACAAGTGCCAGTGATAGACGGTAGGAAAGTTATCATTGCAGTGCTTAATGAAACGGAAGCAGAGATGCTCCATCGAAGAGTGTTGGGTCCTTTGAAAGAAGTATTCCAAGATTCAGGATTTGGAAATGTTCAATTAGAGACTACGGTGAAGGAATCACAAGAAGCAATGGACCGGTTCGCAGAGCAAAAAATGGAAGAAGATCAAAATAAGATCGTCGAAGCAATGCTTGAAAAACAGAAATACGATGAAAAAGCAAAAGAGCTCCAACATAATAGAAAAGTAACGATGGGCGTTCAAATTAAAGACGATCCTCAGCCTATTGAAAACATTATCGAGGAAGAGAGACGAATTACTATTCAAGGCTTGGTTTTTGATGTAGAAACGAAGGAGTTAAAAAGTGGCCGGACGTTATTAACCTTTAAAATAACAGACTATACAGATTCATTAACTATAAAAATGTTTTCGAATGATAAAGAAGATGTCCCAGTCTTTCAATCTATTACGAAAGGAATGTGGATAAAGGTAAGAGGGAGTGTGCAATTTGACACATTTATTCGAGACTTAGTAATGATGGCGAAAGATTTTGAACAGATACGTAAAGCGGAACGACAAGATAGCGCTCCTAAAGATGAGAAGAGAGTAGAACTTCACCTTCATTCGCCGATGAGTCAAATGGATGCTGTAACGCCAGTTAGCTCTTATATAGAACAAGCCAAAAAATGGGGGCATCCAGCAATTGGGTTGACCGATCATGCCGTGCTGCAATCTTTTCCGGAAGCTTTTGGTGCAGGGAAAAAACATGATATAAAAATTCTTTATGGGGTAGAGATTAATTTAGTAAATGATGGTGTTCCAATTGCATACAACCCTTCCGACCGTGTGCTTCAAGATGAAACGTATGTCGTTTTTGATGTGGAGACAACGGGCTTGTCTGCTATTTATAATACTATTATAGAGTTAGCAGCAGTTAAAATAAAAGATGGTGAAGTGGTTGACAAGTTTGAATCATTTGCAAATCCACACGAGAAACTAAGTCCATTGATTATTGATTTAACGGGGATTACAGATGATATGGTAGAAACTGCACCGGAAATTGAAGATGTACTAAAAAAGTTTCATGAATGGATCGGAAACGATACCCTCGTTGCTCATAACGCAAGCTTTGATATGGCATTTTTGAATGCAGGTTATCAAAAGATCGGCTTTGAAAAAGTAACTAATCCTGTTATTGACACATTGGAATTAGGCCGTTTTCTATATCCTACGTTTAAAAACCACCGGCTGAATACGTTGTGTAAGAAATTTAATATCGAATTAGTGGCACATCACAGAGCGATTTACGATGCGGAAGCCACTGGCCATCTCCTTTGGAAAATGGTTAAAGATGCCACAGAAAAAGAAATTTTAGTTCATCACCAATTGAATGATCAGACATCTAAAGACGATTATAAGAAACAACGTCCAAATCATTGTACGGTATATGCTCAAACGAAAGCAGGGTTAAAAAATCTTTATAAACTTGTGTCATTATCACATTTGAACTATTTTTTCCGAGTGCCTAGAGTTCCGCGCTCTGAATTGATCAAGCATCGTGAAGGATTACTAATAGGATCTGCTTGTGATAAGGGGGAAGTTTTTGATGCTCTTATGCAAAAGTCTCCAGAAGAAGTAGAAGAGGTAGCCGCTTTCTATGATTATCTTGAGGTACAGCCGCCAAGTAATTACATTCATTTAGTAGAGCGGGAAATTGTAAGAGATGAATTAGCATTAAAAGATATGATCAAAAATATTATTTTAATTGGTGATAAATTAGGAAAAAGAGTCGTGGCTACGGGAAATGCTCATTATTTACAACCTGAAGATCATATCTACCGGAAAATCCTGATTGCTTCACAAGGTGGAGCCAATCCGTTGAATAAACAGACACTTCCTCAAGTTCATTTCAGGTCTACAAATGAAATGCTTGATTGCTTTAGTTTTTTACCGGCAGATAAAGCAAAAGAAATTGTTGTAACGAATACTCAGAATTTCGCGGATGATATTGATGACATAAAACCAATCCCAGATGAATTGTTTACACCTCATATCGAAGGTGCAGATGAGGAAATCAGAGAAATGTGTTATGCAAGAGCAAAAAGCATTTATGGCGATGATTTGCCACAACTCCTTATTGACAGATTAGAAAAAGAATTAACAAGTATCATCAGTAACGGATTTTCCGTGATCTATTTGATCTCCCAAAAACTGGTGAAAAAATCATTGGAAGATGGCTATTTGGTTGGGTCAAGAGGATCTGTTGGTTCCAGTTTTGTTGCAACAATGACAGAAATTACAGAAGTGAATCCATTACCTCCTCATTACGTGTGTCCAAACTGTTATCATTCTATCTTTTTTAATGACGGTACAGTGGGATCAGGTTTTGATTTACCGGATCGATCCTGTGAGAAATGTGATGCAGAGTACAATAAGGATGGTCATGATATTCCGTTTGAAACGTTTTTAGGTTTCAAAGGCGATAAAGTTCCCGATATAGACTTGAACTTCTCAGGTGATTATCAGTCAAAGGCTCATAATTATACAAAAGAATTATTCGGGGAAGATTATGTTTATAAAGCAGGTACCATTGGAACTGTAGCAGATAAAACAGCATATGGGTACGTCAAAGGCTATGAGGGTGACGAAAATATTCAGCTTAGAGGCGCAGAAATAGACCGACTTGTAGCTGGATGTACAGGTGTTAAACGGACAACAGGCCAGCACCCGGGTGGTATTATTGTTGTACCTGATCATCTCGATATATATGATTTTTCACCGATACAATACCCTGCTGATGATAACCAATCTGATTGGAAAACCACTCATTATGATTTTCATTCTATTCATGATAATTTGTTGAAGCTGGATATTCTCGGTCACGATGATCCTACAGTTATCAGAATGCTTCAAGACCTAAGTGGTATTGATCCAAATGATATACCTGTGGATGATGCAGAGGTATATAAAATATTTGCAGGACCACAACCTTTAGGAGTTACGGCAGAACAGATTATGTGTAAGACGGGGACGTATGGCATACCGGAGTTTGGGACACGTTTTGTTCGGCAAATGTTAGAAGAAACAAAACCTAATTCTTTCAGTGAGCTTGTTCAAATTTCAGGGCTATCGCATGGTTCAGACGTATGGTTAAATAATGCAGCCGATCTTATCGCGCAGGGTACGTGTGTATTAAAAGATGTTATTGGTTGCCGTGATGACATTATGGTTTACCTCATATATAAAGGTGTAGAACATTCTTTGGCTTTTAAAATTATGGAATTTGTCCGTAAAGGAAAAGGACTGCAGGAAGAATGGATTGAGGAAATGAAAAAGCATGGTGTACCAGATTGGTACATTGGTTCATGTCTGAAAATAAAGTATATGTTCCCTAAGGCGCATGCCACGGCATATGTATTAATGGCAGTACGAATAGCTTATTTCAAGGTACATCTTCCAATATTATTTTATGCAGCATATTTTACGGTTAGAGCGGATGATTTTGAATTGGATACAATGGTACGAGGGTCTGCAACGATTCGTAAAAGAATTGAAGAGATTTATCGTAAAGGATTCGATGCTTCTCCGAAAGAAAAAAGTGTTGTAACAGTACTTGAGCTTTCCTTGGAAATGTGTGAAAGGGGATTCTCTTTCCAAAAAGCTGACCTTTACCGCTCTAAGGCAACAGAATTTATTGTCGATGGGGATACTCTTATCCCACCTTTTAATGCGATAACTGGTGTGGGAACAAATGCGGCTATAAATATTGAAAACGTTAGGGAAGATGGAGAATTTATTTCTAAGCAAGACTTACGGGAGCGAAGTAAGATTACAAAAACTGTTCTCGAAAGTTTAGACGATCATGGTTGTTTAGACGGGATGTCAGATTCAAATCAACTTTCTTTATTTTAAGTGATATAATTTTTTGAGAAATAGATTATTTTCTGAAAAGCTTTTGCTTTCAAAATGGTGGGACAACACATGTAGTACAAGAGAATTTGCATGCGTCCCTAGAATATGGTATATTAATGAAGGACTCAGATTATATCGGCTACGAAAGAGTGGGGAAACCCACTCTTTCTTTTGTACCTATTTAGGAAATTATAGTTTCATGAGTTGTACATAATACGTTTAATATAGAAGTGTTTCGTTCTGCTTCTACGTCGGTGTTTATGGGGCTTACGCTATTGTACTTATATTCATTTCCATTTGAAGGAATAATAATTAAGGAAGCCTAAAGCTATCCTTTTTATCGATAAGGTAGCGTAGCTGGGCATCATAGATTCAAGGTATCAATACGAGTTACCTTACGAAAAAAGGAGGTTTACCCTATGGCTGAAAATATTCAAACAAAAGTAGGAGATCTTGTGACTCCAATTCTTGAAGAACTGTCCCTTGAGTTAGTGGACGTGGAATTCCAAAAAGAAGGAAAAAATTGGTTTCTTCGTGTATTTATAGATAGTGATAAAGGAGTGGACTTGGAAGATTGTTCAGCGGTAAGTGAAAAATTAAGTGAAGCTCTCGACGAAAAGGACCCTATAGAACAGGCTTATTACATGGAAGTATCATCACCTGGAGCTGAGAGACCATTAAAAGGTGAAAAAGATATCAAACGAGCCGTAGGAAAAAATGTACATGTTTCAACTTATGCGCCTATTGATGGAGCCAAAAGCTTCGAAGGACTGTTAACACAGTTCGATGGAGAAAATCTTACTATTGAAATGAAGGTAAAAACGCGTCGTATTACGGTGACTGTACCTTATGAAAAGGTGGCAAAAGCCAGATTAGCGATAGCTTTTTAATATGGCTTTGTAACAATGAAGAGTTGAGGATGAAGAAAACTGTGTTTGTGCTGACATGCAATAATAACTTGTAGTAATTATAGGCAGTTCATACCAGTCATCAACGCCCTTTACTAGTAGAGCCATTAAATTTGAAAGGGGGAAAATTGTTCCATGAATAATGAATTTATGGATGCATTGGCATCCATTGAAAGAGATAAAGGTATTGATAAGGAAATTATTTTGGAAGCAATTGAGCAAGCCTTAATTACTGGATATAAACGTAATTTTAATTCTGCTCAAAATGTTCGGGTGGATATTGACCGCGAAACTGGAGTCATCCGTGTTTATGCAAGAAAAGAAGTAGTTGAAGAGGTTTTCGATATCAGACTTGAAATCGCGATTGAAGAAGCGAAGTCAATTAATCCTCTGTATGACGTTGACGATGTGGTTGAAATCGAAGTAACGCCGCGGGATTTTGGAAGAATTGCAGCTCAAACTGCCAAGCAGGTTGTTACTCAACGGGTAAGAGAAGCAGAAAGAGGTATTATTTATTCTGATTTTATAGATCGTGAAGAAGATATCATGACTGGTATTGTCCAGCGTCAAGATCATCGCTTCATTTATGTTGATTTAGGCAAAGTAGAAGCATTAATGCCTGTCGGAGAACAAATGCCGAATGAATCTTATAAACACAATGATCGAATCAAAGCTTATATTACTAAAGTAGAAAAAACAACAAAAGGACCGCAGATTATGATTTCACGAACTCATCCTGGACTTTTAAAACGGTTATTTGAATTAGAAGTACCTGAAATTTATGATGGCACTGTTGAAATTAAATCAGTGTCACGCGAAGCAGGAGAACGATCAAAAATTTCTGTTCACGCGGACGATGAGGATGTTGATCCTGTTGGATCTTGTGTTGGACCACGTGGACAACGAGTTCAAACAATTGTGAATGAATTAAAAGGCGAAAAAATAGATATCGTTAAGTGGTCTGCGGACCCTCAAGTGTATGTGGCAAATGCATTAAGTCCTTCTAAGGTGCTCCAAGTTACTGTAAGTGATGACGAAAAAATGACCCAAGTGGTTGTTCCGGATTATCAATTATCACTTGCCATTGGTAAACGAGGCCAAAACGCGCGGTTAGCAGCAAAATTAACAGGATGGAAAATCGATATTAAAAGTCAAACTGATGCTGAAGAATTAGGTATATATGATGCTAATGCTCCTATAGAAGAAATTCAGCAAGAGGAAGATGATTATATGGATGATATTGAGGGAAATAAAGAGGACTAAGGAGGGGAAAAACATGGCAGGTAAAAAGAAAGTGCCCCTTCGTAAATGCGTTGTTACTCAGGAAATGAAACCTAAAAATGAACTAATTCGTGTGGTTCGTTCGCCTGAAGGAGAAGTTTTCGTGGATCCATCTTCGAAAAAATCAGGCAGAGGGGCATATGTTTCAAAAGATTACGATGTCATCTCAAACGCACAAAAAAAAGACAGCTTATCCCGTCATTTAAAAGCTAAGGTTCCAGAAACAGTTTACGAAGAACTTCTTCGTATGAGTGATAAAGGTAAAGTCACATGACAGATAAATCATGGGTGAACTTATTGGGTCTCATGCAACGAGCCAGAAAAATTGTTACCGGGGAAGAGCTTGTTGTTAAAGCAATACAGAAAAAACGAGTTGTTTTTGTTATTATTGCAGCAGATGCATCAGATAACACGAAAAAAAAGGTTACCGACAAGTGCCATTATTATGAAATTCCTTATATATTTTTTGAAGATCGCTATGCAATTGGACAAGCGATAGGAAAAGCCGAACGAGTGACTGTTGGATTAGTTGATAAAGGTTTTGCAAATAAATTTCGCTCATTAATTGAGTAATATCTATTACAGGATCAGCTGTAGTAGGTATAGGAGGTATGTATATGAAAAAAATTCGTATTTATGAATATGCAAAAGAAAATAATACGACAAGTAAAGAAGTGATTAATCAACTTAAAAAGATGGGCATTGAAGTAACAAACCATATGAGTGTGATTGATGACAAGACAATCGAAAAACTTGGTGGCAAAACAGACCCGGCAAAGACCGATGCTCCTGCTCCTAAGAAAGCAACGCCAGAACAAAGCAAAGCTAAGAAAACTGGAAATAAAAGTACGGACAACGCGTCAAAAGATAATTCTAAAGGACGAGTAAATAACGGTGGTAATAATAAAAACCGTAAAAATGACTCTCGTAATCAGTCGCAGCAACAAACAAAACAGACATCTCCTAAGCCTGCGGTAAAAGAAACACCATCTAAAATCGTTTATTCTACACCTGTAACGGTTGGTGGATTTGCCGAAAAGTTAAAAAAAGAACCAGCAGAACTTATTAAAAAGCTTATGGATTTAGGTGTTATGGCAACTATTAATCAAGAATTAGATACTGAAACGATCAATATTTTAGCAGAGGAGTTTGGTGTGGAAGCAGAAGAAGAAGTAATTATTGACGAAACTGCTTTTGAGTCAATAGAAGAGAATGATGACCCGGCTCTTTTAGAAGAACGTCCTCCAGTAGTTACGATTATGGGGCATGTTGACCATGGTAAAACAACACTTCTTGATAGTATTCGTCACACAAAAGTGACAGCAGGAGAAGCAGGCGGTATTACACAACATATTGGTGCTTATCAAATCGAAGAAAATAATAAAAAAATAACTTTCCTTGATACTCCTGGTCACGCCGCTTTTACTACGATGCGTGCAAGAGGAGCACAAGTAACAGATATTACGATTCTTGTAGTGGCAGCCGATGATGGTGTTATGCCTCAAACAGTGGAAGCAATCAATCATGCTAAAGCAGCGGAAGTACCAATTATTGTAGCTGTTAATAAAATGGATAAAGAAGGTGCTAACCCTGACCGAGTTATGCAAGAACTGACTGAGCATGGGTTAGTTGCAGAAGCTTGGGGCGGCGAAACAATCTTTGTAAATGTTTCGGCTATTAATGGAACTGGCATTGATGAATTGATTGAAATGATTCTTTTAGTTTCAGAAGTCGGAGAATTAAAAGCAAACCCTGATAAAGCTGCATTAGGTTCGGTTGTTGAAGCGGAACTAGACCGTGGTCGTGGTCCTGTTGCAACGCTTCTCGTTCAAGCCGGTACTCTTCATGTTGGAGACCCAATTGTTGTAGGGAATTCTTTTGGTAAAGTGCGTGCAATGGTCAATGATCTTGGGAAACGAGTTAAATCTGTTGGACCATCCACACCGGTTGAAATTACAGGTTTGAATGCTGTACCTCAAGCGGGTGATCAGTTCCGTGTATTTAAAGATGAGAAAAAAGCACGTCAATTTGGTGAGGCTCGTGCATCTAAACAGCGTGTAGCCGACAGAAAAGAAACATCTACAGTTAGCCTGGAAGATTTATTCGAACAAATCCAACAGGGAGAAATTAAGGAAATTAATCTTATTGTGAAAGCAGACGTTCAAGGTTCTGCAGAAGCAATGAAAGGTACCTTAGAGAAGATTGAAGTAGAAGGTGTGAAAGTAAATATTATTCACACTGGTGTTGGTGCAATTGCTGAATCCGATGTTATTTTAGCTTCTGCCTCCAATGCAATTATAATTGGGTTCAACGTTCGACCTGACGTAAACGCAAAACGAACAGCTGATGCTGAAAAAGTAGATATTCGATTACATCGTGTTATCTATGATGCAATCGAAGAGGTTGAATCTGCAATGAAAGGCCTACTGGATCCGATATTTGAGGAGAAAGTTATTGGGCAAGCAGAGGTAAGACAAGTATTTAAAGTATCTAAAATTGGTGCAATTGCAGGTTCTTACGTAACAGAAGGAAAGATTACAAGAGGATCATCTGTCCGGGTTATTCGAGACGGAGTTGTTGTTTTTGAAGGTGACGTTCGCGCATTAAAACGTTTTAAAGACGATGTAAAAGAAGTTGCCAACAACTACGAATGTGGGATAACTCTTGAGAACTTTAATGATGTGAAAGAGGGAGACATCATCGAAGCTTATGTTATGGAAGAAATTAAACGTAAATGATAATCGGATCGATCAATGTTGAAGCGGTGATTTATCATCCCCATTCATTGAAAGAAAAACGATCTGTAACCAAAAGTGTTGCTACTCGCGTGAAGCAACGGTTCAATGTCTCTATTGCAGAGATTGGGTACCAAGATGTTTGGCAACGGACAGAATGGGCAATTGTTTCTGTAGGATCACAAAAGATCCAAGTAGAAAAAGAACTTCAACGGGCAATTTCCATTATTGATTCGAATGAGCAATTAGAAGTTACTTCAATCACTTGGGAATGGTTATAGGATTTAAGCTTATAATATAAAAAGAAAGAATCTACGTTGTCGATAGGAGTGTCTTGCTATGAGTAAAGTTCGTGCCAATCGTGTTGGGGAACAAATAAAAAAAGAGTTAACAGATATCATTCAAAGAGATCTTAAAGATCCCCGTATAGGTTTCGTTACAGTCACTGCAGTCGATGTAACCGGTGACTTGCAACAAGCAACAGCATTTATTACTGTTTACGGGGAAGATGAAGAACGTAAAAAAACGCTTCAAGCGTTGGAGCAAGCTAATGGTTTTATTCGATCTGAAATCGGTAAAAGAATTCAACTTAGAAAGACACCGGAGTTATCTTTCACATTCGATGAAAGCATAGAACGAGGAAACCGAATTGATGAGCTTTTACGTGGATTAAATAAAGATAAGTAATAATACTAGGGGAGATGGAGGAAATCTGTCTCCCCTTTCTTTTGGTTAAATACTAAATTAAACTTAATCTGGAGAGTGGACATAATGTCAAACGAATTAATAGGTGTTTTTCCTTTATGGAAACCTAAAGGAATGACTTCTTTTTCTGCAGTGAGAGAAGTTGGGAAGAGATTCGGTACTAAAAAGGCAGGTCACACTGGGACGCTAGACCCTGATGTTGAAGGAGTTCTTCCTGTTTGTCTGGGTAGAGCAACGAAAATTGTAGAGTATTTAACTGCTGAAAAGAAAACATACATTGGTGAAGTAACATTAGGATTTTCGACGACAACGGAAGATTCTTCGGGAGAATTAGTCGACAAAAAAGAAATTAAAGAGGACATTACGGAAGACAGCGCTAAAGCAGTTTTGCGCCAGCTTGAAGGAGTAATTAAACAAACTCCGCCGATGTATTCCGCTGTGAAAATAAAAGGAAAAAAGCTTTATGAATATGCCAGAGAGGGAATCACAATAGACCGTCCCAGCCGTGAAATAACGATTTATGAGCTTGAATTACTTGATCATCCAAAAAAGAATCAAGATGGAACAGTTTCATTTTCTTTTAGAGCCGTTTGCAGTAAAGGCACATACATACGCACATTAACTGTTGCCATTGGCGAGAAGTTAGGATACCCAGCACATATGTCTCATTTAATTCGTGAAGCGTCAGGCGCTTTCCACAGGGAGAATTGTTATACCTTGGAGACGCTGGATGAATACCGGCTTCAGGATAAACAACAAGATTTATTAATTAGCCCGGAAGAAGCTCTTTCAAGTTTTCCGAAAATAACAGTGACCGACCATGATGCATTGAGAGTAATGCAAGGAGCGATTTTGACTATACCAGAAGAAGTTAAATCGATGGACGAATCGATTTGGGGTTTGTATAATCAACAAGGAGAATGTCTCGCTTTATATAAAAAAGATGAAAAAAGAGCAGACAGTATGAAACCTGAAAAAATGATAAGAACTGTTCATCAGCGATGAGGTGGCAATAATGCAAATAGTGAAGTTAAAACACCCTCATACTCAAATGGAATTTCCTGAGACAGCTACAGCATTGGGCTTTTTCGATGGAGTTCATCGAGGGCATCAAGAAGTGATTCTTACAGCGAAAAAAAAAGCGAATGAGCTGCAATTGAAGTCTGCTGTTATGACATTTTTTCCTCATCCGAAGGAAGTTTTACGTAAAACTGATAAAGATGACGTATACTATTTATCCACGATTAAAGAAAAAGAAAAACAGATATCTGAACTTGGGATAGATTACCTGTTTATCATTGAATTTGACACTGCTTTTTCAGAATTGTCTCCTCAGGAATTCGTGGATCAGTATTTAATTGGGTTAAATATTAATCATGTTGTGGCAGGTTTTGATTATTCCTATGGTCGATTAGGTAAAGGGTCCATGGAAACATTACCTTTTCATTCCCGTGAGAAGATATCTCAGACAACGGTGGATAAAATCACGTATGAGGGCGAGAAAATAAGTTCTACTGAAATTCGTCATGCACTTTTACAGGGGGATATTGATAAGGCAACCACCTATTTGGGAAGAAAATATGTCATATATGGCGAGGTCGTTCATGGTGAAAAGCGTGGACGAACGATTGGTTTTCCGACAGCTAATATTGCTTATCACGAAAAAGTAGTTATTCCAACTACAGGTGTTTACGCTGTATGGTTACGTGTAGACAAAAACTGGCATCGCGGAGTTTGTAATATAGGATACAAACCAACTTTTCATGATCCTTCAAACGAGATTCCAACGATTGAAGTTCATCTTTTCGATTTCGATGGAAATCTTTACGACAAAGAAGTCTCATGTTCATTTGTTGCTAGAATAAGAGGAGAGAAAAAGTTTGCTTCCGTTGATGATTTGATCGCGCAAATTTCAAAAGATAAAGAAACAGCTAGAAGCTTATTTGAACAAGATTCTTAGATCGCAGAATCTGCAAAAAACGGGTTAAATTTTTCTTTCTTTGTGTAAAATGAATGAAAAACTTGAAATATGGCAATAAAACTAGTATGATTAAAAATGTTAAGAACCAATGCTTGGCAAATCGAGTCACCGACGTTTGCTCGGCAATTGGGGATGAAAAGAAGGAGGTGTAGCAAGATGGCATTAACTCAAGAACGTAAAAATGAAATTATTGAAAATTTCAAGACTCATGACAAGGATACAGGTTCTCCTGAAGTGCAAGTAGCTATCCTTACGGAGCAAATTACTACGCTTAATGATCATTTGCGTACTCATAAGAAAGATCATCACTCACGTCGTGGTCTTTTGAAAATGGTCGGTCAACGTCGTAACTTACTTACGTATTTACGTAATAAGGATGTTACTCGTTACCGTCAAGTTGTCGATAAGCTCGGTCTTCGTCGATAATTACGTAAGCGGGAGTTTCTCCCGCTTTTTCTTATGCTTACGTAGATAGTTAAAAATTTCCTACTTCTAAAACTTAGAATGACACTTGGTGAATGATTTTTTATGATATTTTTTGTTGTTTGGTTATAAGCTTGGAGAATCGGAAAGTGTACTGGCTGTAGCGAATTCAAGCGGAATCCTAACAACTTTTAATAAAACAGCCTTGTTTTTCAACGCATAAAAGATTTGCTCTATTATAAAAATATTATTGCTTTTATCATAACTACATAAATAAAAGTTAATTATAAAAGGAACTATTACTTGAATGAGAGGAGTTAAACTAAAGATGAATCAAGAAAATCAATCATTTTCAATGGAATGGGCCGGCCGTACGTTAACGTTCGAGGTAGGACAGTACGCAAAGCAAGCAAACGGCGCAGTAATGGTACGTTATGGTGATACTACAGTATTATCTACTGCTACAGCTTCAAAAGAACCAAAAGACTTACCGTTCTTTCCTTTAACAGTGAATTATGAAGAACGCCTTTACGCTGCTGGGAAAATCCCCGGAGGGTTTATTAAACGTGAGGGACGTCCAAGTGATCACGCGGTTCTAACTAGCCGACTTATCGATCGTCCGATTCGACCTCTATTTCCAGATGGATTTAGAAATGATGTTCAAGTTATCAGCATCGTTATGAGTAGTGACCTAGATTGCTCTTCAGAAATGTCGGCTATGGTCGGTTCATCACTTGCATTATCGCTTTCAGACATCCCGTTTGATGGTCCTATTGCCGGAGTAACAGTTGGTCGTATTGATGGGGAATTTATCATCAATCCTAGTACAGATCAAATGGAACAGAGCGATATAAATCTAATCGTTGCTGGAACAAAAGATGCCATTAATATGGTGGAAGCAGAAGCAAATGAGCTTCCTGAAGAAATCATTTTGGATGCAATTATGTATGGACATGAAGAAATCAAAAAATTAGTTTCCTTCCAAGAAGAGATTATAGAGAAACTCGGTAAAACAAAAATGGAAGTGAAACTTCTTACTCTTGATAAAGAGCTGGAAGCTGAGCTTCGTGAAAAGGCTACAACACAACTTGTACAAGCTGCAACAGTTGTTGAAAAAGGCGCACGTGAAATCGCCATCAAAGAAGTCTACGATGAAATGTTAGAAGGCTATGTTGATGAGGAACAAGACCGAACAAAAGACGCTAAACAAGTACTAGATAAATTATTGAAAGAAACGGTTCGTAAGTTAATTACGAAAGAAAATATCCGACCTGATGGACGGAAAAAAGATGAGATTCGTCCGTTAGCTTCACAAATCGATATTTTACAACGTACACACGGATCAGGACTATTCACTCGTGGACAGACACAGGCGTTAAGTATTTGTACGCTAGGTGCTTTAGGTGACGTTCAAATACTGGATGGTTTAGGTGTAGAAGCTTCAAAACGTTTTATGCACCACTATAACTTCCCGTTATTCAGTGTGGGTGAAACAGGACCTATAAGAGGACCGGGACGTCGAGAAATTGGACACGGTACCCTTGGGGAACGTGCTTTGGAGAAAGTTATTCCTCCTGAATCAGAATTTCCTTACACGATTCGTTTAGTGTCTGAGGTTTTAGAATCAAATGGTTCGACTTCTCAAGCAAGTATTTGTGCTAGTACGTTAGCAATGATGGCAGCGGGTGTACCTATTACTGCTCCAGTGGCAGGTATCGCTATGGGTCTCGTCAAGCATGAAGATGATTTGACTGTACTTACTGATATTCAGGGTATGGAAGATGCTCTTGGAGATATGGATTTCAAGGTGGCTGGAACGGCTAAAGGTGTAACTGCAATCCAAATGGATATTAAGATTCAAGGGATTGATAAGGCTGTATTAGTAGAAGCTCTATCACAAGCTAGAGAAGGCAGATTAGTTATTTTGGAAAACATGCTGGCTACTATTCCGGAATCTCGTAAAGAATTGAGTGCTCATGCACCGAAGATCTTAACAATGAAAATTCATCCTGACAAAATTCGTGATGTAATTGGACCAAGTGGTAAGATCATTAATAAAATTATTGAAGAAACAGGTGTTAAAATCGATATCGAGCAAGATGGTATTGTTTATATCTCCTCGTTAAATCAAGAAATGAATAATAAAGCAAAAGCAACGATTGAAGACATTGTACGCGATGTCGAGGTAGGTGCAACGTATTTAGGAAAAGTGAAACGAATTGAAAAATTTGGAGCCTTTGTAGAAATATTTAAAGGTAAAGATGGTTTAGTTCATATTTCCCAGCTTGCAAAAGAACGTGTTGCAAAAGTAGAAGATGTGATTTCTTTGGGTGATGAAATCATGGTTAAAGTTACAGAAGTAGATAATCAAGGACGTGTCAACCTTTCTCGTAAAGTTTTATTGGAAGAAGAGGAAAAAAAGTAAATTTCTCTAACAATAATTATTCGATGTAAAGTAACTTAGATTTTTGAGAAACGTTTGTGGATAATACTTCCTCAAACGTTTTTTTATGCGTTCTTATTCAAGCGTTAAGCACATTGTGAAAGTTTGGGATAAAGATTTATAAAACGATGGCTGGTTGAAATTATGAGGTTCTATCTTGTCCTTTTTTAACATAATTGTTAAAGAAGGAGGAATGCAGAATGCTTAAGAAAATAGTGATCCAAATAGGCACCTTCTGTTTTATATTAAGTTTAACGCTATCTACTGCACATAGCCCTATTTCAAAAGGATACGTGGAAGAAAAATGGGGACAAGCGGAAGAAGTTGTGAAAGAAGAAGACCCTTTATATATGGAAATATTAAGTCATAAAAAAGAATTGGATATCGCACCAATGGATGCAAAAGTTGATTCTGTTTGGAAGGCTATTCCAGGATTAAACGGTCAAACCATAGATGTGCAAGCGTCTTATGAGAAACTCAAAAAATATGATACCTTTGATGAATCAGAACTGATTTTTCATGAAACAACTCCAAGTGTTTCTTTGGCTGATTTGCCAGCTCAACCGATCTACCGAGGTAATCCAGAGAAACAAATGGCTGGCGTTATGGTGAACGTTGCATGGGGAAACGAATATTTGCCAAAGCTATTAAAAATATTAAGTGAGAATAATGTTCAAGCTACGTTCTTTTTAGATGGCTCATGGGTGAAAAATAACTCTCATCTTGCTATGATGATTAAAGAGGAAGGTCACGAGATAGGTAATCACGCCTATTCTCATCCAAACATGAAACAATTGTCTTCTGGAAGAATAAATGATGAGATCTCTCGCACGAATGAAGTGATTGAGGCAACACTCAATGTAACTCCCACATGGTTTGCTCCACCGAGTGGTAGTTATCGTCAGGAAGTTGTAGAAATTGCTAGAGATTATGATTTATATACCGTATTATGGACAGTAGATACGATTGATTGGAAAAATCCGGACCCAAAAGCGATGGCTGATCGCGTCGTGAATGAAACAGAAGCAGGATTACTTATTTTAATGCACCCAACCGAATCAGCAGAGAAAGGTCTGGAACTGATTCTACAAGGAGTAAAAGAAAAAGGATTAGCTTTAGGGAAATTATCTGAAGTTTTAGGCGAAAAAAGAGCACCTTGATGATTATTAATTTTAGGAGGATATACAGTGATAAAACGTTATGTCAGCGAGAATGGTTTAAGAGTTGTATTTGAACCTAATCATACGGTTCGTTCCGTATCGATCGGAGTGTGGATTGGTACAGGATCAAGAAATGAAAACAAGCAAGAAAATGGATTATCTCATTTTATTGAGCATATGTTTTTTAAAGGGACAAAAACAAGAACTGCTCAAGAATTAGCAGAGGCCTTTGATTCGATTGGCGGTCATGTGAATGCACTGACATCCAAGGAATATACTTGTTATTATGCGAAAGTACTTGATACCCATGCGAAATATGCTGCAGATGTGTTAGCAGATATGTACTTTAACTCCCAGTTTGAAACCAAAGAATTGAATAAAGAAAAAGGTGTTGTATTAGAGGAAATTAAAATGTACGAAGATACTCCAGATGATCTTGTTCACGACTTGCTAAGTAAGGCTAGTTATGGCGAACATCCATTAGCTTATCCAATCTTAGGTACCGAAACAACATTGGAATCTTTTACTCAAGAAGACCTGCTTAACTTCATGAACAAATATTATCACGCTGATAATGTCGTTATCTCTATCTGTGGCAACGTGGATGAATCTTACGTGGAATATGTCCAGGAACTTTTTGCATCCTTAAAACGGAAGCCTGCCAATGATACACTGGAAAAGCCGATATTTATTCCAGATAATATCGTGCGTAAAAAAGATACAGAACAAGCCCATCTTTGTTTAGGTTTTGATGGCTATCGAATTAATGATCCTCGAATTTATTCGTTAATCTTAATGAATAATACACTCGGTGGAAGTATGAGTAGCAGACTATTCCAAGAAATTCGTGAAAATAGAGGCTTAGCTTATTCTGTATTTTCTTATCACTCGTCCTACAATGATTCAGGGATGCTGACAATTTACAGTGGCTCTGCACAGGCGCAACTTGATAATGTCTATGATGTGATAATAAATACGATCGATGAAATGCGTCAACATGGCTTAACAGAAAAAGAACTTAGAAATGGAAAAGAACAATTAAAGGGCGGTCTGATGTTAGGTCTTGAAAGCACTAGCAGTCGAATGAGTCGCAATGGGAAAAACGAGTTGCTTTTAAAACAACATCGTACGCTTGATGAAGTCGCTAGGTCTGTTGACAATGTGCAGATGAAAGACATTCAAGAAACATGTGAAGATATTTTTTCTAAAGATTTTTCTTCTACTTTGATAAGTCCTGAGGGGAAAATGCCTGCAACCCTGTCTGTTAATTAAATATCCTAAAATGATAATCATAGTTACCCTCCCCCTCTTCATATAATAATATAAAGAAGGGGGAGGGTTTTATGCGTTTGAGTGAAATTAGTCAAAAAGAAATCATTGATTATCATAAAGGAGAGCGTCTGGGAGTTTTGGGTCAAACGGATTTGCAAATTGATGAAAAAAGTGGACAAATACAAGCTTTTGTTATTCCTACTTTGAAATGGTTTGGACTTGGAAAGCGAGAGAAAGAAGTAACGGTTTATTGGAAACAGATAAGGAAAATTGGAACCGATATGATTATCATTGAGGTGACGCCGTAAAATAACGAACTTTAAAGAGACTGCAGAATTTTTATTTTTCTGCAGTCTCTTTAAAATGGGGAGATTTTGTGTTTTTGGCCTAAATCTGTTATTTCAAATAGAACTAGAAAGTACTAAAAGATGCTACAGATTTCTGCTTTCCGAGCGCTTGCAGAAAGACGGTCTTATTGCTTTTAAAATCTGCGGAAGCTTCTCTTATTGCATCAAAGGATACTGAAAAAGTAAAAATCGACTTTTTGTAATGCCCTCGCTTTTTCGGGACTTTCTTAAGAATTTTTTTATTCTCGTTACAAGAGGTTCATTTAAACATGAAAGAAAGGGCTAATGCCTAGGTAATATCACTAATTCATTTAGAAATGATGAAAGTATTTAGGTTACATAATCAGTGTAAAACAAGGCATTTATGCTTTTGTTTTTACTCACAAAATAGATAGCACTACATAGAATGTGGTGAGAACATCGCAAGGTTCTCCATTCCCTTTCTATTATAGCGAGAGGGGAGATATTATTTGTTAAGTGGAATGGAAATAGCCATTATTGGAGGAGATTTGCGTCAAATAGAAGTGATTAGAAAACTATCTGCACTAGATGCTACGCTTCACCTTATCGGATTTAATAATGTAGATGATGGTTTTCTGGAAGCTGAAAAAAAAGAATTTGGAACGACTAATCCAGAAAGTTTGGATGCAGTAATCCTTCCAGTTAGTGGTATGAGTACTAATAATGAAGTTGAATCAATATTTTCTGGTAATCCTTTAGTACTGGAGAGAGATTGGGTGAAAAAAACCTCTTCCAACACGAGGTTTTATACTGGAGTTGCGAACAAAACTTTGAAGTCATTAATTTCTGAAGAAAATAGAGCACTTATTGAAGTAATGACGAGAGATGACTTAGCAATTTACAATTCGATTCCAACCGCTGAAGGTACGATTATGCTTGTTATTCAACATACAAATGTAACGATTCACAAAGCAAACGTAACAGTTGTAGGTTTTGGAAGAGTTGGTCAAACAATTGCCAATAAATTTCATGGGTTAGGTGCAAATGTAACTGTGGTTGCTGAAGAAGAGGCATTGCTGGCTAGGGCTTATGAAATGAATGTGAATCCGAAGCCGTTAGAGGAACTGAGCAATGTCGTTTGTGATGCAGATGTCGTAATTAATACAATTCCATCTCTAATTATCACATCTCATGTTATATCTCAAATGCCAAGCCACGTTTTTATTATAGATTTAGCATCTAAGCCAGGAGGAACAGATTTTGAATTTGCTAAAAAAAGATCCATTAAAGCTATGTTAGCACCAGGTCTCCCTGGATTAGTAGCGCCTAAAACAGCAGGTCTTCAATTGGCACAATTATTATCCGTTCTATTAAAAGATCAATGGATTGAATTAACAGAAGGGAGGACATAACGTGTCTTTAGAAGGAAAACACATTGGATTTGGATTGACGGGATCTCACTGTACGTATGGCGACGCTTTACCTCAAATGGAGATTCTTGTGGCAAGAGGGGCAAAGGTGACTCCTTTTCTGTCTTATACCATTCAAAATACGGATTCGAAATTCGGTGAGGCCGCAATGTGGATAGAAAAAATTAAACAGATTACGAAAGAGCCTATTGTAGACTCTATTGTAAAAGCTGAACCGTTCGGACCAAAAACACCTTTAGATTGTATGGTTATTGCTCCGTTAACTGGAAACTCGACAAGCAAATTTGCAAATGCCTTAACTGATACACCTGTTTTAATGGGGGCAAAGGCGACACTTCGTACAGGAGGTCCAGTTGTCCTAGCGATATCTACAAATGATGCGCTTGGATTGAACGGGGTAAATGTGATGAAATTAATGTCAACAAAGAATATATTTTTTGTTCCCTTTGGTCAAGATCATCCTTTTAAAAAGCCAAATTCTCTTGTGGCAGACTTTACCAAGTTACCACAAACAATAGAATCGGCTTTGAAAAAAGAACAATTTCAACCAGTTATAATAGAAACTTATAAAGAATAATGAAATTATTTGACACACTTGATAAAATAGAGGTAGAGGAAGTGATCGTCGTTAAGATTTTTCTTAACGGCGATGATCATGTAGTATTGTATTAGTTAAGTTCAAAAAGGGATTAATAAAAAGAACAAGCTCTGTAGGAAAGATAAAAATCGACAGTAATGACGTGCTGCACCTAAAAAAAGACCCAGAAGAAATGATCGTTGAACTTTTTGAACATCCTCTAACAAGAATGTAAAAAATACAGTAATGGATGAATTGGAAGGAGATTTTATTATGACACAGCAAGGTTATCATGTAGCGATTGTAGGTGCGACGGGAGCAGTTGGAGAACAACTGATAGATACTTTAGACAGATTAAATTTTCCGGTTGCATCACTTTTACCTTTATCTTCAAAAAGGTCAGCAGGTAAAAAAATTATGTTTAAAGGTGAGGAAATAACGGTTCAGGAAGCAACAGCGGAATCATTCGAAGGCATTCAACTGGCTCTATTCAGTGCAGGTGGATCCATCTCTCAAGCATTAGCACCAGAAGCAGTAAAGCGTGGGGCAATTGTTGTAGATAATACAAGTGCATTCCGTATGGATGAAGATGTTCCATTAGTTGTACCAGAAGTAAATGAAGAAGATCTAAAAAATCATTCAGGCATCATTGCTAATCCAAACTGTTCAACGATCCAAATGGTGGCAGCGTTGGAACCAATCAAGAAAGCAAAAGGTTTAAAGAAAATAATTGTTTCTACATATCAAGCGGTCTCAGGAGCAGGGGTTAAAGCGATTGATGAAATGTATGAGCAATCTCAGCAAATCGTTGAAGGAAAAGAAATTAACCCTCAAGTACTCCCTGTATCTGGTGATAAAAACCATTATCAGATTGCATTTAATGCTATACCGCAAATTGATGTGTTTCAAGAGAATGGATATACTTTTGAAGAACTAAAAATGATGAACGAAACAAAGAAAATTATGCATGATAATTCGTTGAAAGTGGCGGCTACGTGTGTCCGGTTGCCAGTTGAGACTGGACATTCAGAGTCTGTTTATATCGAAGTAGAGCAAGACGGACTTGATGTACCAGGCATTCGGCAATTACTGTCTGAAGCGCCAGGTATTACACTTCAAGACGATCCAAGTAATCAGGTTTATCCATTAGCAAGTGCAGCAAAAGGAAAAGACGATGTGTTTGTTGGAAGAATCAGACAAGATCTAGATGAAGAAAAAGGTTTCCATTTGTGGATTGTTGCAGATAATCTGTTAAAAGGTGCTGCACTTAATTCCGTTCAAATTGGTTTTTCTTTAATTAAACTAGGTTTATTAAAATAATACAGAACGTAAAGGCGGCTGAAGAAGTCTATGAAAATTGTGGTACAAAAATTCGGTGGGACCTCCCTGCAATCTGAGGAATTACGAGAACGTTCGGGTCATCATGTTTTAGAGGCTTTAAGAGAAGGGTATAAAGTGGTAGTGGTTGTTTCTGCAATGGGTAGAAATGGGGCCCCTTATGCAACAGACACGTTATTAGGCCTAGTTGGGGGAATCACTACTCCGATCTCAAAAAAGGAACAGGATATGCTTGCTTCTTGTGGAGAAACAATTTCATCTGTCGTATTTTCCACGCTATTGCAGCAAAAGGGTGTCAAAGCACTTGCAATGTCTGGTGCTCAGGCTGGTTTTCGTACGACAGAAGATTATACAAATGCAAAGATCACTGAGATGAAAGTAGAGGGTTTGCGAACAGCATTAGAGGATTATGATGTTATTGTTGTAGCTGGTTTTCAAGGGGAGACTCCTAAGGGTACTACAGCAACATTAGGACGAGGAGGATCCGATACATCCGCCACGTCTTTAGGAGCAGCTCTTCAAGCTGAAGTGGTTGATATCTTTACGGATGTAACAGGTGTCATGACAGCAGATCCTAGAATCGTCAAAAATGCAAAAACGATTAGTGTTGTCACTTACAACGAAATTTCCAACTTGGCTTATCAAGGTGCAAAGGTTATTCATCCTCGTGCAGTGGAAGTAGCAATGCAGGCCAAAGTTCCGATTCGGATCCGGTCTACTTCCGAGGACGACTACGGAACGTTGATCACAACCAGTACTTCAAATGTTTTGGGCAAAGATATCGATGAAAGACCAATTACCGGTATTGCACAAGTGAGCAATGTTACTCAGATTAAATTAACCGCAAAAGAAGAGGAATATGAACTACAGTCAAAGGTGTTTAAAGCTATGGCGAAAGCTGAAATTTCCGTGGACTTTATAAGTATTCATCCGCTGGGAGTGGCCTACACAGTTCCGGATCATCTCACCAGCCTTGCAGTGCAAGTATTAGAAGAGATGGATTTACTTCCTGAAATCACTAGAAATTGCGCAAAGGTTTCGGCAGTTGGGGCTGGAATGACAGGGGTCCCGGGGATTACCTCTAAAATAGTTGAAGCATTAGCAAATGAGCACATTCAAATCTTACAATCAGCCGATTCACATACAACGATTTGGGTCTTAGTAAAAGAAACAGATATGATTAATGCAGTAAATGCGCTTCATCAGGTGTTTTTACTTGGTAACTAAAATTTACAGTGAAAAAATGTTAAATCCGATTATCTAGAGAGTTAGTCGAAGCGAGGAGTGGGATATATGGCACTAGGAAGCGTCTTAACAGCGATGGTTACACCATTTGATTCAAAGGGGAAAATAGATGTTGATAAACTCCCTAAATTAATAGATTATTTGATTGCTAATGGAACAGAAGGTGTGGTCGTCGGTGGGACGACTGGTGAATCTGCTACGCTTAGTATGGAAGAGAAGGTTGCGTTATATGATCAATCGGTAAAGGCTGCAGCAGGGAGAATCCCGGTTATTGCAGGGAGCGGTATGAATGACACCTATGCGACGGCAGAATTAACAGTTCGAGCCGAGAAGGTCGGTGTAGATGGAATCATGCTTGTTACCCCTTATTATAATAAACCTTCCCAAAGAGGTTTGTATGAACACTTTAAAACTATTTCCGAGAAAACATCTTTGCCTGTAATGCTATATAATGTTCCTGGCCGGTCTGTTGTTAACATGTTGCCTGAAACAGTTGTTGCACTTTCTAAAATTCCAAACATTACTTCTATCAAGGAAGCGAGCGGTAACTTAGATCAAATGACTACGATAATTTCGAATACACCCGAAGAATTCCAAGTATATTCCGGGGATGATAGTTTAACTCTTCCTGCGTTAGCAGTTGGAGCTGACGGTGTTGTGTCTGTTTCCAGTCATGTGATCGGGAAAGAAATGCAAGAGATGGTTAAAGCATTCCGAAGTGGAGATGTTAAAACAGCCAGTACTATTCATCAGAGATTGTTACCGGTGATGAGAGACATGTTTATTGCTCCAAACCCTTCCCCAGTGAAAACAGCTTTACAGCTTAAAGGGATGGATGTTGGTGGCGTTAGACTTCCACTTGTTCCGTTAACAACCGAAGAGAGAAAACTAGTTTCTCAAATTTTAGACACTATCTAATTCCAAAAACTATTTTAAGACCGTGAATCTATTTTAGGAAATATTCCTAAATAAGATACACGGTCTTTTATAATTTTGACTCCTATATTTTTAATTAGAAATAAACAATAGTTGTCGGTCAAAACGATAATACGTTATACTGATGAAAGTGGGTGGTTCGGATGAGAGTGATTATAAAAAAAATAGGAGGATTTACAATTGTCAAACCAGCAAACAGATAAAATACAAATATTTTCCTTAGGCGGCTTAGGGGAAGTCGGGAAAAATATGTATGTCGTTGAATTAGATGAGGAAATAATAATATTAGACTCAGGATGTATGCATCCCGAAGATGACATGCTTGGAGTAGATATTGTTATTCCTGACATATCATATTTGACCGAAAACAAAGAACGAATTAAAGGTATCATTTTGAGTCATGGCCATGAGGATCATATCGGAGCGATTCCATATGTACTGCGAGAACTAAATGTACCGGTTTATGGATCAAAGCTTACCCTAGCACTAGTCCAAGAGGCGTGTAACGAAGTTAAGTTAAAAAATAAACCTAAATTCATTGAAATTCATGCGAATTCAAAAACTAAAGTCGGTAAAACACCTGTAAGCTTTTTTAGGACAAACCACAGTATCCCTGACTCACTGGGCATTATCGTACACACATCGCAGGGACCTATCGTGTATACAGGAGACTTTAAATTTGACCAAAATCCAGTTGATGGTAAGCCTACTGAAATTAGTAAGCTAACTGAAATTGGTGAGAAGGGTGTTCTTTGTCTGCTCTCAGACAGTAAAAACGCCGAAATTCCTGGAAATACACCATCAGATTCCATTGTTGCAGAAGGATTGAAAGATGCTTTCCATGAAGCGGAAGGTTGTATTATTGTGGCGACTTTTGCTACTCATATTCACCGCATTCAACAAGTTTTATATGCTGCTGAAAAAGTGGAAAGGAAAGTTGTCTTTTTAGGAAAAGAACTTGAACGGGTGACGAACATTTGCCGGAAATTAGGGTATTTAGTGGATGAAAATAATACCATTCTTACTGTTGATGAAATGAAGAAGCACGATAGAGAAAAGTTGGTTGTCATAACAACAGGCAGCCAAGGGGAAGCACTAAGTCCTCTTTCAAAAATTGCTAAAGGTACTCACCCACTCGTAAGAATCGAGAAAACAGATCGAATAATTATATCTGCTATGCCAAGACCGGGGAACGAAAAAACGGTCTCTGAAGTTGTAGATCTTCTTTCTAGAACAGGTGCAGAAGTGGTGTATGGTAGTTCTAAAAAAGTTCATGTATCCGGTCACGCAAGTCAGGAAGAACTAAAGCTACTATTGAATCTTATAAAACCGCAGTACTTTATCCCAGTACATGGTGAATTTAAAATGCAGCATGCGCACCGGAAATTAGCTCGTTCGGTGGGTCTCGAAGACAGTAATATCTTTTTACTGGATAAAGGCGAAACGGTAGAATTTAATAAACGAAAAGGCCAGCGAACGTCTAAGATTCCTGCAGGTCATGTACTAATAGATGGACTTGGTGTAGGTGATGTTGGTAATATTGTTTTAAGAGATCGCCGACTTCTATCCAAAGACGGAATACTTGTTGTTGTCATTACGTTAAATAAGAAGCATACCGAAATACTATCAGGTCCTGATGTTATTTCACGAGGTTTCGTCTATGTAAGGGAATCTGAAGAGTTAATTAAGCAAGCTGAAAAGTTGGTAGTGAAGGCATTAGCTCAGTCGATGGAACAAAATCAAACGGAGTGGTCTCAGATGAAAGGGCAAGTCAGAGATCAACTAAGCAGATTTTTATATGAAAAAACAAAGCGTCGTCCAATGATCATGCCAATAATAATGGAAGCTTAAACACTGACGAAAGAGCTACTTATCATGTTCGCATGAATAAGTAACTCTTTTATTTTTGCATGAAAAGTTTTCCCACCCTCCATACTAATGATTAGAAGGAGGGTTTTTCATGACACAGAGCAATCAAAATCAACCAGAACCCAATCAAGATCAGGATAATAAGAATAAAGGCGGAATACTCGATAAAATTCAACAATTAGGGTCAACGAATGTTCCTGCAATGGAAGAAAGCAATATACACGTTCTAACAATCATTGGCCAAATTGAAGGTCATATGCAGTTACCGCCGCAAAATAAAACGACGAAATACGAACATGTTATTCCTCAATTGGTAGCTGCAGAACAGAATTCCAAAATTGAAGGGTTACTATTAATCCTAAATACCGTCGGAGGGGATGTTGAAGCGGGTTTAGCTTTGGCAGAAATGGTTGCTTCGATGACCAAGCCAACAGTGACATTAGTTTTAGGGGGAGGTCACTCTATTGGTGTACCAATCGCCGTAGCTGGCACTCATTCTTTTATCGCTGAATCCGCAACGATGACCATTCACCCAATAAGGCTAACAGGTCTTATCATTGGTGTGCCGCAAAGTTTTGAGTACATGGATAAAATGCAGGATCGTGTCATTAATTTTGTTACGCAGCATTCCTCCGTATCAGAAGAGGATTTTAAAGAATTAATGCTTTCAAAAGGAAATCTCACTCGTGATATAGGGACAAATGTGATAGGGACGGATGCTGTTAAAGCTGGTTTAATAAACGAAGTAGGTGGATTAGGTCAAGCGATAAAAAAACTGCAAGAGCTAATTGATGAACAGAAGCAGCAAATGCAAGGGGATGTTGTACAATGATCTTATATACTTACGAAAATCCTCACCTCATGTTTCCCGTTGACGAGTCTGAGTACGGAGCCCAAGAGCTTGTTTCGATTCCTGGAGGGCAGCTTGTGGTCGAAAGAGAGAAAGATTTAAAGTCATGTCGTATCGTTCGTTTATTAGCAACGGATCCAAATATGTTTTTAGAATCCAAATATGCCCCTGGACAAATGATTCAACTCTAGAGGAATTCGGTTTTTCTGAGAGAGATAAGGATTTTTAAGTTGACAGCTACCTTCACACCGCACGTATCAAGGGAAAAACCCACCCTACCTTTCGAGTAGCACCTACACGCAGTTCGTAGGTGCTACTCGGGGCGGTGGAAGCTGACGCTGTATTTAATAAAAGACGGCTATCCGTTTTTCTTAAAACATTAAGTTATAAATAATATAATTATGCTATAATGAACGAAACAAGCGTTCGTGAATAAGGTGGCAGCAGCCGATCATTCGGCTGCTTCTTCCGTTCATACATAAAGAAATACATATTGAAGAATTTTTGAGGTGATCTGATGGCAAAAAAACGCACAAAAAAAACACAGAAATGGAAATCGCAATTGACGTATGAACTTTCAGGGCTTTTTCTTTTTATCATTTCTCTTGTTACTTTCGCACAATTAGGAGTTATTGGAGAAGGACTAGTGCAATTATTTCGATTTTTTCTTGGAAGCTGGCATATTTTATTAGCGATAAGTCTTTTCCTTTTTTCCATTTATCTTATGTTAAAGCAAAAACTGCCTGTTATATGGACCCGAAAATTTATTGGCCTTTATTTATTGATTATTTCTATCATGTTATTGAGCCATGTACAACTCTTTCAAGACCTGTCCGATCGGGTAGAATTTAATGATTTCTCTGTCATTAGAAACACTTGGGATTTATATTGGCAGCAGTTACAGGGGGCAGCGATTACCGAGAATTTAGGTGGAGGAATGATTGGTGCAATCGTATATTCGGTTAGCCATGTGCTCTTCTCCTCGGGAGGGACAATTTTCTTTGCAATAGGACTTATTATTACTTCGTTAGTTTTAATAACTGGTAAATCATTTGTTGATATCTTGAAAAAAAGTGGAGGAGTTCCTTCAGCCTTTTTTATTCACATGAAAAATAGACTTAGAGATTCTGTTTCTACTTTCTGGGGGAATGTAAAACAAAAAAGGGGCGAAAAGAAAGCTTCCTCCCCTTCTGTAAAAGCTGAGAAAATTCAAGAAGAGGAATCTGACGATGAATTTGAAGAGGAGCCGATCATTTATGATTTCTCTAAAAAAGCTTACGGAAATAATGAAACGCCACCAGTATCACATGAGGATCCTGTTGAAGTAGAGAACGAAAAAGTAACTGCAGCTACTGCTACTGCCACACATACTTCTGTAGGAGCACCAGTTCAAACAAAGGTAGCAGAAGACGGTAAAGTAATAAAGTCTTTGGTCATTGCAGAATCTGAAAACGAAGATTATAAACTTCCACATCTTGATTTGTTATCGAATCCTGCCAAAGCAAGCCAGTCAAAAGAACATGCCATGCTATCAAAAAACGCGAGAAAATTAGAACGCACATTAGAGAGCTTTGGAGTCGATGCAAAAGTTACAAAGGTTCATTTGGGACCATCTGTTACAAAATATGAAGTATATCCTAGTACCGGAGTGAAAGTTAGCAAGATTGTTAACTTAACAGATGATTTAGCGTTAGCTCTAGCTGCGAGGGATATTCGGATGGAAGCTCCAATTCCGGGTAAGTCTGCAATAGGGATTGAAGTACCTAACCAGGAAGTGTCACTGGTTACGCTGAGAGAAGTGCTTGATTCTTCTCAAATGAAAGAAAAAGAGAATAAGTTAGCAATCGCGTTGGGGCGAGATATTTCAGGAGAAGCAGTTATTGCAGAACTCAATAAAATGCCTCACCTTCTTGTCGCAGGTGCAACAGGAAGTGGAAAGAGTGTATGTATTAATGGAATAATCATTAGTATTTTGATGCGAAGTAAACCTCATGAAGTGAAGTTAATGATGATTGATCCTAAAATGGTTGAATTAAATGTGTATAATGGTATTCCGCATTTGTTATCTCCGGTTGTTACAGAACCAAAGAAAGCAGCGCAGGCTCTTAAAAAAGTAGTGAATGAAATGGAACGCAGGTATGAACTCTTTGCAGCCTCTGGAACCCGGAATATAGAAGGCTACAACACATATTTAAAAAGAGAAAACAAAAAACGGGATCAGGCGGAAGCCCATTCACCACTTCCTTTTATCGTTGTCATTGTGGATGAGTTAGCTGATTTAATGATGGTTGCTTCTTCCGACGTGGAGGATGCGATAACGCGTTTAGCACAAATGGCCCGAGCAGCAGGGATTCATTTAATCATTGCAACACAAAGACCTTCTGTTGACGTTATTACCGGAGTGATTAAAGCAAATATACCATCAAGAATCGCCTTCGGTGTGTCGAGTTCTACAGATTCTAGAACTATCTTAGATGGAAATGGTGCTGAAAAACTCCTTGGTAAAGGAGATATGTTATTTTTACCTGTTGGAGCTTCTAAAGCGACTAGAATTCAAGGAGCTTTTTTATCCGATGATGAAGTTGAAAGAATAGTGATGCACTGTATTGAGCAGCAAAAGGCACAATATGCGGAAGAAATGATGCCAAAAGAAGGGGACTCCGATCCAGTAAGGGAGGAAGTACAAGACGAGCTGTATAACGATGCAGTTAAATTAATTACGGAAATGCAAACTGCTTCCGTTTCGATGTTACAGCGCCGTTTTAGAGTTGGTTATGCTCGTGCTGCGAGACTGATCGATGAAATGGAAGTTAGAGGTATTGTGGGACCTTATGAGGGAAGTAAACCTCGCGAAGTTCTTGTAGCAAAGATCTCAGAGGATCCAATCTCTCAAAATGACACGAATGGCGTCTGATGTCAAAAAACACTGAAAACGATTAAATAATGATAGTCCAAAATCATATTTCATGTTACATTAAATTATAGAAAAAATGACTATTTTGTTTCAGAAAAGGGGGGTTTAGATGATTAAATCTGATCAACGGCCATTATACTTACAAGTAATAGATAAAATCAAAGAAGACATTGAAAATGGAATTTATGAAACTGGAGAACGATTACCTTCTGAATTTCAGTTATCTAAACAACTTGGAATTAGTCGAGCAACACTTAGAGAAGCGTTACGCATGCTTGAAGATGAGAGTGTGATTATTCGGAGACATGGAGTTGGGACATTTATTAATACGAAGCCCCTTTTTTCTTCTGGCATTGAAGAATTATTTAGTGTGACAGACATGATTAAACGCGGGAATAAAGTACCTGGCACTAATTATATCTCTTCTACGATTGAGAGTGCAACGGAAGATGATATACGAAGGTTTAATGATGAAGAATTGACAGATATGATCGTTATCGATCGAGTTAGGACAGCTGATGAAGAACCGGTTGTTTATTGTTTAGATAAGATTCCTAAACAACATTTACCTGATTATGTTTCCCACCAACAACAATCAATTTTTGATCAATTGGAAAAGTCAGGTACAACAATTACCTATGCTATGACACAAATTGAACCGATTGGTTATCACGAACGAATTTCTGAGATTTTGCAATGTGAGCCGGAAACAGCATTATTAGTGCTAAAGCAAATGCACTTTAATGAGTTGGATAAACCGGTATTGTATTCCATTAACTATTTTAGAGCAGACAAGTTTAAGTTCCACGTAATGCGTAAAAGAGTTTATTAAGACGAACAAAATAAAAGTGTTGAATTTCCTCTTTTTAGTAAGTAATGAACCGAAGTGTGATTATCTGTTGAGAGTTTATCTTGAACGGGTGATCACATCTCGATTTATTGCTTATTTTTGTTGTTTTATAAAAATAGCTAGTATTTTCATTGTCAATATGAATTTTTTGCTAATTATTGGTCTGTTAAGTACAATTAAAGAGTATGAAATAACATAATCAGTTCATTTTAAGGAATAGTATTAATAATTAGAGGGAGGTAATTTATATGAACCAAGAACCAGTGATTCATTTCCAATCTGGAAGCATAAATGTGCATTATATTCCATCAACCACATTTAAAACGAATACATTTGTCATCCAATTGAAAGCCCCATTAGCGAAAGACACGGTAACCAAAAGGGCTATTCTGCCTCAAGTTTTACAAAGTGGATCAGAGGATTATCCAACAAGATTGGCTCTGCGAAGTGCTTTAGAAGATCTCTATGGTGCTTCTTTGCAAGGTGATATTGTAAAAAAAGGTGAAAATCAGATTATGTCATTCCGAATGGATATTGCAAACGAAAAATTCTTAAAAGATAACACGCCTTTAATGGAACAAGGCTTAAAATTGCTTTCTTCAGTCTTTCTTCATCCAAAAATATCAAATAATCAATTTGATGATAAAATACTCTCGGACGAAATAAGAACGCAGCGCCAAAAACTTGCGTCTATTTTTGATGATAAAATGAGATTTGCTAACAAACGATTGACAGAAGAAATGTGTAAGAACGAACCTTTTGGTCTTCACGTATTAGGGGAAGAAAAAGATTTAGATGCTATAGACAGTAAAAACCTGTTTGAATATTATCAGCAAGTGTTGCAAAATGATCAAATAGATTTTTATATTATGGGCGATATGGATCATGACGATTTAAAAGAAATGATTGAAAAGTATTTTATGATCACTCGCAATGAAACAACTAATACTAATAATAACTCCCCAGATTCTAGTGCAAACCAGCAATCAAGAGAGCCACGCGAAGTTGTTGAAGAACAAGAAATACAGCAAGGTAAACTACATTTAGGTTACCGGACTAATGTTACATACGGAGACCAGGAGTACTTTGCCTTACAATTATTCAACGGTATATTCGGCGGTTTTTCTCATTCGAAACTTTTCATAAATGTTCGTGAAAAAGCATCGCTTGCTTATTATGCAGCATCCCGGATTGAAAGTATGAAAGGTCTATTAATCGTAATGGCCGGTATTGAATCAAATAAATACGATGAAGCAACTAGTATCATTTTCAAGCAGATGGAAGACATGCAAAACGGTGAATTCACAGAGGAAGACATAGAGCAAACAAAAGCTGTATTTAAAAATCAAATCCTTGAAACAATGGATTCGCCACGTGGAAGAATTGAGTTGGAATATCAAAATGAAGTAGGGGTCGGAAGAATTCCCTTAGAGGAATGGATGACTAGAATAGACGAAGTGACGAAAGAAGATATCGTACAGGTCGCATCAAAAATTCAACTGGACACCACTTATTTTTTAAAGGGAAAGGAGGAATCTGCAAATGAGTAAGCTTACATTTGATCAATTACAAGAGACGCTTTATGCGGAAGAACTATCTAACGGTCTGCAGGTGTATGTTTTGCCTAAAAAAGGGTTTAATAAAACATTTGCAACGTTTACAACTAAATACGGATCTATCGATAATCATTTTACTCCTCTTGGTAAAGATGAAAAGACACGAGTACCAGATGGTATTGCTCACTTTTTAGAGCATAAAATGTTTGATGACGAAGAAGGCGATGTATTCCAGCAGTTCAGTAAACAAGGCGCATCGGCAAATGCATTTACTAGCTTTACGAGAACAGCTTATTTATTTTCAAGTACGATGAATGTAAAAGATAATCTTGAAACATTAATGAATTTTGTTCAGAAACCTTATTTTACAGATGAATCTGTTGAAAAAGAAAAAGGAATTATTGAACAGGAAATTAAGATGTATGAAGATAATCCGGATTGGCAAAATTTCTTTGGTTTGTTGACAGCAATGTACCAAAATCATCCTGTTTCTATTGATATTGCAGGGACAGTAGACTCAATTATGAAAACAACGAAAGAATTACTATATACATGTTATGAAACATTTTATCATCCTAGTAACATGGTTTTATTTATCGTTGGAAATGTAGTCCCTGATGAAGTGATGGAACAAGTGAAAAACAATCAAAAAGCAAAAACGTTCGCAAAACCTGAAGAGATTAAACGCTTTTTTGAATCGGAATCTTCAGAAGTTAGTACAAAGAAAAAAGTTATTCCTATGCCAGTTAATACAGGGAAATGTTTAGTAGGTATTAAGGATAAAAATCCAAATAGAAGCGGTGAAGACCTTTTAAGACACGAGTTATCGTTACAGTTAGTTCTGGAAATGATGTTTGGACAAAGTTCAACAAATTATCAAAGCCTTTATGAAGAAGGATTAATTGATGATAGCTTTAGTTTTGATTATACAGCAGAGCAAGGATTTGGTTTTTCTGTCATCGGTGGAGATTCTAATGATCCAGAACTATTAGCTTCCCGAATTGAAGAGATGGTAAAAGATTTTATTGAACAGCCTATTGACCAAGAAGCAATAGATAGAATTCGAAAAAAGAAAATCGGATATTTCCTAAAGGCGATGAACTCTCCTGAATTTATTGCAAACCAATTTACCCGTTATCGTTTTAATGATATGGATCTATTTCATGTAATCCCTATGCTTGAGTCATTAACTTTAGAGCAATTAAAAGAAACGATGAAAGAGCATTTCACTTTGGATACTCAGATGAGTCAATGTATTGTTAAAAGTGAGGATAGCACGAATAGTAATGACTAGACCTGTAGCATTTATTTCCGGTGCCAGTGGGGATATTGGTCATGAGATTAGTATTAGACTTGCAAAAGCAGGCTATGACTTAATTCTCCACTATCATAAAAATAGATCCGCAATGGATAAACTTTTACTGGAAATAGAGAAAACGTATGAGAGCAATTGCAAAATATTTCAAGCAGATTTTGCTGATGCAACAGAGACAATTAGTATTATCCAATCACTATCGGTTACTCCAGAGGTCATTGTTCATAATGCTGGTGTGTCAAACTCCGGGTTATTACAAGACATTTCACAAGACGAACTGGCTACGGAAATGGCTATTGGTCTTATCACACCATCGATGATTACAAAAGAGTTCTTACCGGCGATGATTTCAAACAAAAAAGGAAAAATAATCTTTATTACTTCTATTTGGGGCGAAACTGGAGCTTCGAATGAGGTGTCATACTCAATGATTAAAGGCGGACAGAATGCATTTGTGAAAGCATTAGCTAAAGAAGTAGCACCTAGTGGAATTCAAGTAAACGGTATCGCACCAGGTGCCATAAAAACAAAAATGTTAGGTGAGTATACGCTGGAGGAAATGGAGCATCTGGAGAATAGTATACCTGCAGGTCGCATAGGTGAGGCAAGGGAAGTTGGGGTAGCGGTAGAATTTCTGATATCGCCCGAAATGACTTATATGAATGGACATATACTCCGGCTTAACGGTGCTTGGTATTGTTAAACGAATCTTTTACAGGTGTGAATAATATTCTTCTTTCGTGAGAAAATAAACACGAAGATAACAAAAAGGAGGAATGAAGCATGTCCGTATTAGATCATTGGGATCAATGGAAAGATTTCTTAGGCGGCAAACTCGATCAAGGTCAAAGTGATGGAATGGATCAGTCAACTGTCTCAGAGGTAGCTTATCAAGTTGGAGAATATTTAGCTGATGAAGTACAACCAAAGAATGAGCAAGAGCAAGTGTTAGCCGATATGTGGTCTGTTGCATCTGAAGAAGAACAACATGCAATAGCTAATATGATGGTAAAACTTGTACAAAAATAGAGTGAATAAGAAGAGCTTTTCTAGCATCGTCTCTATGACGGTGCTCTTTCTCTTTATAGCGAAATTGCCAATATATTTATATTATTTCACATAGTTTTCCACATTTTTCAATTCTTTTTGGAAATATTGCCTAAAACCTGAAGGAATTATCCCGGATTTTCATAAATCCCTTTTAATGATGAAAAAAATCTATTATGATAGCAAGAGACATATGCTAAACTAAACGAAGGGAGTTACCAATGGAACAAAAAGAGTGGTACATGGAATATCAAATCCATGAAAATCGACCAGGGCTACTTGGTGAAATTGCTTCTTTATTGGGAATGCTCCATATAAATATTGTTACAATTAATGGTGTTGAGCACCGTCGAAGAGGAATGTTAATTAAAAGTGTTAATGATGAAGCTATCATGCGACTAAGATTGATTCTTGAAACGATGGATGTGATCACGTTACGTAAAATCCGCCAACCAAAGCTTCGCGACAGATTAGCTGTTATGCATGGTCGTTATATTGAGCGGGATGAGGATGAAAAAAAAACATTTCGCTTTACACGGGAAGAACTTGGAATCCTGGTGGATTTCATGGCTGAATTGTTTAAAAAAGATGGTCATCGCCTAA
This sequence comes from Salipaludibacillus sp. CF4.18, assembly GCF_051262595.1. Taxonomy (NCBI): domain Bacteria; kingdom Bacillati; phylum Bacillota; class Bacilli; order Caryophanales; family Bacillaceae; genus Salipaludibacillus; species Salipaludibacillus sp. CF4.18. The sequence continues at coordinate 193,720 of NZ_JBIMEV010000001.1, forward strand.
TTGGTATTCGTGGAATGCCGCGTGTCGGCAAAACAGAGTCTGTTGTCGCTGCAAGTGTCTGTGCGAACAAAAGGTGGTCTTTTTTATCCTCCACTCTTTTAAAACAGACAATACGCAGTCAACTTGCCGATGATGAAATGTCAGAACATCATATTTATATTATTGATGGAATCGTGTCTACAATGAGAGCGTCAGAAAGGCATCAAATGCTTGTATCGGAAATGATGAGACTTCCTGCAACAAAAGTTGTAGAGCACCCTGATATATTTATTAGGGAAACGGAATATACTTTAAAAGATTTTGATTATATCATTGAACTTCGAAGTGATGAGAACGAAGAAATTACATACGAGGCTGTAGAATCAGGCTTCTCATCCTTTGATATCAGGTAGTTAGTGGGTGTTTAAATGTCAGAACTAGGAATTAGACTAAAGTCAGCTAGAGAAGAAAAAGGTTATACGCTAGAGGAAATGCAAAAAGTTACAAAAATACAAAAGCGTTATTTAATGGCAATAGAAGAAGGTGACTTTTCAAAGATGCCAGGTGAATTCTATGCCAGAGCTTTTGTGAAAAGCTACTCAGAAGCAGTAGGTTTAGATCCTGATATGATTTTTGATGAGCACAAGGAGGAATTACCTCAACCCAAGAGAGAACGGGTCGATCTTCCGCCAAGAGTAAATCGTTCAAAACCTAGAACAGTGAGGCGTAAATCTCGTTTTGCATCGTTCATCCCTACGATTGTGCTTGTAATTTTTCTTTTAGTTATTGCATGTGGAATCTGGCTTTTCAATCAAGGCAATAGTGATGATGCATCTGTTCCGAGAGAACAACAACAGGAGCAGCCGTCTCTTGAAATCACTGATTCCGTCAACGAGAATGAAACCGTCGACGGGAATGAAGAAGCAGTGAGTAATGCTAGTAATGAAGAAGATAGCAGCGCTGCCAACGGTAGTGGAAATGAGAGCAATGCAAACAGTGAAGAGAATAATGAAGAAGAGGAAGAAGAAGTAGCTCAGTCAATGACTCTAGACTCAATAGAGGGTAATCGTTCTTTCTACCAACTTTCAGGCACGGACAGCTTTGAGATTCGCATAGAAGTCACGGGAGACAGTTGGATCGGAATTTCTAATTCGGATGGCGATAGTCTTCATGAAGGACCGCATACTCAAGGTGATACTGTTTCTTTAGACGTCTCAGATGAATCACACATTATTTTTAATCTTGGAAACGTAACAACAGCTGATATTTATATTAACGATGAGCTATTGGAGTATCAAAACGACGATGCAGGGGTTCGGCAATATGTTGAAGTGGAGTTAGAATCGTAATCAAAAAATAATTCAGTATTAAGAGAAAAGTTTATAGTTTTCTTAATTTTAAGAGATGTATGCTTTTGAACAGAGGGCTTGAATGATGCTTAAATGTTGGTGGTGAAAGCTCACGCTGTATTTAACAAAAGACGCTTTGCGTTTTTCTTATGAGAAATTTTTCATATTGTTTGTATTGGGGTGTGTCATATGGTCTGCTTTGGCCTTGATTCATCCCTTTTGGCTATTAAAGAAAAATCAGAATCGTTAGTATTCGCATTACGCCTGTCTTTTTGATAAAATTGAAAAGGTCCAGAATATATTTACATAATAAAATGAAGCAGATAGGAGGATTCTCGTGAACATTCCAAATCAAATTACAATATCACGGATTATATTAATCCCTCTTTTTATGGTGTTTTTGCTTGTTCCATTCAACTGGGGAGTTTGGAGTATATTAGGTGCGGATATTCCCGTTCACCATTTCGTTGCTGCCATCATTTTTATCATTGCCAGTGCAACAGATTGGCTTGATGGTTACTATGCGAGAAAACATAATTTAGTAACAAACATGGGGAAGTTTCTCGATCCGTTAGCAGACAAATTGCTTATTACAGCTGCTTTTGTTTCTCTTGTTGGTTTGGACATGTTCCCTGCTTGGGCAGCTATTGTGGTCTTAAGTAGAGAGTTTGCTGTGACCGGGTTAAGACTTGTAGCTTCAGGCGAAGGTGAGGTTATTGCTGCAAGTACTTGGGGGAAATGGAAAACAGTAAGCCAAATCATTGCAGCAGCAGCACTACTACTGCATAACATGATTTTTGAACTCATGAATTTTCCTTTTGCAACGATAATGGTATATGTCGCAGTCATTCTAACAGTACTATCCGGCATAGATTATTTTGTGAAAAATAAACATGTCTTGAATAAATCAATGTGATGGTATGGGAAGGATGATTACAACATGAATGCAGAAATTATCGCTGTAGGTTCGGAGCTACTGCTAGGGCAGATCGAAAATTCAAATGCTACATTTTTATCCTCAGAACTTTCAAAACTTGGGATTGATGTCTATCACCACGTTGTTGTGGGGGATAATGAAGCTCGCTTGGAAAAAACAGTAGAAACTGCACTAGAGAGATCCGATTTACTTATCCTCACTGGTGGTTTAGGACCGACAAAAGATGATATAACGAAAGAAATCCTAGCCAAAATTACAGGTAGGGAACTCGTGTATGACGAGAATACAGAAGCAAGACTTCATGCATATTTTGCTGGACGCGAAAAGAAAATGACGGAAAACAACCTGAAACAAGCGTTAATAATCCAAGATTCTTACGTATTTCCTAACGATCATGGCTTGGCCTGTGGTATGGCAGTAGATGTATCTGGGAAGAAAGTAATTCTTCTTCCAGGACCACCTACAGAGATGATTCCAATGTTTGAAAGATATACTGGACCATTTCTACAACAGGAATTACATACAAAAGATCAAATCCAATCAAAAGTGTTACGTTTTTTTAATATTGGGGAATCGCAATTGGTTCACGAAATTGATGACATTATTGAATCGCAAACAAATCCAACTGTAGCGCCTCTAGCTTCAGGTGGAGAAGTTACATTAAGGTTGACGGTGAAAGGCACGGATGCGAGTGAAAACGAACTAAAACTGGAAGAATTGAAGCAAAAGATTGTCAGTCGTGTATCTCCCTATTTTTATGGTGAAGGAGAGGCACAGTTGCATGATATAGTGGTTGACCGACTTCAAGAATTAAAGTTGTCAATCGGAGCAGCAGAGAGCCTGACAGGAGGGGATTTCTCTAGTAACTTAACCGAAGTTGCTGGATCGTCATCAGTTTTTAAGGGTGCAATCATATGTTATAGTAATGCAGTGAAGGAAGCTCAATTATCTGTACCGCAAGAAGTATTAACCAAGGAAGGCGCAGTGAGTAAAAGGTGTGCTGAACTTCTTGCTTTGAATGTAAAGAAACTACTTAAAACAGATGTTGGTATCAGTTTTACAGGTGTTGCAGGTCCTGATTCTTTGGAGGACAAGAGTGCAGGTCTAGTTTACATTGGAATAGCAGTAAATGACAATGTAGAAGTGTTTAAATTACAATTAGCAGGTAGCCGAAAAAATATACGTGAAAGAGCTGCAAAGCATGGTTTTTATTATCTTCTACATGAACTTAGTAAGGAAAAGGTGGATGAATAATGATGAAGTTCGAAGAGTTTGAAATTTCTGATGAGTTACAAAGAGCAATAAAAGATATGGGGTTCGAAGCTCCATCACCTATTCAGGAAAAAATTATTCCTGAAATACTAAAAAATCAAGATGTCATTGGACAAGCGCAAACAGGAACAGGTAAGACTGCAGCATTTGGAATTCCGTTGTTAGAGCATTTAACGAAGGAAAAGCATGTTCAATCGCTTATTTTAACTCCTACACGAGAATTGGCGATTCAAGTAGCAGGAGAATTACAAAAACTTTCTAAATTTATGCATGTTCAGACTTTACCTGTATACGGGGGGCAATCTATTGGGCATCAGATCAAGTCCTTGAATAGAGGTGTGGAAATAGTTGTCGGAACACCTGGTAGAATTTTAGATCACCTGAATCGTGGTACTTTAAAATTACAAAAAGTTCATACGCTTATTTTGGATGAAGCGGATGAAATGCTTGATATGGGTTTTGTTGAGGATATTGAAAAGATTCTTAAGCAAGTGAACAGTGATCGTCAAACGATGCTGTTTTCAGCGACAATGCCTCCGGCAATTCGCAAACTTTCTAACAAATACATGAAAAATCCTAAGCAAATTACGATTAGCAAAGGAGACGTTACTGCGCCTTCAATTAATCAAGTCTATTATAAAGTACTTGAAAAAAATAAATTAGATTCTTTATGCCGAGTTATTGATAGTGAAACGATCGAATTAGGAATTATCTTTTGCAGAACTAAAAAAGGTGTAGCAGAATTAACCGAAGCGCTTCAAGCAAGAGGGTATATGGCAGATGGACTTCACGGAGACTTATCTCAATCGCAGCGTGATATGGTCATGAAAAAGTTTCGTGATGGAGCGATTGAATTTCTAATTGCAACTGACGTTGCTGCTAGGGGAATAGACGTTCAAAATGTTACGCACGTGATCAACTATGACATCCCTCAAGATCCGGAGAGTTATGTCCATAGAATCGGACGAACGGGTAGAGCCGGAAGAGATGGTATTGCGTTAACGCTTGTTACACCAAGAGAAATGAAACATTTACGTTCTATTGAGTCACAAATTAAGATGAATATTCCTGCACAAAGTTTACCTTCAGTGGAAGAGGTAGTGGAAAAACAGCAACATGTGTGGAAAGGTCAAATCATCGATTTAATTGAAAACGATGAAGAGGAAGAGAGTTTGTATGATAGTGTTGTTACAGATTTACTAGACCAATATCCTGCGGAAAAAGTGGTTACTGCTTTAATGAAACTTGCCTTCTACAGCCGTGATGATATGAATGACGATGGGTATAACTTTGGCGAGACAGGAGCTCAAAAAGGAATGACCCGTTTCTTTATCAACGTTGGGCGTAATGTAGATTTGACACCGAAAAAATTAGTCGATGAAGTATCACGTCTTGTCGGAGTGAATCCGAAATCTGTCGGGAGAGTAGATATTTTTGAAAACTTTACGTTCTTGGAAGTGCCAGAAGAAGTAGCACCGTTTGTGTACGAAGGGTTAAAATACTCGAGAGTCAGTGGTGCCAGAATTAATCTGGAGCCGGCAAAACCGAGACCTAAAAGAAAATAATTAAAATAGAATCCGCCTTATCTATTGACGAGGCGGTTTTTTATTTGTAAAATGAAAAAGCGAACGAATGTTTGTAAAAATGGTGGCAAGTGTGTTTAAATAGGATAAGATAGAATTCAAGTATGATAGTAAAATTTTTAAATAGATGAAGGAGAGATTGTAGAATGTCAGATCGTAAACAAGCATTAGATATGGCGTTAAAACAAATTGAAAAACAATTTGGTAAAGGATCTATTATGAAGCTGGGTGAGCAACCGGAGCATCGTGTATCGACCATTTCAAGTGGCTCATTAGCATTAGACATTGCTTTAGGAATAGGTGGCTATCCAAGAGGAAGAGTAATTGAAATATATGGTCCTGAATCATCAGGTAAGACGACCGTTTCTTTGCACGCTATTTCTGCAGTTCAAGGAAATGGTGGACAAGCCGCTTTTATCGATGCAGAGCACGCATTAGATCCTGTTTATGCCCAAAATTTAGGCGTTAATATTGACAATCTACTTTTGTCGCAGCCTGATACTGGAGAGCAAGGTTTAGAGATTGCTGAAGCACTAGTTCGAAGTGGTGCTGTTGATATCGTAGTTGTTGACTCGGTTGCAGCGCTAGTGCCGAAAGCTGAAATTGAAGGGGAAATGGGAGATTCACACGTTGGTTTACAGGCGCGTCTCATGTCTCAAGCTTTACGAAAACTTTCGGGCGCGGTTAGCAAATCGAAAACAATCGTTATCTTTATTAACCAAATCCGTGAAAAGGTTGGGGTCATGTTTGGTAACCCGGAGACTACTCCAGGGGGGCGAGCACTTAAGTTTTATGCTTCGGTAAGACTTGAAGTCCGTCGTGCAGAAACACTTAAGCAAGGAAATGATATGGTAGGGAATAAAACGAAAATTAAAGTAGTAAAAAACAAAGTTGCTCCTCCGTTTAAAGTAGCAGAGGTAGATATCATGTACGGACTTGGTATTTCAAGAGAAGGATCGATCCTAGATATCGGATCAGAATTGGATATCGTTCAAAAAAGTGGTGCATGGTATTCCTTTAACAGTGAGCGAATGGGACAAGGCCGAGAAAATGCCAAGCAGTTTTTGAAAGAAAATGTTGAAATTACTGCAGACATTGAAAAACAAATCCGTGAGCATCATGGGCTAGTCAAGCCAAAAGATGTTCCCGTTCCAGAAGAGGTTGATGAAGAAGCAGACCTACCATTAGATTTAAAATAATGAAAAAACAGGAGGAGTTCCGGTTATTTTTCGGGACTCCTTTGGGTTACCCTCAGATGTAAAAAATAGGTCTTAGAACCCTTACCAATGCTTGACATTATTGAGTATGAAGCATACAATTAGTGAGAATACTGCATTTTACGATTTTTTTCTTAAAGTCGTATTTGGATGTATGAAATGCTTTATTTATGAATGGATGAACATGTAAAGAAATTTGAAATTTAGTTCCACCGAGAAATAGCATGAGGAGGTGAATCAGTCTTGGATAGTCTGATCGTACAAATCCTCATTTTGCTATTCACTGTAGTAATCTTTTTTCTAGTTGGATATTTCGTCCGTAAATCACTCGCAGAAGCAAAAATATCGAGTGCAGAAGCATTGGCGAAGCATACGATTGACGATGCTAAACGCGAAGCGGACTCGAGCAGAAAAGAAGCAATTCTTGAAGCAAAAGACGAAGCTCATAAGCTTCGAATGGATGCTGAAAAAGAAGTTCGTGATCGTCGGAACGATATTCAAAAACAAGAAAATCGATTAGTTCAAAAAGAAGAAGTATTGGATCGAAAAAGTGAAACGTTGGACAAAAAGGAAGTTACTCTTGAAAAACGAGAAGAGCAATTGTCGAAACGTCAGCATGAAATCGACGAGATGAATAGCAAAGTCGAGGAATCATTACAAGAACAAAAGCTAGAATTAGAAAGAATTTCTGCTTTTACGAAAGATGAAGCAAGAGCAATTATTATGAAGACAATGGAAGATGAGTTGGCACATGAAAAGGCAGTTTTTATAAAGGAATCTGTTACGCGAGCGAAGGAAGAAGCAGATAAGAAAGCGAAAGAAATTCTTTCTTTATCGATTCAACGATGTGCTGCGGATCATGTTGCGGAAACTACTGTTTCTGTTGTTAGTTTACCAAACGATGAAATGAAAGGTCGAATTATTGGCCGAGAAGGCCGAAATATTCGTGCATTAGAAACATTAACAGGAATCGATTTAATAATCGATGACACTCCTGAAGCAGTTATCCTTTCTGGTTTTGATCCTATACGAAGGGAAATTGCAAAAACTGCTCTTGAAAAACTTGTCCAGGACGGCCGAATTCACCCAGCAAGAATTGAGGAAACAGTGGATAAAGCAAGAAGAGAAGTGGATGAATTAATTCGAGAGTATGGGGAACAAACGACATTCGAAATGGGAATTCATAATTTACATCCCGATTTAATTAAGATCTTAGGTCGTTTGAAATTTCGTACAAGTTATGGGCAAAATGTGCTTAAGCATTCTGTGGAAGTTGCTCATTTATCGGGCATCATGGCAGCAGAATTAGGGGAAGACGTTCAAATGGCAAGACGTGCCGGTCTCCTTCATGACCTTGGTAAAGCAATTGACCATGAAGTAGAAGGTAGCCACGTTGAAATAGGTGTTGAGTTAGGAACGAAATACAAAGAACATCCAATTGTTATAAATAGTATTGCCTCTCACCATGGAGACACAGAGGCGACATCTGTTATCTCTACATTGGTAGCTGCAGCTGATGCTTTATCAGCAGCAAGACCTGGTGCGAGAAGAGAAACATTGGAAACCTACATTAAACGTTTGGAAAAACTTGAAGAGATCTCTGAATCTTTCGAGGGCGTGGAGAAAACATACGCTATCCAAGCTGGCCGTGAGGTTCGAATTATGGTGAAGCCTGATTATATTACGGATGAAGATTCGTATAAACTTGCTCGTGATATAACGAAAAAAATTGAAGATGAACTTGATTACCCTGGGCACATTAAAGTTACTGTGATCCGTGAAACAAGGGCTGTTGAGTATGCGAAATAAAGTGGTATTTTATACCACTTTTTTTCCTTTTTAAAAGATGAAAATGTAAATAAAGAGTTCTCTTTAATGTGCACATATCAAAAACCGCTATGCAACTTTTTTTGAAATCACAATGATTGGGTGCAAATAAAATTTACATATGTGTTTGTGTGCGAGAGACTGGAAATCTTAAATGTACAAAAATTAGTTTTTCACTATATTTGATACGTATTGAATTATCGACTAAACTATATGATTACATAATGAAAAAATGAGGGATTGAAAATGAAAATATTATTTATAGGAGATATTGTTGGCTCTCCAGGTAGATCAGCGCTGAGAGAATACTTACCGAAGTTAAAATCGAAATACCGTCCTGATCTTACGATTGTAAATGGAGAAAATGCAGCAAGTGGGAAAGGAATTACGGGTAAAATTTATCACGATTTTATTCAACTAGGTGTAGACGTTGTAACAATGGGAAATCATACGTGGGATAAAAAAGAAATATTTGATTTTATAGAGGATGAATCAGCATCGAATATGATAAGACCAGCAAACTTCCCCGAAGGAAACCCCGGTAAGGGATATGTAATTAAAAAAGTCGGTAATAAAAAGGTAGCTGTTATTAATGCTCAAGGAAGAACATTTTTACCACCTATCGATTGTCCATTTAGGAAATTAGAAGCGATTGTAGAAGAAGTAAGACAAGAAACTCCCTTTATATTTGTTGATTTTCATGCAGAAGCAACGAGTGAAAAGCTAGCCATAGGTTGGTTTTTGGATGGCAAGGTTTCTACTGTAGTTGGAACGCATACACACGTTCAAACTGCTGATGAACGCATTCTGCCAAATGGTACAGCTTACATTACCGACGTTGGAATGACGGGACCTTTGGATGGTATTTTAGGAATGGACCGAAATGTCATCATTAACCGGTTTCTAACAAACTTACCTGCTAGGTTTGAGGTAACAACAGGACGGGAACAGTTAAATGGAGTAGTTGTTGAGCTCGATAACCAGTCTGGAAAGGCTTTAAATATTCAACGTATTAGCATTAATGAGGACCGCCCCTTTTTTGATTAAGGACATGATGTATATAATTTGAGGTTTCGAATATATACAGAAAGAGGTAAAGTGTAAGACATTCCTTTTTTGATAGGTTGATCAAAGAAAGAGCGATTAATTTCAAATCCCATGGTGCTAACTTGATGTTTGGCAATCGATTGAACAACAATTCCAAAAGGAGGTTCTGAAATGGAAATACTAAAAGTTTCAGCAAAATCCAATCCAAATTCTGTAGCTGGTGCATTAGCCGGAGTCATTAGAGAAAGAGGACACGCAGAAATTCAAGCAATTGGAGCAGGTGCATTAAACCAATCAGTGAAAGCAGTTGCCATCGCTCGAGGTTTTGTAGCACCAAGTGGTATCGATCTTATTTGTATTCCAGCATTTACAGATATTAAAATCGATAATGAGGATCGAACCGCCATTAAGTTGATCATTGAGCCCCGATAAATCAAAAAATACCTGACTTTCTCAGTCGGGTATTTTTTTGTGGAAACACTTGAACCATAACAGGAAAGAAACCTATATGAGTGGGGCTATTCATTGAATAAAGATTAGCTAAATGCCCACAAAAGAAAATTGAATATTCTAACTTTCGTCTAGGAAAGGTCAGAGATTATGTTACAATAGAAATAGATATATCAACTTACGTAAGATGAGAAGCAACACTTCTTTTACTTATTCCAGCTCGCATATTGTTCAAAACGTTCTTCAGCCAGAGCTAATTAAATGGAAGTGTCAAACTCATTTAATAGTAGTTTAAGGTATATAGCAACTAGGGGAAGCATAATAGATTAACTAACTACATGAATGTATTCGCATTCATAGAAGGATTATCACTTGTATTAGATGGGAAAACGTCCGGTGCAGATGAAAAGGAGTGTAGTGAATAATGATAAATCAACTTTCATGGAAAGTTGGGGGACAGCAAGGGGAAGGTATTGAAAGTACGGGAGAGATTTTTTCAATGGCTTTAAACCGTCAAGGCTATTTTTTATATGGTTATCGCCATTTTTCTTCGCGAATCAAAGGTGGACATACCAATAATAAAATTAGGGTTAGTACAAAGGCAACGAATTCTATTTCAGATGATTTAGATATTCTCGTTGCTTTTGACCAAGAAACGATTGATGTAAATCACCATGAACTTAGTTTGGGAGCAGTTGTAATAGGTGACAGTAAATTTACACCTAGTCTTCCGGAAGGATCACATGCAAAGTTATTTTCGGTTCCTTTCACTAAAATTGCGACAGATTTAGGTACCTCATTGATGAAAAATATGGTCGCCGTTGGAGCTTCGGCAGCCGTGATAGGATTAAATCCAGAAATGTTTAAATCAGTAGTCGAACAAATTTTTTCCAAAAAAGGTGCAACAGTTGTAGAAAAAAACATGGATGCCATTCGAGCAGGGATGGAATATTTCCAGAAAGAAGCTAGCGGAAACGTTGGAGATTTTTCATTAGAAAAAGCAGACGGTAAACATCGTATGTTTATGATTGGTAACGATGCGATAGCACTAGGAGCATTAACTGGTGGCGCTAGATTTATGCCTGCATATCCTATAACACCAGCTTCTGAAATTATGGAGTATCTTATTAGGAAATTACCCGATTATGGCGGTACGGTTATTCAAACGGAAGATGAAATCGCAGCATGTACCATGGCGATCGGTGCAAATTATGCGGGGGTTCGCTCATTAACTGCTTCGGCTGGTCCTGGATTGTCTCTCATGATGGAGGGAATTGGCCTTAGTGGCATGACAGAGACACCATTGGTCATAATAGATACGCAGAGAGGCGGTCCGAGTACAGGACTCCCTACAAAGCAGGAGCAATCCGATATTTTTGCCGTTATATTTGGTACTCACGGGGAAATTCCTAAAGTTGTGTTAGCCCCTTCAAGTGTGGAAGAAGCATTCTATGACACGATTGAAGCATTCAATATCGCAGAAGAGTATCAAGTGCCGGTTATCCTTATGACAGATTTAGCACTTTCACTTGGGAAGCAAACTGTGGAACCACTTGATTTTGAAAAAGTAGAAATCCGTCGGGGGAAATTAGATCCTGAAGAAGTTCTTCCAGAGCAAGAAAAAGGGGTATACTTCAAGCGTTACGATGTTACAGAAGATGGTATTTCCAAACGAGTTATTCCAGGCATGCCTAATGGACTTCATCATGTAACTGGTGTAGAGCATAATGAACAGGGAAAACCATCAGAAAGTCCTGAGAACAGGAAAGCTCAGATGGATAAGCGTATGAGAAAGCTAGATACGTTAATTGCTAATTTCCCAGTCCCAGTAGTAAAAGACGAAAAACATGATAATGCAGATGTATTAATTTTAGGTGTTAACTCTACTAGAGGAACGATTCAAGAGGCAATCCCAATGCTTGAAAAAGATGGCGTTAAAGTAAACCACGGACAAATACGTTTATTACATCCGTTTCCAACGGATGAGTTAGAAAGTATGATAGAGAAGGCAAAGAAAGTCATTGTGATTGAAAATAATGCTACGGGTCAAGTGGCGCAATTATTGAAAATGAATACTCGTTTAAATAAAGTAGAGTCCATTTTAAAATATGATGGAAATCCATTTTTACCTTCAGAGATTCACAACAGATGCAAGGAGGTACTTTAAAGTATGGCGACGTTTAAAGATTTTAGAAATAATGTAAAACCAAACTGGTGTCCAGGGTGCGGTGATTTTTCGGTACAGGCGGCAATACAACGTGCAGCGGCAAACGTCGGTGTTATTCCAGAGCAATTAGCGGTAGTGTCAGGCATCGGCTGTTCAGGTAGAATCTCAGGATATATTAATTCATACGGTCTTCACGGTATCCACGGACGATCATTACCAATTGCTCAAGGTGTCAAGATGGCAAACCGTGAGTTGACTGTTATTGCTTCAGGAGGAGACGGAGATGGTTTTGCAATCGGAATGGGTCATACCATCCATGCTATTCGCAGAAACATTGATGTCACGTATATCGTAATGGACAATCAAATATACGGATTAACGAAAGGGCAAACCTCTCCGCGAAGTGACTTGGGCTTCAAAACAAAAAGCACACCAGAGGGATCTATTGAGTCATCCTTAAGTGTGATGGAACTGGCCTTAGCTTCTGGAGCAGGATTTGTTGCTCAAAGTTTCTCCAGTGATTTAAAAGAACTAACGTCTCTTATCGAACAAGGGATGAATCATAAAGGTTTTTCTTTAATCAATGTATTTAGCCCATGCGTAACTTTTAATAAAATCAACACGTACGCTTGGTTCAAAGAAAACTTGATTTCTCTCTCAACGATTGAAGATTATGATCCTGAAAATCGTATGAAGGCTATGAACACACTAATGACATACGATGGCCTTGTAACAGGCTTAATTTACCAAAATAAACAAAAACCGTCCTATGAATCGATGGTGAAAGGATTTAAAGAAGAATCACTTGCTTCACAGGAATTATCGCTGAAAAAAGAAGAATTTGAACAACTAGCAGCGGAATTTATGTAATTGCTAGTGGGTAAAAATAACTTTTGCATTACTTATATGCTCCCCTAAAGATAGAAGAAATCAGCCTCCTCGAACACAGACGGAAGGGCACTGAAAAAGTAGATTTTTTACTTTTTCAGTGCCCTTTTTGATAATATCAGAATTTATATGTTTTTCTATTTTAACAGGTAAGAAGCACAAAATTCTTGTTTGCTCGAGGAGGCTAGCGGATCATCCACGGAAAGGGAGCTGAAATTCTTTCAAACAACCTTCAATGATAACAAAACAAAATAGATACAAAAGACGCTACGCGTTTTTCTTAGGCTACTATAAAGAAATAATCCCCATCATGATCGCTACGCCAAGTAATACAATACTGAAACCCCACATCCAGAAAAAAGAGTAACGAATATGTTTACCCATTTCAAGACCGGCTAATCCAAGTGCGAGCCAGAGAGCAGGGGAAAAGGGACTTATAAACGTTCCAATAATATTTCCAATCATCATCGCATAGGCAGCAGATACACCTTCCACCCCATAGCTAGTAACAATTTGTTCTACGACTGGAAGTAAAGCAAAATAGTAAGCGTCAGTGTTTAATATTAATTCAAAAGGGACACCGAATACGCCGATTATGATATGCAAGTAAGGAACAAGTAAAGCTGGTAAAATCAGGACTAAATCTGTTGCTAAAGAATCCAACATGCCTGTTCCAGTCAAAATACCTAAAAATGAACCTGCAGCCAAAATAATGGATGCCATCAACAGTGCATTTGGAGCATGTGCTTTGATTCGTTCCATCTGCTTATCTACCTTTGGATAATTTAACGGTAAAGCAATGCTTAAGCCAATCATAAAGACAAAGCCGGCTGGAATGATTCCCCATACAAGCATCGCGATTAAACCGACTGTTAAAAGCAAATTAATCCATAGCAATTTAGGACGAAGTAAGTTATTTGTGTTTTGTTTTTCTAATGAATCATCACTCATATCAGATTCATCTAGTTCAAGAGCTGCAGCAGCCTCTGAATCAGGACTAGTTTGAGGACCTAACTTGCTTATTCTGCGCTGCTCACGCATTCCTAGAATAATAGCCATACCAACTAGTAATAACAAAGCAATGATTTGTAAAGGAATGAGAGGTCTCCAAAGTTCTGAAGGATCCACTCCCAAAACTGCTGCTGTACGACCAAGAGGACCACCCCAAGGCACCATGTTAATAATACTAGCACTTGTACCAACTAATAGAAGGAGAAGATACGGGCTCATTTTCAGACGTTTATAAAGAGGCAATAAAGCTGGAATAGTGATAAGGAACGTGGAAGCCCCGGATCCATCAAGATGAGCAATGGCACCAATGATCACCGTACCTACTGCAACGGCAATAACGTTTCCCCTGGAGAATTTGATCATTTTATTAATAATTGGATCAAAAAGTCCAGCGTCTTGCATGACACCGAAATAAAGGATAGCAAAAATGAACATGATGACAACGTTGATAACGCTATCAATTCCCTCATTAAAAAATTCACCGATTTCCGAGATACCAAATCCCGCTAAGAGTGCACCTAAAATAGGGATAATAACAAGACCGATAATCGGACTGATCTTTCCTTTAATAAGTAAAAATACGATTGCGAAAATAGTAGTAAAGGCTATAATACTTAACATGCTTTTCCCTCCATCATAAAAAAGTAAGTGGAAGAGGGAATATAATGGAAGCGCATACAAATTAATTGCATAATTATTATAATTCCCTCTTCTCATCGTGTTGCTTGTAAGAAAAAGATACCATACAAAGAAAAGAGGGGGCAGATTAGTTATATAAATCGATTAAAAACTATTTTGTTAGTTTTGTTCATTTTGTTCACAGATGTAACGTCTTTCTGGTCGACCAACTTCCCCATAGCTTTGTTTAACCTTTAATTCATTAATGGAGGTCATATATTCCAAATAACGTCTCACCGTAGAACGGCTGGCACCTAGCTTTTTACTAACCTCTACCGCTGTCACACCTTCACGGTTAAGAGGCTGTAATATTTCTCTGATTTTATCAAGAGTCATTCCATCGATCCCTTTAGGGAGTATTTTAGGGTGAGAGGGATTTTCATGTCTCATTGACTCCTGGACACCGGTTAACATATCAATCTCTTTCTGGTCCATCGTACTTTTAGAATCCAAAAATGTTCGGCGTTCTTTAAATCTATCCAACGTTGCTTTTAATCTAGAAAAATCTACCGGTTTAACAATGTAATCAAAAATTCCTCCTCGAAGGGTGTCCTCAATCATCGTTACTTCTTTTGTAGCTGTTACCATGATAATGTCGATTTGATGATAAGTTTTTCGAATACTCCAAAATAAATCTAATCCTTTAACATCCGGAATATAAACGTCTAACAAAATAATGTGAGGTAAAGGGGTGTTCTTTTTCAAAAACTCGAGCGTCTCTTCACCAGACTTTGTCAAACCAACAATTGAAAAACCATCCAGTTTTGAAATGAATTCACTTGTAATATCAGCAATCCGAAAATCATCTTCAACAATTAAAATACGAAAGTCTTCAGTCATTATTCATGCCTCTCTTCTTTAGTCTTCAAATTTAGGTATGGTGATAACAAAGCAGGCCCCACCAAGGTCTGTTTCTTCAAGAAATATATCTCCGTTAACTTCAGATATTATTTGCTTTGAAAGGGCTAGTCCAACACCTCGATGGTATCCTTTTTTCGTTGAGAAGCCTTGGTGAAAGATTTCTTCCATATCATCTAATGACACTCCTGACCCCGAATCGTCCACTTCCATTAAGACATCATCTCCTAGATCAGTAAAAAAGATAGATATTTTCCGTTCTGTTCTTATTTTGAGTTGGACGGCATCCATGGCGTTATCAATTACATTACCTAGTGCCGTAAGCAGTGCTTCCCGCTTTCGATCAGACATATGGGCCGTAAGTTGACTATCAGGGTGGATGGATAAAGAAATTTGTCTTTCACTTGCTTGATTTAATTTACCTAAGATGAGGGCACTTAATAATGGGTCGGATATTTTTTCAATAACAATTCTGATCCACTCCTGTTGGAGATTACTTTCTTTCTTAATAAATTCTATCGCTTCTTTGGTATGTTTTAATTGTAGCAAGCCAAAAATAATAGAAAGTTTATTCGAAAACTCGTGTGTTTGTGCTCGCAGCGCTTCCGCATATTGTTTAACTCTAGTGAGCTCCATCGTCAACATTTCCATTTCTGTTTTATCTCGGAATGTCGCAACAGCACCGATTAACATATTTTCATAGTAAATTGGCACCCTGTTAACTAAGATACTAACGCTCCTAACTTGCATTTCACGGTTAAATTGGCTTTGTCCATCTTTTAATACTTCTGGAAGTTGAGATTCCGGTAAAACATCACTTATTTGGGTTCCTATATAATGAATTGACTCTCCATCAAATAATAATTTTTGTGCCGATTCATTGATTAATGTAATCGTACCCTTTTGATTAACAGCGATAATACCTTCATGTGTCGATTGTAAAATGGTTTCTTTTTGTAATAACAGGTGGGAAATTTCCTCTGGTTCTAAACCGAATAGTATCCTTTTAATATAGTTAGAAACGAAAGTTGCACCGATAATACCTATTAATCCTATGATGATCAAAACAAGCCATATCTCTTTACTATGTGCCTGAATAACATTTTCAACATCCTTAGCTAAAAATCCGACGGAAACAACACCAATAATCTCTCCATTATTAGACAGGACAGGAACTTTCCCTCGCAAAGATTGTCCTAACGAGCCGAGAGCAGTTGATACATAGGATTCACCGAGTGCTAGTGCTCGGTGGTTATCTTCACCGACCATTTTTTTGCCGATTTGGGAATGATTTGGATGAGAATAACGTATTTCCTCTTTATTACCAACGACGATAAATTCCGCACCAGTTGCTTCACGAATATCAGAAGCGATAGGTTGGATTGTAGATGCTGGATCCTCATCCTCAAACGCTTGAATTAATTCTGGTATGTGTGCCACACTTTCGGCAACATTTAAGGCTTGTTCACCCATACTTTCTTCTAATGTATTCGTAAACAAATAATTGATAAGTAAACCTAGGATTAAAAACATACCAGTTATTAGCAGTGTGATAAGGAAAATCATTTTTATCTTAAGGGTCATTTTTGAATGTGGTTTTACAAGGTGCTTTTTATTTGCTGTATTTAAGAAATCTTTCATCGTGTCAGCACCTTTCTTTAGAGAGTGTAGACAGTTACCCATTGAGTCTACTATACAGTTCACTAAAGAGGAAGAGAGTTTTTATGAACTTTTAATGAGAATGATTAGAGATTACTTAGCATATATCTCGAATGCTTGATGGTCACTAGCAGTTATCGGTCTTGCTAACGGAAGGCAATTGCTATCTCTATACAAATGGTTGTATAACGCTTTAAAACCCTTTATACTTTATACGGTATGTTAATTAGTAAAGGAGATTGAATGGCACATGAATGAAGATCAGAAAAAACAACAAGTGAAAGCGATGGAGGGGACTTCTTCTGCGGACGTAAAATCCGAACAGAATAAAGATTACTCTCAGTACTTTCAAACGAGCTACACTCCGCCTGATTTAAAGCAGGCAAAAAAGCGTGGAAAAGAAGATGTATCTATCTTATATAACTTTGATATCCCGGAAGATATGCAAGGGATTGGTAAAGGGAAAAAATTCCTAATTCGAACATATGGTTGCCAGATGAATGAACACGATTCAGAGAATATAGCGGGGATTCTGTTGCAAATGGGTTTTGAATCAACAGCAGTTGCAGAAAGCGCTGATATTATTCTTTTGAATACGTGTGCTATTCGGGAAAATGCAGAAAATAAAGTGTTTGGTGAAATTGGAAATTTAAAACCGATGAAATTGGAAAACCCAGGTCTAATTGTCGGGGTTTGTGGCTGTATGTCACAAGAAGAATCGGTCGTAAACCGTATTCTTCAAAAGCACCCGCACGTGGATTTAATTTTCGGTACTCACAACATTCACCGATTGCCTGATCTCTTGAAAAATGCTATCTTCAGTAAAGAGATGGTGGTTGAGGTTTGGTCCAAAGAGGGCGATATTATTGAAAATATGCCTCGCGCAAGAAAAGGCAAGATTCAAGGCTGGGTAAATATCATGTATGGCTGTGATAAGTTCTGTACGTATTGTATTGTACCTTATACAAGAGGCAAGGAGAGGAGTAGACGGCCTGAAGACGTTATCGAAGAGGTCCGTCACCTTGCAAGAAGCGGTTATAAAGATATCACATTGCTTGGTCAAAATGTAAATGCCTACGGAAAAGATCTTGTGGACATGGAATACGGTCTCGGAGATTTAATGGAAGAAATCCGGAAAATAGATATTCCTCGCGTTCGATTTACAACGAGTCACCCAAGAGATTTCGATGACCACTTAATCGAAGTTTTAGCTAAAGGCGGGAATATGGTTGAGCATATTCATTTACCGGTACAAAGTGGTAGTAATGCTGTTTTGAAATTAATGGCTAGAAAGTATACTCGTGAACATTATGTGGAACTGGCTAACAAGATCAAGACGGCAATTCCGCATGCATCGTTTACAACAGATATCATCGTAGGGTTTCCAAATGAGACCGAAGAACAATTTGAGGATACACTCTCATTAATGAGGGAAATGAACTACGACAGTGCGTATACGTATATTTATTCTCCAAGAGATGGCACGCCAGCAGCTAAGATGGAAGACAACGTGCCAATGGAAGTGAAGAAGGAAAGATTACAGCGTTTAAATGCCTTAGTTAATGAAATGTCTGCAGCCAATAACCTTGCTTACCAAGGAAAAGTGGTTGAAGTATTAGTAGAAGGTGTCAGTAAGAAAAATGAGGACGTACTTATGGGTAGAACCCGTACGAATAAATTAGTTAACTTTCGAGGGACCGATGCGTCCATTGGTACACTTATTCAAGTGAAAGTAACAAATGCAAAAACATGGTCATTAGATGGCGAAGTTGTAGAAACGGTTGGGGTGAATTAGTATGAGTGGAACATATACAAAACAAGATATCGTAAAAAAAGCTAGAGAATTGGCGGCAATGATGGCTGAAACGGAAGAAGTCGATTTTTTCAAACGCGCGGAATCACAGATTAATGATCATTTACGCGTCCAGGAAATTATTGGGAAAATCAAGGCTTTACAAAAAGAAGCTGTTAATTTAAAACATTATCAAAAAACAGAAGCTTTGAAGGCTACGGATGCTAAAATTGATGCCCTTCAAGACGAATTAGAGGGTATCCCATTGGTTGAAGAGTTTAAACAATCACAAACAGAAGTTAATGAATTAATGCAATTAGTGAGTAATACCATTTCGAATACAGTGACAACAAAAATTATTGAATCTACTGGTGGAGATCTTCTTCAAGGGACAACAAATAAAAACCCTTTAAAATCAGGCGGTTGCTAATAAAAATATTCTAGAGTAGAGAAAAGTCATTTCCAATTTGGAAATGACTTTTTTTAATTCTTCCAAACAACCTTCCGTGATAACAAAAGCAACAAAATAGAAAAAAAGGACACAAAAATTTGCAATGCAGTTTTTCTTATCATTTTTTCAAGAAAAGGGACATATACATCATTGAACAGGCGATCACTTATTTATTTATTAAAAATAACACACTAGGTATTTGTCTTGCATAGGATGCAAGCGAGAGGTTTTTAGAGAATGTCACGTAGTTTATTTACGTGCAAGGAGGGAATTCGATGTCAGCTTCAGATAACGATCAACACTACAGGGAAATAATTACGAAAGCTGTTTGTGGAAAAGGAAGAAAGTTTTCGGAAACCAAGCATATTGTAGCACCAGAAGATCAGCCTACCAGTATTCTTGGTTGTTGGATTATCAATCACAAATATGCTGCGAAAAAAAAGGGTGATGCAGTAGAAATGCGGGGTTCATATGATATCAATATTTGGTATTCTTACTCCGGTAATACGAAGACAAAAGTAGCGACCGAAACTGTGAAATATACAGATGTCGTGCCATTAGTTATGCAAGACAGTGATATCTTGTCAGGAGATATAGAAGTTGTCGCACGAATGGTGCAGCAACCAAATACGCTAGAAGCCCTTATTGCATCTAATGAAAAAGACGTGGAGATCCAAGTAGAAAAAGAATTCATGGTTGAGGTAATTGGGGAAACAAAAATAACAGTCTTAGTGGATCCTGCCGCAACATCAGATTTTGACGATGACCTAGATAGCGATCAAATAAAAGATGGAGATTTTGAAGACCTCGATCCTAATTTTTTAATGGGTGATCTTGAAGAATAGGATCTTGGGAGAATCAGGCACATCCTTACGAAGGAATTAAAACTTCGTAAGGATGTGTTTTGTTTTAAGATTTACGCGGGTTATTCATCCAGGGATCCCGAGGTCTTGCGCTTCTGAAAACTTCTTATCTAAGCTTCGAAACTTACGAAAACATCCATAAGCTTTGATAGCTACTTTCACGCCGCAAGGAGAAGCTTACTACTTAAATTACGGCAACAGAAGCTAAGGCTTTATTTACTAAATCAGCTAGATCGTTTTTCTTACTAAGACTAAGACTGATTATGTTATAATAAGTCCGTATTTACTAGAGAAGTTAAGCTAAAGGTTGGATGATAACGATGGCTACAATTACCCCAATGATGGAACAATATTTACGCATAAAAGCGGAACATGAAGATGCTTTTTTGTTTTTCCGCTTAGGTGACTTTTATGAGATGTTCTATGAGGATGCAAAAAAGGCAGCGAAGGAATTAGAAATTACATTAACTGCTCGTGGAAAAGGGGAAGCTGGAATTCCCATGTGTGGTGTTCCCCACCATGCAGCAGCAAATTACATAGCACAATTAATAGAGAAGGGCTATAAAGTAGCTATTTGTGAACAAACAGAGGATCCAGCAGAGGCTAAGGGGGTTGTCAGGCGGGAAGTGGTGCAAATTATCACTCCTGGAACAGTGATGGAAGGCAGAGCTATTGGGGAAAAAGATAATAATTATCTTCTATCTGTCACTCCTTTTGAAGGCGATGAATATGGGCTTGCTGCTGCTGATATGACTACTGGAGAATTCCTTGTTACCACGATGACTGGTAGTTTTAGTGAGTTAATTGATGAAATGGCAGGTTTTCGTCCGCGGGAAGTGATTATTCCTTCTTCATTTGAGCTGGGAAGGCGAAACGAATTAGAAGCTAGACTTCACGTGACACTGTCGGATGAGGATCATACGGAGCCACTAGATGAAGGCACTGGGCTTGTTCAAGCTCTTTCAGATGGGAAAACAAAAGAAACGTGCTATCAGCTTATCTGGTATTTAAAGAGAACAACAAAACGTTCATTAGATCACTTACAGGCTGCTAGATTTTATTTACCGCGAGAATATATGACAATGGATGTTCATTCCAAAAGAAATTTAGAGTTAGTAGAAACATTGAGAGAAAAGAAGAAACAAGGATCTCTTCTATGGGTTTTGGATCGCACAGAAACTGCTATGGGAGGAAGAATGCTTAAGCAATGGATTGAAAGACCCCTTCTCAATCAGGGTACGATCGCTAAACGACATGAATTAGTCGGGAAACTTATTGAACGCTTTTTTGAACGAGAGGCGTTAAAAGAACACCTGCAAGGAGTCTATGATTTAGAACGACTATCGGGAAGAGTAGCTTTCGGTAATGTGAATGGTCGTGACTTGATTCAGTTAAAAAAATCATTGGAGAAGGTTCCAACCATTTTCCAGACAGTACGATCACTAAACAGTGATTACGGGAACTCCTTAATGCACGGGATCGTTGATTGTCAGGATTTACGGCACCTATTAGAAGGCAGCATTAACGAGGATTGTCCTGTCGGAATTACGGATGGCGGTCTCATTAAAGACGGATATTCTGAACAATTGGATGAATACCGCGATGCTATGAGAAACGGTAAAACATGGATCGCCGCATTGGAGAAACAAGAAAAAGAAGTCACTGGTATCCGTTCGTTAAAGATAGGTTTCAATAAAGTTTTTGGATATTATATTGAAGTTACGAAACCAAATCTACCGCAAATTCCTGAGGGACGTTATGAAAGAAGACAAACTCTGACGAATGCAGAGAGATATATTACGGAAGAATTAAAAGAAAAAGAAGTATTGATTTTAGAAGCGGAAGAAAAAAGCGAAAAGCTAGAATACGAGCTTTTTATGAGAATTCGCGAACAAGTCAAGGCGTATATTCCATCCTTACAACAACTTGCGAGTGTGGTCAGCACTTTTGATGTCCTGCAGAGCTTTGCGGCAATAGCGGAAGAAAATCGGTATGTAAAGCCAACCTTAATTTCAGAAGGTACAGTTGATATTCGTGAGAGCCGACACCCTGTAGTGGAAAAAATGATTGATGAAGGAGATTACGTGCATAATGATATCTATTTAGGCGAAGATCGGGAGCTTTTACTTGTGACGGGGCCAAATATGGCTGGTAAGAGCACGTATATGCGACAACTGGCTCTCATCTCGATTATGACACAAATTGGGAGTTATATTCCGGCTCATCAAGCCCAAATACCAGTGTTTGATCAAATATTTACGCGGATTGGAGCGGCAGACGACCTGGCGCAGGGACAGAGTACATTTATGGTGGAAATGTTGGAGACAAAGCATGCCGTATCGAAGGCTACAAAACAGAGCCTCATTCTGTTGGATGAAATTGGAAGAGGCACATCTACGTACGATGGAATGAGTTTAGCGCAAGCGATTATGGAATATATTCATGATGATATTGGAGCAAAAACGTTATTTTCTACGCATTATCACGAGCTGACAACGCTGGAGTCAGCGTTACCGCGATTGAAAAATGTTCATGTCTCAGCAAAAGAAGAGAACGGGACAGTCGTGTTTCTTCATAAAGTGATCGAAGGCGCGGCGGATCGAAGCTATGGAATTTATGTTGCAGAACTGGCAGAACTGCCACCTAAGCTGATTGCACGTGCAAAAATGATCTTAAAAGAATTTGAAGCAGGAGAACCTCAAATTCGAAAACCAGTAACGAATTATACACCTGAGCCTGATTCTGAAATCCACAAGGAAGTTCCATTTTTCGAGAAGAAAGAGGAGAATGGTCCGCAACAATTAACGCTCTTTGAGGAAGAGAGTCTTCCGCTGCAAAAATCAAAAAATAAAAGAACACGTACGGAAGATAAGGTGATTACAGAGTTAACGTCAGCGAATCTTCTTCATATAACACCAATTGAAGCCATTCAATTATTGGACAAGCTGCAACGAAAATTAACCAAATAAAAAAGGAGGTGTGACTAATGGCGAAGATTTTTCAGCTCGATGAATTGCTATCAAACAAAATTGCTGCTGGAGAAGTGGTTGAAAGACCATCTTCTGTTGTGAAGGAGCTTGTAGAAAATGCGATTGATGCGAATAGTACCCAGATTCGGATCGATATTGAGGAGGGTGGATTGTCATTAATAAGGGTTTTAGACGACGGAGATGGACTTGAGAAAGACGACTTCCGAATGGCATTTTTCCGACATGCTACTAGTAAAATTCAACATGATGCAGATTTGTTTCGAATAAAGACGTTGGGTTTTCGCGGAGAAGCATTGCCGAGTATTGCTTCCGTTTCAAAACTCACCTTGAAATCGAGCACTGGTGGAACAGAGGGACAAGAAATCCGGCTTGAAGGGGGGCACGTGAAACACGAGAAGACGGCCACCCCACGGAAAGGAACGGAAATCATTGTTACAGATTTGTTTTATAATACACCGGCTCGCTTAAAGTATTTACGAACGATTCATACGGAACTTGGTCACATCTCAGATATCATCAATAGAATGGCATTGTCCCATCCGGAAATAGCGTTCATTCTTACGCACAATCGAAAAAATTTGCTGCAAACAGTGGGAAATGGGGATCTTGCTCGCGTGATCGCTTCTATTTATGGATCAGCCATGGCAAAAAAAATGGTTCCTATTGAAGCGGAAACGTTAGATTTTACGTTGAAAGGATTTATTGCTAAGCCTGAAGTAACTAGGTCGAATCGTTCGTATATGTCTACTATTTTAAATGGTAGATACGTGAAAAATTACTCACTCATAAAAGCGATTCAAGAAGGGTATCACACCCTTTTACCGATCGGGAAATTCCCATTAGTAGTGCTGCATATTGAGATGAACCCTTTACTGGTGGATGTCAATGTCCATCCCTCAAAACTGGAAGTGAGAATTAGTAAAGAAAAAGCATTACAGGAGCTCGTTACAGGAAGTATTAAAGATGTTTTTAAAGGAATCCAGTTAATTCCAGATGGATTAGAAAGAAAATATTCAAACAATAAACCTAATTCGGAACAAATGGCCTTTTCTTTCGAGCATCGTGCGCGGTCACTGAATAATCAAAGGGAGAAGGAAGAGACCGAAAATGAGCAAGAATCTAGTTTTTTTCAGCAACCTGAAAATGATATGACGGGTGAAGTGAGAGAATCAGGTTTTCAAACGATCAATAAGCAAAAAGCAGCAGAACCGGACACTTGGGAATTGGAAAGGGAACCTGTTGTTGAACCACCATTTTCACAAGAATCAGACGAATCAAGCCAAGAGGGAAATGTCACCAAAGCCAATGTTCCAGTGCTCTATCCGATCGGCCAATTGCATGGCACGTATATAATGGCACAAAACGAGCAAGGCTTATATATGGTAGATCAACACGCTGCACAAGAGCGAATTAAGTACGAGTATTTCCGAGATAAACTCTCGTTAACAAATAACCAGCTGCAAGAGCTACTCGTGCCACTTCAATTCGAATTTACGCAATCAGAAGAATCATTGATGACAGAATACCAAAAGGAATTAGAAGACGTAGGGTTATTCCTGGAACCATTTGGTTCTCGTACGTATATTGTAAGGTCTCATCCTACTTGGTTTCCGGAAGGTCAGGAAGAGGAAGTTATTTCAGAAATGCTCGAACAATTAAGAAATGAGCAAACGATTCATATCGGTAAACTACGCGAGGAAGCAGCGATTCTTATGTCCTGTAAGGCTGCTATTAAAGCAAATCGTCATTTAACAAAGGATGAAATGTTCCAACTTTTAGAGACGTTACGCACATGTGAAGATCCGTACACGTGTCCTCACGGCAGACCCATTCTTATTCATTATTCCACCTATGACATCGAAAAAATGTTTAAGAGGATCATGTAGTAGCGCCTATGTTCTGTGTGTAGGTGCTACTAGTTTTAGTCATCCCAGGTAGAGGAGGATTCGTATGGAGCGAGACGGATTTGTAACGTCATCTTCGAAAGCAGCAGAAGATATAAAAAAGTGGGGGCGAAAGTTAGCTGAAAAGTGGTCACTTCCTTATGTTATAAGAAGAAAACAACCGATTGACAAGTTAATCGGTGAATGTGGCGGGCCTGCATACGTAGTTACAACTACTAGAATTGAAGTATATCGTGAAGAAGGAAGTCAGCCTTTCTTCTTTCATCCAAATGCTGCAATGTTTCGGGCGAAAAGATGGCTTTATCATCAAGAGGACCCTTTCGTATCAGCGTGTGATTTACGAGAAGGTGATATTCTAGTGGATGCAACGCTGGGTCTTGGATCTGATGCACAACTTGCAAGTTTAGCTATAGGGAAGCAAGGCAATGTTATTGGATTAGAAGCATCAGAGGTTATTTTTACTATCGTAGAAGAAGGGCTTCAATCGTATGAAAGTTCCCTTGAGCCTTTAAACGAAGCAATGAGAAGAATAAAAGTTATTCATACAAACGCAGAAAACTGGTTAAAGGAACAGCCAGACGCAAGTGTTGACGTGGTTTATTTCGATCCTATGTCTCAAGAAGAAGTCTCATCAGATGGTATCGAAACTTTGAAACAATATGGGTTATACGAAGGTGATTTTGAACAAATGATCATCGAGGCTATAAGAGTAGCAAAAAAGAAAGTAGTATTGAAGGACCATTTTAAGAGTACCCGCTTTGCTTTATATGGTTTCATGTTCAAGTCAGACCATCTTCAGTGTTCCACTATGGTATTATTGATTTGGAAGAGAGGGAATAACAATGACAACACGTAAACCATTGATTGTAGTTGTTGGCCCTACAGCTGTTGGGAAAACCGCAACGAGTATTCAACTAGCCCAACATTTCAACGGTGAAATTATTAGTGGGGATTCCATGCAAGTATATCGTGACATGGACATAGGTACTGCTAAAATAACACCAGAGGAAATGGAAGATGTACCTCATCATCTAATAGATATTATAAATCCGCAAGACTCTTTTTCGGTTGCTGACTTTCAATCTGCGGCAAACACTGCTATACATAAAATATACGAAAAAGGACGGATTCCTTTTATTGTAGGAGGTACAGGGTTATATGTGAACGCTGTATTATATAACTATGATTTTTCAGAAAAAGGGGAAGACACAGCATTTCGTGAGAGGTTAGAGCAGTATGCGAAAGAACATGGGAACGAAGCATTACATAGCCAGCTTAAGGATATTGATCCAGAAAGTTACCAGGAGCTTCACCCAAACAATCGCCGTCGTGTGATTCGGGCATTGGAAGTCTATCACCTTACAGGTAAACCTTTACGGAGTGATAAAGAAGAAAACCGGTCTTCCTCCTATGATTTCTATGTTATAGGATTAACGATGGATAGAGACAAATTATATGAACGAATTAACTTACGGGTGGAGCAAATGATCCAAGATGGGTTGATTGAAGAAGTGAAGAAGTTAACAAATGAAGGATTTGCTTCGGTGCAATCCATGCAAGCGATTGGATATAAAGAGATTACTCCGTATATACTTGGAGATTGTTCAAAGGAAGAGGCGATTGAGAATTTAAAACAATATTCCAGACGCTTTGCTAAACGGCAATTAACATGGTTCCGTAACAAGATGGACATAGAATGGTTTGATATGACAGACGACCGGGAAGAAAAAATAGAAGAAATTATTCTATATTTAGAAGGAAAGTTGTTTTAAATCTAGAATATAGTTAATAATGTGAATAGAGGGGGCTGCACATATATGAAACAACAATCAGTGAACATACAAGATCAATTCTTAAATCAATTGAGGAAAGAAAATATTCCGGTTACTGTATTTTTACTTAACGGATTCCAGCTCAGGGGACATGTGAAGAGCTTTGACAATTTTACCGTTATACTAGATACAGACGGTAAACAACAATTGGTCTATAAGCACGCAATTTCAACGTTCTCACCTCAACGAAATGTTCAATTAAATCAGGAAAGTAAGTAAGAGGAAAGGCACTGGAAAAGTCGATTTTTAACTTTTTCAGTGCCGTTTTTCTTATAGGCATTTGTCACGTCTATAAAGTTCATGCGTATAGTGATTGTGACAGATAGGAATTCCTTTAAGATAGAGGATGGTGACTTCGATGTTACAGTCAGCTAAAATGAAAAAAAGAGGACAAATAAATATTGTTATCAACTCGGAAGAGAGAGAGAAGAACGATTCATTATGGGGGCGGGAAGGTAATTATCCGCCGATAGATCATGTTGAATATCGCAATGTCATGAAGTCTTTTGACGACTATGTAGGATTAGAATCCATTAAGTCATTTGTTCACGAAATTTATTCTTGGATTTACATTAATAATATTAGACAGGATAAAGGGTTAAAGACCGGTCAACAAGCACTTCATATGATTTTCAAAGGAAATCCAGGAACAGGTAAAACAACCGTGGCAAGATTAATAGCTACCATGTTGAGAGACTTAAATGTACTAGAAAAGGGTCACTTTATTGAAGTGGAAAGAGCAGATTTAGTCGGAGAATATATAGGACACACTGCACAGAAAACACGTAACTTAGTAGAAAAAGCTCTCGGTGGAGTTTTGTTTATTGATGAGGCGTATTCACTAGCGAGGGGCGGAGAAAAAGATTTCGGAAAAGAGGCGATCGATGCTCTCGTTAAGGTAATGGAAGATCAACAACATAATTTTGTCTTAATCCTTGCTGGCTATCCGGTCGAGATGGATCGGTTTATGAGGTTAAACCCAGGATTACCATCAAGATTTCCAATGGTACTGACTTTTCCCAATTACTCGGTAGAAGAGTTGTTGAAAATGACGAAAAGTATGGCAGCGCAGCGAGACTATGAACTTGATGATGAATCTATGACCTATATGAATGAACTTTTAATCATTGCAAAAGAATATGAACATGGAAGGTTCAGTAATGGGCGATTTATCCGGAACTTGCTAGAGAAAGCAATTCGTATTCAGGCTGTCCGCCTCTTGCAAGAAAAGGAATATAGCCGGGATATACTTGCAACGTTAAGAAGAACCGATTTTGAGAGAGCGTTCCATAATATTCTAAGGGAATCCTAAAAAGAAGGTGATTTGTTATTCAGTCAAATATGAAAGCGAGTAAAGAAAGAGTTATTGTAGTAGGAGTCAAACTCAAATCAGCAAATGAAGAAGACTTTCAGTATCGTATGGAAGAACTTACTGCGTTAACGAATACTGCAGGAGGAGTAGTTATAGCAAGCCTCATTCAAGGGTTGGAACGTCCCCAATCGGGTACTTATATAGGCCGCGGTAAAGTGGAAGAATTACAATTACTAGTAGAAGAAAAAGAAGCGGATGTTGTTATCTTTAATGATGAATTAACGCCTTCACAGCTTCGAAATGTAACAAATGAATTAGATATTCTCGTGATCGACCGAACACAGCTAATATTAGATATTTTTGCGAATAGAGCCAGGTCCAGAGAAGGTAAACTGCAAGTAGAATTAGCCCAGTTAAGTTACCTACTTCCGCGCTTGAGAGGACAGGGACACGTTCTCTCTCGTCTCGGGGGTGGAATTGGTACTCGTGGACCTGGTGAAACCCAACTTGAAATTGACCAGCGCCACATTCGAGGCCGGATGGATGAAATAAAGAAGCAGTTATCACAAATTGTTGCGCATCGAGAAAGATACCGTGAGCGCAGAAAAAAGAACCAAGCCTATCAAATTTCCTTGGTGGGATATACAAATGCCGGCAAGTCGACGATATTAAATAAAATTACACAGGCCGATGCTTATATGGAGGATGAATTGTTTGCAACATTAGATCCGACGACAAAAAAGTTAAAACTGCCGTCCGGAATGGAAGTTCTTCTGACGGATACAGTTGGATTCATACAGCAGTTGCCAACAGCTCTTATTGCTGCCTTCAGATCGACACTAGAAGAAGTAAAAGAAGCGGACCTGATCTTACACGTGGTAGATAGTTCGAGTCCTGACTTTGTTAATCACGAAGAAACTGTGGAAAAGATTCTATTGGATTTAGAAGCAGAGCAAATTCCAATGTTAACGGTTTATAATAAACGCGATCAGATTAAAGGAGATTTCTTTTCGCACAGCAAAGGGGCATCTGTTTTAATTAGTGCACATAACGATGACGAAATGGTTATTCTAAAAAACAAAATCGAGGCTGCGATGGAAGAATACTTTGATTCTTTTATCGTGTATGTACATGCTTCCGATGGAAAAATTCTTCATCGAATACAAAAAGAAACAATCCAAATAGAGAGGCAATTCGATGAAGCAACGGAAAACTATATTATTAGAGGATATGCGCCAGTTGAATCGGGAATTTATCATGAGTTACAAGACAGAAAGAACGACTAGGGGAGAAAATCATGCAGTCACAATTACTTACAAGAGACAAGCTAGAGAAAATTAGTAGTGAAACCATGTTTATATTACAAGATGCCTTTTATAAACGAGGTGAGATAGCGGAACATAACCAACGAAAAGTGTTATCAGCATTTAAGAAAAATGAAGTATCGGACTTTCACTTTCAAGGATCTACGGGTTATGGATACGACGATTTAGGAAGAGATACCTTGGAAAAAGTTTACGCAGATGTGTTTCATACAGACGCAGCAATTGTTCGTCCACAAATTATTTCCGGCACGCATGCAATTAGTACAAGTCTCTTTGGTATTCTAAGACCTGGAGACGAACTTATGTATATTACAGGTGCCCCTTATGACACGCTGGAAGAAGTAATCGGTAAACGCGGAGAAAAAGGGACAGGTTCCTTGGCAGATTTTGATATCAGTTATAAAGAAATTGCCTTGAAGGATAATGAGGTAGATTTTGCAGAGGTAGAATCTCAATTTTCGCCAAAAACTAAAGTAATAGGGATTCAACGATCAAAAGGTTATGCAGATAGACCGTCGTTTACAATTAAACAAATTGAAGAAATGGTTGAAAAAGTGAAAAAGATAGATCCTGCTATCATTGTATTTGTGGATAATTGCTATGGTGAGTTTGTTGAAAAACTTGAACCAACAAATGTAGGCGCAGACCTTATTGCCGGCTCGCTTATTAAAAACCCAGGCGGTGGACTTGCAAAAACCGGGGGATACATTGCTGGCAGAGAAGATTTAATTACACTGTGTGGGAACCGCTTGACTTCTCCAGGTATCGGTCTGGAAGGTGGAGCAAGCCTCTATTCACTGCTGGAAATGTATCAAGGTTTTTTCCTGGCACCTCATGTCGTGAATGAAGCCCTAAAAGGGGCATTGTATACCGCTAGATTTCTGAGTGAATTAGGGATGACGACTTCTCCTTCCTGGGAAGAGCCACGAACGGATTTAATACAATCGGTTTCCTTTCCAACGAAAGAAGCGATGGTTTCATTTTGTCAGGCGATCCAAGCAGCATCACCAGTAGATGCACACGTTAAACCACACCCTAGTTATATGCCAGGCTATGAAGACGACGTGATCATGGCTGCGGGAACATTTATTCAAGGAGCGAGTATGGAGTTAACCGCTGATGGACCAATTAGAGTTCCGTATACAGCATACGTTCAGGGTGGTCTAACATTTGAACATGTAAAGATTGCAGTGTTCGATGCAGCGCTCAAATTAATAGAAAAATGACGTGTAAATTAAAAGGTAGATTAGGAAATTGTAGATTTGGGTATTATGAAAAAGGGGAACTATATCTTTCTTTGTCAGAAAATTTCTTTGTCAGATTATCTGACAAGGTTATACAAAGAATGAAAAATCTTCGGTATCATAAAACTATCCTTAGATAAATCGAAAAAATTGAATGTTCATCGTTAAGCATGAGCATCCTTTTGTTCGATGAAGGAGATTTGTAAAAGTACCCCTGCTACATTAGTAGCAGTAAATTTGAAGGAGGAGACTATACGAATGAGTAAATACGCTAGAGAAGACATTTTACGAATGGCAGAAGAGGAAAATGTAAGATTTATTCGATTACAGTTCACAGACATCTTAGGTATTATTAAGAATGTTGAGATTCCTGTAGGTCAATTAACAAAAGCATTGGATAACTTGATGATGTTTGATGGTTCATCCATCGAAGGTTTTGTAAGAATTGAAGAATCGGATATGTACTTATTTCCAGATCTTGATACTTGGGTAATCTTCCCTTGGACTCCGGAAAAAGGAAAAGTTGCAAGATTAATTTGTGATATTTATAGCCCAGATCAAACTCCGTTTGATGGGGACCCGCGTGGCGTTTTAAAAGGAGTACTTAAAGAAGCAAAAGACCTTGGATATTCCGATTTCAATATCGGACCAGAGCCTGAATTCTTCTTATTCAAAATTGACTCAGATGGCGAACCAACACTTGATCTAAATGATAAAGGTGGTTATTTTGACCTTGCTCCTACAGATTTAGGGGAAAACTGCCGTCGAGATATCGTTTTAGAGCTTGAAGATATGGGCTTTGAAATTGAAGCATCTCACCATGAGGTTGCTCCTGGGCAACATGAAATTGACTTTAAATATGCAGACGCAGTTACAACTTGCGACAACATTCAAACGTTCAAGCTAGTTGTTAAAACAATTGCTAGAAAGCATGGCTTGCATGCGACATTTATGCCTAAACCATTGTTTGGCGTAAACGGAAGCGGAATGCACGCTAATATGTCTTTATTCACAGAAGGTAACGTAAATGCTTTCTATGATGAGACAACTGACTCACAATTAAGTAAAACAGCAATGCAATTCTTAGGCGGTATCCTTAAGCACGCGGATGCATTCACTGCAATCACTAACCCGACAGTGAACTCGTATAAGAGACTTGTACCTGGCTATGAAGCACCATGTTACATAGCGTGGTCTATGAGAAATCGTTCCCCATTAGTTCGTATTCCGTCTTCAAGAGGCTTGAGTACGCGTATTGAGGTTCGTAGTCCAGACCCGGCAGCTAACCCATACTTAGCTATGGCAGCAATGCTTGCAGCTGGCCTTGATGGTATCAGAAATAACTTGACACCACCACCTGAAACGAATCGCAACATCTATGCTATGGACTATGAAGAGCGTAAAGCAGAAGGTATTCAAGCATTACCTGCTAATCTAGGAGAAGCAACTGAAGCATTACGTAAGAATGAAATTATCACAAAGTCTCTAGGTTCACACGCACTTGAGCACTTTATTGAACTTAAAGAAATCGAGTGGGACATGTTCCGCACACAAGTTCACCCTTGGGAGCGCGAGCAGTACATGAACACTTATTAATAGGATTAACCCCAGAGCCGTAATGGTTCTGGGGTTTTTGGTTCGTGGGCGCTCTATAATAAATGCTAATAAAAAATAGTTTGCCCACAAAATGCCCACAAAGAATGATAAAAAAATATAGTTTATTTTAAAATATCATCCATATGGTCTTCGTATTTTTCTAATGTATCTCTTTCTATTTTTTTTGATACGTGACTATATATATTAGCTGTGGTCGAATAGTCTCGGTGTCCTAGTCTTCGTTGAACATACTCAAGTGAAGCACCAGCCTCTAATAACAATACAGCGTGAGAGTCTCTTAGAGCGTGAATAGGTATCTGTGGTAGGTTAGCTCTTTTTAGGATTCGCTCAAGCGCATTGAATAAAGTAGACTTAGGCAAGAAGTTTCCATCTTTTCTACAGAACACTAAATCTAGATCATGCTTATAGATATCAGTTAACGCTAATTTGTTTTGCTCTTGGAAAGTTTTATGAAGTGATAAATCTTTTATTAAACTTTTCCGTATGGTGATTACTCTTTTTGACTTAAAGGTTTTTGTATCTCCAAACAGTTTATCGTTTGCTTTAGCGGAAAAGTCTAAGGTTTTGTTAATATTAATTAAACCTTCCTCTAAATTAATATCTGACCATTGTAAGGCTGCTGCCTCACCTTTTCTGCTACCGCTATCTAAAAGAAACTTAAAGAAAAGCCATAATAAAGGATTGTATTCATAAGCGTGCCGTAAAAACAAAGGGATATTTTCAGAATCGATATATTCAAGTTTTTCTTTGTTCTTGCTTTCTTTTTGAGCAGTTATGATAATACCAACGCAAGGGTTCCTTTGTATTTTATTTTCGATAGTTGCTCTGTCCATAGCTGAGTACATTGTGCCATGTACTATTTCTATAGTGCGTTTACTATAGTTATTTGCAGATAGGCTATCTAAAAAGTTTTGATGCTTTTTAGGTGTTAACTCTACTAATTTTAATTTTTTGTAATAGGGGATAATATGATTGTTAATATTATTTTTATGCAGGTCATAAGTGTTCTTTCTTACTTTAGGTGGTAGCTTCCATGTTTGGAGCCAATCTTTTAAATAAAAATCAAGTGTGATATCTTTGTTTGTCTCGTTGCCATCATCGATACTTCTTTCCATATCCTCCGCAGCACGTCTAGCTTCAGTCTTAGTAGCGAATCCTCTTTTTGATTTCTCTCTAAATTTACCAGTAAGAGGATTTTTATATTTTATCCGGTATTCCCAATTTTTATCTGCATGTTTCTCAAAACTAGCCACTTTAAAACCTCCTTATATAACAAATTAAAACCCATCTCTCACTATTTTATTAATTTCTTTGATGATTTTTTCTCGTTTATGTTGCTGAACTACTGAATAATCCTCTGAAAATAACGATGAAAAGAAATCAAATAACTCTTTGTCTTCTCTCATTTTTGTGATTAATGCATTCATATTTCCTATTATTTTTACATTGTCGTTTACTGGAGTGTTAGCAAGCGAATCTAACGTTACTTTTATTTCTTTAATTTGTTTTTCCATATCATCTTTATCAAACCAGTTAAACCATACACCACTAGGAGATTCACCCCAATATTCCTTATTACCATTATTTTTAAAGAACTCCTGTCTTTCTTGATCTTCTCTATTTGCATCTTGTTTTGCCATATGTTCTTGATATTCAGGATCATTAGCTAATTCTTCTGCTCTTTCTGCTTCATGTTCTTGATACTCTTCAAACTGCCTTAATTGTGCATCGTAATATTCTGGCGAGTATATATTGAAAGCTTGTAATTTACTTTCAATATCTTTTTCTTCCACACCTAATATTTTTAACATATCATATGCAGTTTCGTATTTTGGACTTTTATTTCTATTGTTTTCAATTTGACTAACAAAACTTGAGGCCCTTCCCAATCTAGCTGCCAAGTCCTTAGAGCTAATACCTGACCTCATGCGTAAAGCTTTAACATATGTAGCTAAAGTATGTTCTTTGACCAATTAACTCACGTCCTCTCTATAAGGGGTATTACATTAATCATATCACAGCTAATATTAATAATTCCATTTTATCTTAATGATATAATTGACACCCTATGCTACCCTATGCTACTATTTAGATATCGAGGAGGTGAGCAAATGGTTAATGTGACAATTGATGAAAAAGAACTGAAACAAGAATACATGAAAAAACTTGATGAAAAATTAAAAGAAGTTGATCTTGAATTAGTTTATTGGGATAGGAATGAACTACTAAGAAGAACATGCATGAGTTGGAATTTCATTCAGCAGCAGTTTTTCTTTGATGAAGATTTTAAGAAACTTAGATTTAAAATTGGAAGCAAGTGGTTTTTTAAAGCAAAAGAGACACAATTTTTCCTTCTGAACTGGCTAGAGGAAAATGGGAGTGTCAGCTAAAGGAGAATAGAAGCCATGAAAAAATTAAAACGTGTGGTAATAAAAGAAGAATTGATTGCTTTAACTGGTGATTCCATCAGTGCAATCATCCTCGGCCAATGTATCTATTGGAGCGAGATAGTTAATGAAATGGATAGAGAGTCTTCGTTAAAAGCTGAAAATTATAAAAAAGTTGGTGCAGAAGATAAAGCAGAGAAGGAATTACTAAAGGTTAGGAATGGCTGGTTTTGGAAGTCTGCAAAGGAATTTAACGAAGAAATAATGATTAGTAGTCGTGGCACAGTAGACCGTAGATTAAAGCAATTAGTAAGTCAAAAATTTGTTGAATGCAAAAAGCCTGACATTAGATATCGAAATGGCAAAACTGATAACACGAACCGGTATAGAGTTAACCTTGAATTTGTTCAAAAAGAATTGCTGAAATTAGGCTATTCATTAGATGGTTATTCCATTGATCAACCCTTACCACAGAGCCATGCTCAAAATAAGCAAGAGGGTAAAGCACTGACACAGAGCCTTGACCACAGTGAGCAGATATTTGATCACCATGAACAGGGTCTTGCTCAGAGTGAGCAGACATTAACAGAGATTACTACAGAGAATACTTATCCAGAGATTACTAAAAAAGAATCTATCAATCAATCAAAGATAGATGAGTTAAATGGATTACAGCTACCAACTAAGATTAAGCAGATATTAAAGCAAAATACTAATCGATTGATAGATGATTCAGTTTCACTTTTGGAAATTGACTTATTTTATAACTCCAGGTCGAATCAACTATCAGATAGTGACTTTTCAATAATACTTAATAACGTCCTTGCAAAAACGAAAGGCAAGATTGGAGATATAAGCAGTCTCTTAGCTTCTTCCAGCTACAACTACACGATGGCTAACTACCAGGTAGACGATGCTGGGGAGAGCGAATGTGGGACTTATAAATCTATTGGATACGATTGGTTAAACAACTAAAAGGAGGTCATTATAATGTTTGAACACTTGAGTAATTCAATAAAAGAAACGATTGACCGTGTCGATGGTTACAAGACCGGAACTCTAATAGTAGAAAGAGACATTGAGAGAGTCAGCATTTTAATAGATGACATTCTCATTCCGCTTACAGATGCAGATTTCATCCAAATAAGAAATGACAAGGTGTATGAAACCATAACTATCCAGCAAGCTTTGGAAACGTCTGACAGCGTTTGTGGTTGGCCATTATACGCAGGATTTTATTGTCGGATCAAAAGGGGGCGGCAATATGCTTAGGAAATCAGATTTTAAATTAGTGGGAAAAACTGAAGGTATTAAAGAGATTGAAATAGATATGATCATCCATGAATTGTATACAGTTTGTAAACATGCTTTGATAACTAAGCTAGAGGCGATTGGTGGAAATGGTGATGGCAATGAGAGCTACTACTTATACAAAAACTTTAATGCTGAGTTTATTGGTATACGAGCAACATTATCTATTCTAGATATCGATGTTTATTATAAGGGTAAGAAAATCTATACTACATATCCAGTAGCTCAATCCTTTATAGAGTCGATGGAACAGGAGGTTGCAAAGTGAGAGAAGTAGTTGTATCTGTTTTCTCACAGAAGAGAGTAAAAAAGGAGTTTGTACAAACAAGCATGGTATTCAGTTATTTCGTCTTTCTTTGTTATCTGATAATCAATGTGCTTTAAAGTAGCAGGCCAAGCAATATTTGAAATTGGTAAGAGGTTAAAACACGTTAAGGAAAATGATTTAGTACATGGTGAGTATGTCAAGTGGTTAGAATCTATTGAAATGGATAAGTCGCAAGCAGCAAAATTTATAAAGGTATGTGAAAAGCTTGGTAAATCAAATGTGGGTACGTACACACATTTAGGAACAAGAGCACTTTACGAAATTGCAACACTCCCTGAAGACCAACGAGAGCAATCACATGAAATCCCATCAACTGGTGAGACAAAAACAGTAGATGAAATGACAGTTAAAGAATTGAGAGAGGTGAAAGCAGAATTAAAAAAGACAAAAGAGGATATGATTATTGAGGATTTGATTAGTACAAACATTCTTCAAAGAGGTATTGGCAATGTTAATCCGATGAAGATGAGTAAGTGTATTGTAGAGCTGGAGAGGATTTATGGGATTGGGAATGGGAGTAACCAATGGAGGGATGAAAATAATTTTCAACCCTCAAAAAAACAACTTTCAGAGCAGATAGGGCTAACCCAACAACAAGTTAATAATTTTAGGAAGCTAAATACACTTATTCCAGAACTGCAAGACATGGTTGAAGATGGAGACTTAAAATCCACTACTGCACACTTAGTATGGTCAAAACTATCCAAAGAAGAACAGGGGAAATTCTTCAATGAAATTGGCAAAGAACAAATCTCTCAAATGACTCAGAAGCAAACTCAAGAGTACCTAAAATTGCAAGAGGAAGTAGAGCAACTTAATTTTACTCTGCCAAACTATCAAATAACGACAAATAACACTAGACTTTAATAGTTAAGTGTAGTAGAGTTAAATATGTGCCTATATTATATGGTAGATAAACCTACCATAAGTTTGTCTGATAAGGTTGTCCACTTACTTACAATGCCTATATTACAGGCTTAGTTAACACTTGTCAACAAAAACATATGATTTGTATGTTAATCAACCTAAGGAGGTGAAATAAATGTCATTCGCACAGTCTTACGTCCAGTCATATCAAGAAATTTCCAATCAAGACAAGCAGAATTTAACTATTGCTTACCAACAGTTTGAATTATGTGATTTACCGGCTCAGGATTACTACGTAGAAAGCGTTTTGAGAGGTTAATAGTTTGTTAGGTGTATTTACACTCGGAGGCAAATAGAATCGTGTGAGCCTATCTATATAAGGGGATATTGAACAATAAAACAATAAAACGGAGGTATTACTATGATTGAAGATGGTGTAATCGAAAATTATGAATGTGATCAATGTAATGAAAGGCATAATCAGTTTGTATCAATTAAAAATGAAGACGAAGATGGAAGGTTTATTGAAATTGAATGTACTAGTTGTCATATGATTACTGGAATGCATGAAGATGACTTGTGAAAATAAAAGCAATCTGAAGGAGGTGAAAACGGACGATGCATTCCGAATACGATATGAATAACTACTTAGATAATATTGTGGGAAAGGCCTTATTCAAAAAAGAGAAAAAGGAACTCATTAATACTGTTCGTGTAAAAGATAATAGAGGACGTATCCAGAAAAGTTATACACACATCAATAATTATTTTTCGGAAAATAACATCGGTTATCTTATTCATGCAAAAAGAACCAGCAACAAAAGATATTGGGAAGTGATCTACAACATAAGTTTTGAGGATTATCTGAAAAAATTTAGTACTGTGCATGAGGTTAAATATTTACTCCACAAAATGTCATTAAAGATAAAATGAAACAGACATAAACCAACGATAATGACAAAATATGGAGTAACTAGAAGGGAAGAGATAACAATAAAAATTGAAAATCTGAGTGAGGGACAAATACTCAAAAATTATAATGCACTGTGTGCTGAGTTGGAAGTTGAGCCTAAGAAGAACAATAGTAAAAAGGCTCAACTTAAAGAGTTAGATAGATTCATAGAGTATTACAAAGAAGGTCATCAAATTATCATAAGTAAAATACATAAAGTACCAAAAGAAAAGGTTAATAACACAGGTAAAAGTAGTGTTTTTGCACACATAATGGAAATTTTAATACTTGATTACTTAATAGAAAAGAAGAAACAGACGGTGGTTATTACAAGAAATGGCTTATTAAATCACATTCAAGCCATTAACAATAACTACCGCTACTGCTCAGAAAATGTTCCTCAGTTGTCCAAAGTTGAGAATATAGAAGAAAAGATAATCTATGATTTTTATAATACGACAAACAGTAATTTTCGAGCAAACTTTGAAACAGTGTTAAAAAATCTGAGGAACAAATCGTTAATAATGTATGAGCAGGTTAAATCTATATGCACAAAAGATCATATACATAGAATTGCAAATGAAGAAGAGAAAGAAACCATACTCCAGTGTGAAAAAGAAGTATTAAAAGAAATGGGATTTAATCAACACTTACATAGTATATCTGACGTTAGATCCAGTCCAAGGTGGAAAGAATTTAAAAATAAGTTTGAAAAGAAACTACGCCAAAATAGTTATATACACCACTGTTATTTATCATACAAAATCACAGTTAATAGGAATTACATAGAAGACGAATATGAAGATATATTTAATTTTACCTTGGATGAGATTGAAAAAGAGGGATTAAAGCAAGAGTTGAATGGAACGGTAATGGATAAATTAATGCTCAATGCTGAGATGAGAAAAAATAAAGCGTCAGATCCTAATACATCAGGAAAGATGGATAGATATAGAACTAAATTTAGCTATATGAAAGACAATAATAAATTAGTTGGATTACTAATTGACAATGATGCAAGGGATATAACGATTGATATAGACAAGATGAAAAGTGAATCTAATGATATTAATGAAATGCACTGGGGAGATATAGAAAAACTATTCTCATGAAAAAAAGACACGTCTTTATTAACTATAATTATATAAAGATTACTACTAGGTAATAAAGATGTGTCAAAATTTAAAATGGTAAGGACAATGGGGGTTTGGGGGAAATGTAAAACGTAAGATTCTTGAGCGTTCTTTGCGAATGAATTGTCGCTTTCCCCCAAGGTTTTAATCTCTCAGAGGATGGCGTTCCGCTTTGACACATAGTGCGCGTGTCAAGTGCTCACCCCTATCATTTCCGCTACGCTACAATGAATTCAATTTTTTTATTTTAATATTAAAAACGAGGAGTGGATTATTTGTCTAGTAATCTAGGTAAACAAGTATATATATATTCAATTTCTACGGATGTATTTTTTAATGAGGAAGAAAGAGGAATTAAGACTCTTAAGGATCGCTACCATGACTTGAATAAATTATCATCACAAGAAGATGAAATGTTAATTAAACTAAGTGACTTACATAATGATTTATCGAATGTGGAATATGAAAAGGATAAAAAAGCGATAAAAGAGAAAGAATTTATTATCCAAAAAATCTCAACGGCACAGAGACAACTAGACTATTATAAATGGTTGTGTGAAGAGGTATTTAAAGGTAAAAAGGTTTCTAATGCTGGTTTGAAACGTGAGTTAAATAGTAAGATTATGGAGCATAAAGATGTCCGTGAGTTAAATCCACTCAGGTTAAATCCGACTCAAAGGATTGCATTGTTTAAGTCTACATTGACTCGCAAGCTGGATATAAAAGAAAACGAATTGTCTGATAAGTTGATAATTGTAGAGATTTACAACTACGAAATATTCAAGAGTTTATTAGATAAAGGATTCAAATACCGAGGTAAGCAGTATATATACTTCTCGTCTTCAAGTGGTCAAATTCGTGACAAAAAGGCTGTTTTTATTCAAAAGGATGCTTGGAGCAATGAAGACTACGGAGTTGAGAAATCAATAACTGCTGGACTAAGTGTTGATGATATCAATAACAATGGTGGAATGAGTGTTAATAAATTCCTTGCGTATAAAAGTTTAGCTTCAAGTGCTAGTAATGAATGGTCAAGTTTTAAAATTGATAGATGCATAGTTGTAGATGATGTTGAAGCATCACTAAAAAATAGAACAGTTGATTTTATTAGTAGAGATACTTTTGATGTTATACGTGACGAAGATAGGACAGTGGACTTAGAAATCACTGACGGTGCAGGAATGTACCTTCCTAGCTTGAGTGAGGAGTTGTTTGGTGAAGGTGTCTATAAGAACATGCAATTTAGACTTCCATTTATGAAAGGGTGTCTTTCTCCCGTACCATTTAATAAATTCTCAGCTAACCCTAAAGTGACTGATATTTACGGCAAGGAGTGGGATATTGTCAAAGATCAAGTCGAAGTCATATTTTTTAAATCTCAATTCAAGATGTGGAAGCATTTTATCAATAAAAATGAATATAAAGAGAGTTGGAAAGTGTATCAAGATAACTTCAAAAAGTATGATTGTGAAGCAGCATTTATGAACGCTGAAGAAGATTCCATTCCAAATGCAAAATTGAATTATCAGTATTTACAATCGTTAGTAGATGTAGAAAACGAAGACCTAATGAATCTAGGACAAATGACAAATGATGATTTGATGAATATGGGGTCTGATGTAGACACTATGATCCGTGTACTCGGTGCAGAAGATGAAAATGAAGAAAAGAATGAATTCCAACATGCGATTAATCTTTATCCTGCTTTATTGAACGATAAGAATAGCAAAAAGGCAATTAAGAATAGGAAGGAGAAAATAATAAAAGAGGCTAAATCCGGTAAACTCAGCATAGAAGGAAAATATACATATGTGCTTCCTGATTGGTATTACGTGATGAATAGTATTTTTCTCGGCAATGAGAAGGGACTATTACAAGATGGTCAAGTTTCTAGCAGCTTGTATGAGAATACAAAAGTTGATTTAATGAGAGCACCAGCATTGAGTTTTGAGCATGTTATAAGGGAAAATATTAGATCTGAGGAAATGAAAAAATGGTTTATTACTAAAGCCGTACATATTTCAGCGAATGATTTACTTCCTAAAATATTAATGGCAGATTTCGATGGTGATAAAATTTTGATTACATCATCAGAATGCCTCATTAATGTAGTTGAAAACAATGCTAAAAGACTAGACGTTGTTCCATTAGAATATGAAATGGGTGTAAGTGATCCTAAGCCAATCGATCCTGATAGCATATTTGAGAGTCTCAAGGTTGCTTTTAAAGCCAATATTGGAATCATAAGTAACACCATTTCAAAAGTATTTAATAAAAGTGAGTTTGATTATGAGAGAGATTATAAGTTAATCAAGCAATTGTGCTCATATAATAATCATGTTATTGATATGGCAAAAACTTTAGATGTTGTAACTCTTCCAGAAAATATTAAAGCGGAGTGGAACAAATACGAAAAACAAAAACTTCCATATTTCTTTATGTATGCCAAAGATAAAAAAGTTACGATGGAAAAGAACGAAAGCATTGTCAATAAACTTGAAGATGTAATAATTGACAAACGAATCCATTTTAAGAGTGTAATTGGTAAATTTGATTATAAAAAGTTAATGTGGAGTCCAAATGTTAAAGATGATGAATACATTATTGATAAAGAGACAGATCAAAAGATTATCAATAAGTATAATTATTTAAATAAGAATAAAAGACATTATATGCACAAGGAATGTGAAGACAATGACACCAATGACAAGAAACTACAGGTTTATGTTGAGATTCGTAAAAAATTATTAGAGGTTTATCCAGATTCTCAAAAGATTGCAGATATATTAGTTAGACACTTGTTTCATTTTGAAGATACTGAATATAAGAGAACCTTATGGGAATCATTTGGAGAAGATATAGTAGATAATATTCGTAAGAATGTACATAATGAAGTTGATTGTGCTGGTTGTGGAGAGATAATAGATGAACCGAGACAAAGGCAAATCAGATGTGATGAGTGTCAGAAAAAACATAGAAACAGACAGGATAGAGAGCGCAAGCGTAAGTTAAAAGAGAAGCTTGAGGAGCTTTCCGCTTGAGTTTTTAACACCTATTAGAAAAATGTCCACAGACTCAATAAATAGGGGGTTTGTGGACATTTTTATTATTTGCGATAAGCGTGTGTTAGGGAGGACGATGCCAAGTCAATATACACAATAATCGGCAGTGTGATTTTTC
The DNA here is from genome assembly GCF_051262595.1 of Salipaludibacillus sp. CF4.18. NCBI lineage: Bacteria > Bacillati > Bacillota > Bacilli > Caryophanales > Bacillaceae > Salipaludibacillus > Salipaludibacillus sp. CF4.18. The sequence goes on from NZ_JBIMEV010000001.1 coordinate 236,130, forward strand.
TTTCCCTTTTATTTTTACTTAAAAAATTTTATAAATAGATCAAAATTTTAACATGTTAATCATAACAAATAGAAAAGAAAAAAGCAATATATTTTTTAATAAATGCACAACCGACAATAAAACAGGTGAAAGCGTTGCGTTGTTTGTGTGTTTATTAAAGGATATATTCCTTTAAAACCATAGAGGTGAGAAAGGTTCCTCACGCGCTACTCAGTACGGATCGTCTGCGGTAGTCAACGGAGATGAGGGAAAATAGAGAACTGCGAAAGCTACTCTTTATGCCGTCCCTCCTATGATTAAGTTTGTTTGTTTGGTTATTCGGTTGTTTACAACATTCGGGCGCACTTTCTCGGATTCTCTCCGCCGGAGACATAAAATATGAGGCGTGACCTATAAGGTGTTTTTGATGATTACTCGTAAAGAGTTAGCAAGAAATAATGGATGTAAGATCCTTTTGAGAGCGTCTTTCACGATGATGTGGAGGACGTTGGAATAAGGGATTAAGGGAACTACGAAAGTTATTCGCTTTTGCCGTCCTTCCTATGGTTACTGTTTAACCGAAAGTTTTATAAAGAATATATATTTATTGGAGACTCCACATCTCCATTTAGCGTATATAGAACTCATCTATTTATAGGTGGGTTTTATTGTGCGTTAAATATTGTGGGTGCTGCAATAAGTGTATATGAGGATATACGCTAATAAAAATGTGGGAGATGATTAGAAATGGAAAGCGTAATGGAAAAGGAATCGGTGTTAGTGCCAATTCCAGGTTTTAAAGATTACAAGGCAGATGTGGTTAACGGTAGAATTTATTCATTGAGGTGTAAAAAAGGTAGATGGTTAAATCCTAAGCCTAGTAAACGATGGGGATATTTGACAATAACACTAGTAGATGAAGAAGGTAAACGCAAAGGAAGTACAGTACATGCATTTATAATGAGTGCTCATATGGGTGTCGAAGATACATATTGGCTTAATCAAGGATTGGAAATTGATCACTTAGATGAAGATAAGACTAATAACGGAATACATAATTTAGAATTAAAAACAAGAAAGGAACAATATAGTCCAAGTGTTATTGCATCAATAACAAAAGGTCGTAAAAAACTTTCAAATGAAGATGCAGGTGAGATATTGAAACAGTGGAAAGAATGGCAAGAGGAAGGAAAACGGAAGAGTACTTTTTGTAATATGATGGCTGAAGTCTATGAAAAGACATATAGCTGTATCGAAAATATAATAAATAGAAAGACATTTAAAAAATTAGTATAAATTTTTACATACGTGCGCTATTATTAAATGTAGTATATCATACGAAAATATCGTATGCAAGAAAAACTTAGGGAGTGATTATTATTTACTTAGCAGAGAGAAAGTTAATGAATAGTTGGACAACAATAGCAGAATCGGAATATATCGAGGCTGTATTCGAAGAGGCTCAGGAGTTGATTAGTAAAGGTTATCCAGTGGATAGTGTGAGAGTAGTAGAGACTGTAGATGTTGGTCTCGGTGAGGTAGATGAATATCCAGCGGAGGATTTTAGAAAGTTATTGAACGAATTAAAAAAAATATCTGAGCACAATTTAATGCAAACATTTAAATAAAATCTTAGTTAATATTATTAATAAAGAAAAAGAATTTAATGATTACGAATCAATTAGTATTACTATTGGAGTCAGTATAAAAGATAAAGAGCAATAATTCTAGTCACTCACTACGGATCATGTGGGTGGCTATTTTTATGCACAAATTTAATAAGACGGTGGAAAAAAATCACCGTCATAAAAAAGGAGATTATATTGTGAAAAAAATAATTGATGGGAAGTTATACGATACGGAAAGTGCTGATTTTGTTCTTGAGTATGAAAAAGACGTGTTGGGTCTTTCTCATTATGGATTTATTACAAGAACTTATGAAACCACAATTTATAGAACTAAAAAAGGAAATTGGTTTGAAGTGCGTGATGATAACTTCTATATATTAACAATTGAGAATGTAAAAAGAATTATAAGAAAATATGACACTGACCTTTATTTAGAATTATATGAGGTTGAAGAGGCTTAATAGGACGGGGAGTTTAACCACCTGTCATAAAACTAGGGGGAAATTATAAATGTTTAATAATAGTCAAGATGCCTCAATTAGTAACCATGTTAATGCTGTAACAGGTGCTATTACTAAGACGTACAGACAAAGTTACTTTAAAAGATTTCATTTAAAAAGTCGATTAGCTGACACATTTTTCACTTCTGACTCAAAGACTATTGTTATCCAAATGGTAATGTGCGGAGAAATGGACGTTATTGCTGAATTGATTGATCGGAAGGAATATGAAAAGCTATTTGAAAAGGAGTGAATGAGTGGGTAAAGCAGACCGTAAGCGTTGGGATGGTAACGTAAAATCAATGGAGATCATCTCAAAGCCGATAAATGAGATTACATATGAAGAAGTTGAATTTCTAAAAGAAAACTATACTAGCACTGGTGGAATATTACCTAATAGCTCAGCAAATGGAGCTTTTCACACTCCGTCAGTAGTAGCTAAGTTTATATGGGACGTGTTAAAGGATAGACTACCTAACAAATCGAGGATTTTAGAGCCTTCTGTAGGATCAGGAGTATTCTTAGAACATGCACCAAAGGATGCAGAAATTACAGTCTTTCCGTTTATTGTTTGGTGTAACAAATCCAGAATTAACAATGGGAGAAAGAAATCAACTAATTCAAGAGTTAGGTATTACTGATGAAAATATGAACAACCATGAAGAATACATATCAAACAATGATATTAGTTACTCTTATCATGGAGACGACAGCTCATATATATTAAGGGCAGAGTATTAAGGCATCCTTCTGGGATGTCTTTTTTGTATGTAATTTTAAAAGAATTAAAATACTTAGGAGAGATGAGATTGCTGAAACAGTTAAAGTTATTCGTATTATGGATGTATTGTGCTTGGGTAATAAAGATGATGGATCAAAGAGGAGATGAGTAGATGACTTTGTATGCAGTATTTAGTGATTATTGTGATGCAGGACAAACAATATATAGTAACTACGATGATGCAAAAAGAGATTATGATGAGAGAGTTTCTGAAGAATATTCAAACGGTGTAGACTCTTATATATGTAAAGTTGTTGAGGTTTATAAGGCAATAAGCTAAAAACTAGATAGAAAGGAAGATGAAAGTTTATGAGTAGATTCATTTGGTACATAAGACAACTATTACCGTTAACATATCGTACAGTATACGAGATGAGTGGAGATAAACACTTCACTGTATGGAAGATGTGGTTAGGCCGTTGTTATGCTATTGATGACTATGTGATTAAGGATGCCAAGTAAACCACTGAAGACATGCAATAAGATAGGTTGTTCTAGTCTAACTAAGGGTAAGTACTGTGATGAACATGAGGAGCATGAAGGGATTACTAAGGCTGAGAGTAACAAGCAATATGATATGTATGCAAGGGATCAAAAGTCTAGACAATTCTATAATAGTTCTGAGTGGAAAGCTGTAAGGAATGTAGCCAGAGCGAGGGTGAATAACCTATGTGAGATATGTTTGAATGAGGATGTCATTACAGTTGCTGATGTAGCCGATCATATCATTCCTATTAAAGTTAATTGGAATAAAAGGTTAGAGTTATCGAATATACAAATGTGTTGTCATTTTCATCATAATTTGAAAACACAAGAGGATAAAAGAAAATATAAAGACGTGGGGCACCATTGAGAATTTTTAAATGTAGGTATAAAGACCGATGGGCAAGTTAACTGTGCAACTTTCTGTGATTTTCAATCGGGGTGGTTTCACCTAAAATTTTTAGAAGGGAGGGGGAGTGATGGATAACAATATTAAAGCACCATCATTTTTAAAAGCAGAAGCAAAAAAGAAGTTTCATGAGATTTCCGACATGCTTATAAAAGAATCAAAATGGAAACAAGGTGACGAAATTGCATTAGCATCATTATGTTCTAATTATCAACGTTGGATCGATGCAGAGAAAGCAATTAAACAAAATAAAGATTTATGCTTCGTAACAGCAACTGGTTATCGTCAACAAATACCTGAGATTTCTATCGCAAATAATGCCATGAAATCAATGTTAGCTTTTATAAAAGAGTTTGGCTTAACACCAAGAGAGAGAGCTAAACTACAAAAAATTGTAATTGAAAATGAGAATGAAAATGATGATGATGATCTTGAAGGAATGATCGTCTAATGGAAAAACAATACTGGTACGATCACAATGAGGCTGAAAAGGTTGTTAACTTCTTAGAAAAACTAAATCTTGATAAAGGTAAAAAAGGGCAGAAGATTAAACTTCTTGAATTTCAAAAGAAAATAATATGTGATTTACTTTGTTGGAAAAGTCCTGATGGTACTAGAAGGTATCGTGAGGCTTTTATTTTTTTGCCTAGAAAGAATGGAAAAAGTTTTCTCATAGCTTGTATATTTACATATCTCCTATACTGCGATAAAGAGTATGGGGCTGAATACATTATAGCAGCTAATTCACGTGACCAAGCGGCTAACTTATTTAACACAGTAAAGATCATGATACAAACTAACAAGACACTACTTAAACATTGTCGTATTGTTGATAGTCGCAAAAAGATAATAAGAAACGCAACGAATAGTATGTTACAAGTTATTAGTTCTGATGCGAGTAAAGCTGATTCATTCTCCGTTTATGTTGCTTGCGTTGATGAAACACATGAGGCAAAAAATAGAGATCTGTTTGACAAACTTAAGACTGGTATGGGTACAAGAGGTCAACCGCTTTTGCTGCAAATAACCACAGCTTCAAGCGGTCAAAATGAATACAATTTAGAATACTCTACTTACAAATACGCTAAGAGGATTGAATCAGGTGAGATACAAAACGATACATTCTACTCTGCTATATTTGAAGCAAACGATGATTGCGATATCATGGATGAAAAACAGTGGCACAAAGCTAATCCAGCTTTAGGCAAGTTTCGAAGTTATGATGAACTAAAAAGTTTAGCACAACAAGCTAGTGATATGGCTAACATGGAAAATACTTTTCGCCGATTATATCTTAATCAGCATATCAGAATGTCGAATGAGCAAGCAATAAATATGAAAAAGTGGCATTTATGTGATGGTGACGTAGACTTAAAATTTTTAAAAGGTCGAGAATGTTGGGCAGGATTGGATTTGTCAACAAGAATTGATATTACAGCGTTTGTGATGGTATTTCCTATTGATGGAGAATATTATATTGTTCCTCACTTCTTTAAGCCTAGTGAGTCCTTATTAGATCATGAGAAAAGGGATCGGGTTGATTATACTACTTGGGCGAAGCAAGGTTTATTACACTCAACGGACGGTGATTATGTTCATTTTCGTTATGTTAGACAGATTATAAATGAGTGTGCCAAAGATTTCGATATTCAAGAGATAGCATTTGACCGTTTTGGTTCGCAAGGTATTATTTCAGATTTGCAAGAAGATGGATTTACAGTAGTAGATTTTGGACAAGGATATAGAACGATGTCACCAGCAACAAAGGACTTTTACGAGTTACTGTTTGATGGGAAAATTAGACATGGGAATAATAAAGTCCTAACGTGGATGGCTGAGAATGTTATCTCAGTTGAAAATGCGTCAGGTGATATTAAGTTTGATAAATCAAAATCAACTAAACGTATTGATGGAATTATAGCTATGTTAATGGGACTATCAAGAGCAGTTGCAAATCAACAACACGTAGATTTAAACGAAAATATAACAGATGAATTTTTATCGAATTTAGGATGGTGAATATGAAAAAATTAAATAACTATATAGAAGATATTCTTATCATAATCGGGATGTTCTTAATCGTATGTGCTACTTATCTACTTAGTTTTGTGGCAGCTATATACGTTTTAGGATCATTCTTTTTATTATTGGGAGTTTACTTCTCCTTAAATCCACCAAAAGTCAATAAAAGGAGGTGATTATAATAAATGTTATTTAGAAGACAAGCTGAAAATAGAAGTACATACACTCTGCAAGATAAAGAAATGGCTGAATTTCTCGGTGTTGAAGTAGATGGTATATCAAGTAACAAGATGAAAGAGGCTACTTATTTTTCCTGTATGAAAATTCTAATGGAAACAGTCTCGAAGCTTCCTTTGAAGCTACATAAAGAAACTGATAACGGTGTAGAGAAAGCGACAGATCACTATCTATACAACCTTTTGAAATTACGTCCAAATCCTTATATGAGCAGTTCTTCATTTTGGAAAATGGTCGAATATCAGCGTAATGAACATGGACATGCAATTGTCTATATTGATATTCAAAAAGGTGGTAAAAACTCTGGTAAAGTAAAAGGTTTGTATCCATTAGATATGAGATTTTTAGACATATGGATTGATGACAAAGGGATTATCGGTAAGGAAAATGCTTTGTGGTATGTATATAGAGATAGTAAGGGAGTCGAATACAAACTTAAGGACGAAAACTGTCTTCATTTTTTAGGCTTAACTGGTGACGGAATAACAGGACTATCGGTACAAGACCACCTGAAGACTACCCTAGAAAACGCGCAAAGTGGTCAACAGCATGTTAATCAACATTTTAAAGGTGGATTATCTGCGAAAGCAGTTGTTTCTTACACTGGTGATATATCACCCGAGAACGCAAAAAAGATACAAGCACGACTAGAAAATATGGCGAATGGGATTAAAAACACTGGAAAAATTTTACCACTTCCTTTAGGATTTGATCTTAAAACTATTAATTCGACTATGGCCGATAGTCAGTTTATTGAGATTAATGAGCTAACAATAAGGCAGATTGCCAGTGCATTCGGAATCAAGCAACATCAAATTAATGAACTTTCAAGAGGAACACATGGAAATGTTGCGGAAATGCAGAAGTCATTTTATATTGACACGATTCAAGCAATATTAACGATGTTGGAGCAGGAGCTATCATACAAACTATTGACTCAAAAGGAAAGAGAGCAAGGATATTTCTTTGAGTTTAATGTTGATTCAATCCTTAGAAGCTCATTTGAGCAACGTATTGATGCTCTTGGTAAGGCAGTTGATAAAGGTATCTACACGATCAATGAAGCCAGGCAAATAGAGAATAAGCCTAGAATTGACCATAAGAATGCAGATGGAATTGTATTTAATGGTAATGCTATTCCTATTGAGATGCTTGGTCAACAGTATATGAAGAGTGAATCACCAGCTGAAGGAGGTGATAATAATGAATAAAGAAAAAGAAATTCGTACCCTTGATTCACAAATTGAGATACGCGCAGAAGGTGACGATGGAGAAAACCAAAAGATAGTTGGTTATGCATTACGCTTCAATTCAGAGTCAGATAATCTAGGTGGGTTTGTAGAAACAATTGAACAAAATGCGCTCGAAGGTGCTGATATGTCAGATGTGAGAGCTTTAATAAACCATGATGCACATAAGGTTCTCGGTCGTAATAAATCAGGAACATTAAAGCTTGAAGTTGATGATTTTGGATTGAAATATACTATTGATCCACCTGATACTACGTATGCTCGTGATTTAATGGAATCTATGAAGAGACAGGATATTTCACAAAGTTCTTTTGCATTCCAAATTGATTATGAAAACGAAGGCGATACATGGGAGTATAACGAAGATAGGGATTTATACATAAGAACTATTAAGCGTTTTAAGAAGATTTCAGATATCTCAGTCGTGACATATCCCGCGTATTCAGAAGCATCATCAACAATTGCTGTGCGAGGTCTTGAAGACTATAAGAGTGAATTGGAAGAGCAATTAAATAAAAGTAAGTTGCTAATCGAATTAGATTTATAATCTAGTTCTTTTTTATTTGTCAAAAAACAATACAAAAATTTGAGGAGTGTTATATATGAAAAAAGTAGATGAATTACGTCAAGATTTAACAGGGATTAAAGAAGAGGTTCGTTCTCTTTTGAATGAAAATAAGGTAAAAGATGCTGAAGCAAAAATGGAAGAAGCACGTTCTTTAGAAAAGAAAATCAATATGCAAGTAGAGCTAGATGAGCAAGAAGAGCGTGAATTAGATACTAAAATGAAAGAAGGTAAGGGTGGAAAAATGGAAAATAGAGAACAAGATCAAGCAGCTGAATATCGTAATGCGTTTTTAAGTATGGTTCGTGGGAAAGATTTATCCACTGAGGAAAAGCGTTCATTAACGTCAGGAACAGCTAGCTCAGGCGGTTATACTGTACCACAATCATTCCACAAAAAGTTGATTGATAAGCTAACAGATTTAAACATCATGAGAAAGCTAGGAACAATTATTAACACTGATTCTGACATGGATATTCCTATTGTAGTTTCACATGGTTCGGCTGCATGGACAGCAGAAGAGGGAGCATTTAGTGAGTCCGATGATAGTTTTGGTCAGATTACTATCAAGGCTTATAAGCTTACTCGCATTATCAAAGTTTCAGAGGAATTACTACAAGATTCTGCATTCGACCTAGAGTCTTATCTTGTTGGAGAATTTGCACGTTCACTTGCTAAAGCTGAAGAGAATGCTTTTGTTATTGGTGATGGCGTAGACAAGCCGACTGGAGTATTCGTGAGCGCTGAAACTGGAGTAACAACTGCTAGTGGTTCAGCTATTACGGCCGATGAATTGATTGACCTATTCTATTCATTACCTCGTGCATACCGAGAAAAGGCAGTATTTGTTGCTAATGATACAACTGTTAAGGCTATTCGAAAATTGAAAGATTCGGATGGAAACTATCTATGGGAAAAAGGTTTGAGCGGTGAACCAGCCTCTATTCTAGGTAAACAAATCCATACATCAGAGTTTGCTCCTGAGATTGCTTTAAGTGCAAATGTTATTGCTTTTGGTGACTTCTCTTATTACAAAATTGCAGATCGTAAGACACGAGTATTCTCACGTCTAAATGAGCTTTACTCTGCTAACGGGCAAGTCGGATTCAGAGGATATCAGAGAGTGGACGCTGTTCTGACTTTACCAGAGTCTGTTAAAACATTAAAAATGGCAAGTGCATAATAATGTAGAAATTTAAGGGAGATTAAGTTCTCCCTATTTTTTAGAATGAGGTGGTGTTAAATTTGAAAATTATAATTAAAGAAAATATTGTCGGTCTTGATTTTTCTTATACGATTGGGCAAGAAGTTAACGTGAAAAAAGAAATTGGTGAGGATCTAATTAAAGCTAAATATGCGGAAGAGGTCAAACTAATTAAACGTAACACCAAAAAAAGTGGTGATGAGTAATGCTTGAAGATATCAAAGTAATGTTGAGGATTAGTACATCAAATACAGTTTTTGATGTTGAAATTAATGATTTGATTGAATCTGCCAAGCATGATCTTATTTTATCAGGCATTACTAAATCAAGAGCTGAAACAGATACTGATCCTTTGATTAAAAGGGCAGTATCTCTTTTTGTTAAGGCTAATTTCGGGTGGGATAATCCAGATGCAGCAAGACTACAAAAGTCATATGAAATGCTGAGACAACACTTACATTTTTCACAAGAGTATAGCTTATTTACGATTACTTTTACTATTGATGATGGTGCAGAAGTGCTTGAGAATACTTCAATCACATTTAACAATGAGAAAAAGGTAACTAATTCTTCCGGCGTGGCTATTTTTAAGGGTGTCGATGAAACGATGAATATGAAGTATACAGTTACGTTAGATGGATATGAAGATTATGAAGGCATTATTGACGTTCAAAAAGATATTTCCATTCCAGTAACAATGGCGGTGGTTTAAATGCTATGGCGAGATACAGTTGATTTTTTAACGGTTACTTATATGGAAAATGATATGGGAGATTCGATTGAAGCTGAAACATCTCGGACTGTTTTTGCGAATAAGAAATCAATTCGTCAATCTGAATTTTATCAAGCCGCTATGACAGATTTACGGCCGGAACTAATGTTTGAAGTCCGATCTGAAGATTATGAAGATGAAACAAAGTTAAAGTTTAATAACAAAGACTATGACATCATTAGAGTTTTCACAAAAAATGGCGAGATAACTGAATTAACCTGCCAGGGGTTGGTTTAGATGGCAATGCCTAAAACAGTTACAAAGGTAACAAAAGATGGTGTCAAATTTACATCAAATGTAGATAAGATTCAGTACTCACTCAAAGAATTGAAACGCGCAGCATTAAGAGATTGTGCCAAACTAATTAGAAAACGCATGATTCAAAAATTAAAGAAATTACCAGGAATGAAAAAATCACGCCGTATCTATAAATCTACTCAATACTGGGTGCGGAAGTGGGAAGGTGACTTACAAATTGGATTTAAACATGATACCTGGTACGGGTCTAAAGGTGAATTAGGCACAAGTAAGGTGAAGAAACGTGGTATTTTGAGAGAAACTGCATTTGAAAATATAGATGAGATGCAGAGGATTCAAGGAAAATATTTATCAGCAATTGAAAATGAGAACAAAGTAAAAGGTTTGATAGATGAAGATGAGTACACAAGCAATGACAAAGCTGAAAAGTGAGGATGCTAGACAATGATAAAAGTTATAGAACTAAGAAAAATAATCAAAACGGCTCTCAAGTCTATCCATCCTCACGTACATTATCAGTCTGCACCGGATGGATCAGACTTCCCTTATTTGGTTTATGATTTGCCGAATAGTATTGATGATGGAAGCCTAGAGCAGTTTGTTTTAGATGTGGATGCATGGGATGTACCAGCAAATGGTGATACAACAACGGTGGAAACATTAATAGATAGCGCTGATAAAGCCTTACATCGTAAAACAATTACTGTAAACAATGAATTAGCAGTTACGTTTTACCGAGAAAACAGGTTGCCATTGACAGACGATGATCCAAAAATAAAGAGAATAAAGTATACATATGAGGCACGAACATTTGAGAGGAGATAGTTAAGATGAATGACATTATTTTAGGTGACGGCGTATTCAGTATTGGTACTACAGATGTAGGACTAACAAGAGGTGGCGGTATGCTTACCATTGAACGAGAGTACCGCAATATAGAAGCAGATGGGGATTATGGGCCTGTTAGAGGTCGTATCCGAAAGATTAGAAGTGTTGCAAAATTATCGATGAACTCTTTGGAAATCTTAGCAGCGAACATTCCAAAGATGTATCCAGCAGTAAAAAATACCACAGACCTTACCACAGATACGATCACAGCGAAAACAGACATAGAAGATGCAGATTACAACGACACAATCACATGGACAGGTAAGACAACCAATGGACGGAGCGTTGTAATTACACTTAAAAACGCAATTAACCTAGAAAGCATTGAGTGGGAATTGATCGATAAGGAAGAAGTAGTCCCTGAAACAACGTATACAGCAACTTATCTAGAAGGAACAACAGACGTAGAACCGTGGGAAATCGTATTTACAGACGCAGTGTAAGAGTCCTTTAACTAGGGCTCTTTATTTTATTATATGGAGGTTAAATATATGTTAAAAACTAAGCATTTTTTCCCGTTTATCAAAATGGTGAAGGCACTTGATATCAAGAATGAATTGAAGGAATTTTATCAAAAGACTCAAGGTAAATCAGAAAAAGAATTGGAACAACTGGATGACACAGAGAGCTTCGATTACTTATACATTTTTGTTGAAAAGCTACCAAACGCAGAGAAAGAAGTAATGTCTTTTCTCGGTATTTTCTTGGATAAGAAGCAAAAAGAAATTGATGATATGGAGCTAGTGGAAATGTTTAACGTGCTACAAGGCATCTTTAAAGATTCTAGTTTCAAAGCTTTTTTTCAAGCGGCTGTGAAGTAGAGCCTGTTGAACTATATGATCTATTACTTCACAGATACAGCGACATGAATTTTATTATGTCCCTAGAGGTCGATGATTTTTTGAGTTTGATAAATAAAGCATTTGAAAAACAAGAAGAAGATAGAGCGCGAAACATGTGGTTAATGAGATATCAAAATATGGATGATAAATCGTTTATACCGTTTAGTAAGTTTTTCAAACTTCAAACAGAACCAGCTAACATCCGACCAAAAGAAGACATTTTAAAAGAAGCTGAAGAAATAAGGGCTAAAATCCGCGATAGGAAAGGCGGTGAATAACTATGGAATTGTTCAAATTAATGGGATCTATCCTAATAGACAACGACAAAGCGGATAAATCCATTGCAAAAACAGAAAAGAAAGCTGAAGGTTTATCCAAAAAGCTAGGAAAAGGAATCAAAGTAGCCGCTAAATGGGGCGGCGGATTAGCAGCAGGCGCAGGAGTAGCAATCGGTGGAATGGTAGCACTTGGCACAAAAGTAGGTAATTTAGCTGATGAAATATTAGATTTAAATAGTCAGACTGGCCTATCCACCGATCAACTCCAAAAATGGAGAAAGGCAACAGAAGTTGCCGGAGTCTCTACTGATACTGTGGCTGACGCTTCGTTAAAGTTGACTAAAAACCTAGATACGATGTCAACGGAAGGACATAAAGGACAAGAGGCACTAGGTAAGTTAGGTCTATCATTAAGCGAAATTGAAAATATGAGTGCAGATGAGCGAATGAATGTCCTTACTGAAGCACTTTCTGGTGTAGATAATAAAACTAAACGTGCCACCATAGGCTCTGATATTTTTGGTGGCAGTTGGAAAAATTTGTCTTCGGTGGTTGATTTAGGCGCTGAGGCAATGGACAAAGCCAAAAATTCATCAAATATTATCAGTGAGGATAGTCTTAAAAAAGCCAATGACTTCCGAATAAAAGTGGAAGATATGAAAGAGAAATTAAGCTTTTTTGTAACAGAAATTGGATTAAAAGTACTACCAATTTTAATGGTTATGTTTAGTTGGTTTGAAACACAAATGCCGAAAATAAAACAATTTGGAGAAAATGCTTTCAATCTAATCGAAACAGCTATGAGTAATGTTAGTAGTTTTGTTACCACTCATATTTTACCTAAATTTCAAGAATTGTATAGTTGGGCGCAAACTCAACTTCCAAAAATAAAAGAGTTTTTCTTAGATACATTTGAAAAAGCTAGAGAAGTACTTGTTAATTTATGGAAATGGCTGGAGCCCAATCTACCTCTAATTCGAGAGTATTTTGAGACAGCTTTTGGTAAAGTTGTTGAGATATTACAAACTTTTAATGACATAATTCAAAATAGAATACTTCCAGCACTTTTGGAATTTTGGGAATGGCTTGAGCCACATCTACCATTAATCCAATCTGCATTTGAGACTAGTTTTAACACGATAAAAGATTTATTTCAAAATGTCATTGATATCGTAGGTGCGTTAGCAGACAAAATCAATGAGCATTGGGCTATTGTACAACCTATTATAATGGCTTATGCAGCGTTAATCGCTACTAGTTTGATTATCCAATGGATTAAACTAGGTATACAAGCTACTATATCAGCAGCAAAACAAGTTGCCGCATGGTTAGTGACACAAGTTGCATCAGTAAAAGCCAAAATATCAATGGTAGTAACAGCAGCGTTAATGGTTGCAAAATGGGTTTGGATGGGCGCACAAGCTATGTTTCAAGCCGGGAGAATGGCGGCAGCTTGGCTGATTGCTATGGGGCCTGTCGGATGGGTGATTGCCGGAATAATTGGATTAGTCGCTCTAATTATCCTTAACTGGGATAAAATTGTCAGCGCTACGCAGTGGCTAGGTGATAAATTATCAGAAATATGGAAGAAAACCGTTAAATGGATTACAGATAAAGTAGACAGTTTAGTAGACTTTTTCGGTGGTTTGAAAGGGAAATTTTCTTCAGCAGCTTCAGGAATGTTTGATGGTTTAAAAGACGCTTTTAAAACGGCTGTAAATTGGATTATTAAAAAGTGGAATGGTTTACAACTAAAAATTGGTGGAGCAAATATAAAAATCCCATTTGGGCCTGACTTTAGCGTACCTTCTGTTTCTTTAAATACACCTAATATTCCGATGTTCGCAAAAGGTGTAAGAAACTTTGGTGGCGGTGCTGCCATAGTAGGTGAAGCTGGGCCGGAGTTACTTAATTTGCCTAAAGGATCAGACGTGTATTCTAACCCTGAAACAAATAGCCTGTTAGGTGGAAGCAACACTGAATCTCTACTTATGGAACTTATTAGAGCTGTTAAAGATGGCGGCAATATAGTTCTTGATGGTCAATTAGTGGAACAAAATGTAAGCAAGCGACAGGGGCAAGGATTCAATCAAAAACAACTATTCGAAGGGAGGTAACACATGACACCTCATAATTTAAAAATAATATACAAAGATGGTTCAACGGTGGATATGTGGAAAGACCTCTCTACGATAGTACAGGGGTTTGATCCTAGTTCTCCTGAGCCAATTATTTATACTGAAGAAATACAAGGGAGACACGGAGCCATACCCATGGGTAAAGACTATGCGCCTCAGTCTTTACCAGCACGTTGTACAATGGATGCTAGAGATTTTTATGACTATTCTTTACTTAGGAATAAAATATATAAGGCTTTAAATCCATTTGATGCAAAGGGACGAACTGAAGAATTCTACATTGTCTCCGATAGTGAACCAGGCAAGAGATGGAAGGTAGAAGTAGATTCTTCATTTACTCCAAGTCGTATTGCTAATCTAGGGGAGTTTACAATTCCTTTTATATCTTTTCAAACCTTTTCAGAATCTATTGGAACATCGTTAGATCCAATGACATTTGATCCAGAATTATGGCAATGGGGTCAAGGTATTCCGCTAGATGAAGTTAGTTATATTCATAATACAAATGAATTTGTAATTAACAATATAGGCGATGTTCGAGTTGATCCTAGAGAGCATTTATCTGTCATAGAGTTTAAAGGTGCATCTTCAAACCTTACTATTGAGAATCTTACGACAGGTGACAGATGGGAGTATTACGGAGATACGCAAGAAACCGATACGATAAGGCTTGAGAGAGTAAAGAGTAAAAAGAATGGACTAAGCATAATTGGAAGTACTAATAAAGAGCTTATCTCATTAGCACCAGGAGAAAACAATTTAAAATTAAGTGGCACAAGCGGAAGCTTCGAAGTAACATTCGACTTTCGTTTTTTGTATTTTTAGGAGGTGGATAGATGAATAACATTTTAGGAAGAGAAGTAAAAGAAAGATTGCAATACATAGATGATATTAAGGTTCTCTCAGGTGAAACGAAAGATCTCTCAGAGAGTGCTAATTCGACTGCAAACGAAGCAAAACAAATTGCAGAGGACTCAGATCAAAAATCAGATAGTACACAACAACAATTAGATCAAGTTGTAATAGACGGAGATTCATCTGTCGAAGCAGCGCAAGCTAGAGTAGATTCTGATGGTGATTCTTATACAACTTTGAAAGAAAGATTAGATACAGAGCATAGTGGTCTTAATCAACAGTTGGCAGAAAAAGCGATACAAACAGAAACGATATTCACCAAAGGAAAATACAGCAAAAAGATAAAATATCCAACAGAGGTTGCGACACATACGCTACCTATTAATATTTACAACAACATGGGAAAGTTTTTTACAGACTTTAACCCTAGAAGTTTAAAACCTGTCAGAACCAACACTTATTTAGTTAATCCGTTAATAGGTAATGATACAAATGACGGTCTATCTAAATCAACACCTTTTAAAAGTATAGAAAAAGCGTTATCAATGACAGGGGATAATGAAATTCAACTGTCAGCAGGTAAGTATTATCATAAGGATGGTTGGAAAGGATATAATCCCGCAAAAGGAATAAGTGTTATTTGTCCAAAAGGAAAAGCGGAACTAACAAATGAAGCTTATCCTAGACGTTGGACAGAAGACCCAACTTATCCAGGTTTATATTCTGCCCCTACATTATATAACGGGGAAGATTTCAGTGTAGAAAAAAATGACTTGCGTTTTATCGTAAGAGAGTATGACACATTTGAAAGCGGTGGTACTCAACTTTATGTGAAAACAGTAAGCCAACTACAATCAGGCGAATTCGGTTTTGTTGTGGGTTCAACAAGTACGATGGTTAGATTGCAGAATAACTTAGACCCTAATGAGTATCTATCAATAAAATACAACAAAGATAATATTGTCTGCAAGGAAAACCTCCTTGTTGATTCTACTATCTATTTAGAAAATATTCATGCTTATTATGGATCAACAAGCCCGATACAAATAGATACAAGTACGATCCTCAGTAAGGTAGTTATGATAAACATAAAATCTTTTGATGCTAGATTTGATGATGGAATACAGCTAACTTGTACAGGTTTAGCGGTGTTATGGGATTGTGAAGGATCAAGTGCCTACACAGACGGTATTAATTATTATATAAATTCTGGTGTATCTGGTTCTAACTTGTTTGATGTTGTGGAAGTTAATTGCAAAGGAAAACATAACGGACGTGATACCACGGGAAACAATAACGGTTCTACTGGTCATTCTAGTGTTAGAAACATACGATTAAATTGTGATTATGGTAACAACCAAGATAGAAACGTTCATGATGTTTCCGAAGGTTGGTCGTTTAATGTTGGTGTTGAAGCGCGACACAGTGAAAACGACAAAGAAGATTTTTCATGCGGTTTAGATTCGCAAGGAATTGCTACAAGGATGTGGTTAGTCGGATGTGAAGCCGGTAAAATTGTTGCTCAGTCAGGCGCTACGATTTATAAGGAAATCGGATCTAGTTTTGATAGTGAAAGCGGAACAGGTACGATAGTGGAATTTGACCCTTATTATTAATTCGCAATTGTAAGTAAATGACGTTATAAAAAAGGATATCCCTCCCTATTATAGAAATAACAGTGACAAGGGGGGAGAATTATGCCGACAATTAGTGAATTGAAATATCTTTCAAAAAGAAGGCTTGAAACTGCTGAAATCTTATCACAGAATGGAATATATGATATTGCTTACCAAGACTCTGGTTATATACTTGAATTCGGGTTAAAAGCAGTAATATGCAAACATCTAGAACAAGGGCAGTATCCTGACCATGATAGAAGATACCGTACTCATCATTTTGACTCTTTAGTTCACCATGCTGGGCTTGCAAAAGAACTTTCAGAAAAAAGTCTAAAGATAGAGAGTTTATGAAAAATTGGTTAATCGCAACCAAATGGTCAGTCGAATTAAGGTATCGACCAATTGGTAAAGATGTAGAAAGTGTTTCTACTACTTTTTTAAATGCGGTTAGTTCTGAAAGAGGAGGTGTACTCCCGTGGATACAGAGGCACTGGTAAAGAGCTTAAGAGATATGAGTAATAAAATAATTGAAGATCACAAAAGTGTAAGTCTAATAATGCTTTTGGGTAATAACTTATATGAGCGCACCGACGCATTCGATTATATTATTAGTGCAAAATGGTTAAATGAGTATGATCAGGAAGAGGGTATGGATATTGTTCTTGATTATTTATTTGATAACCTTGAGCAAAGTGAAAGAGAACATATATCTCGAATAACAATTATTCATACAAGTGATCCAATTGTACAAGATATAACCAGAAACATGTTTCGAATAGGTGGGTTTTCGTATAATATTGATTGTCAATTTGGCAATCTAATCATACCTTATGCAATAATCTTTGAGTCTAGATATGAAGAATAGGACGCTACTGTTGACTAAGGGAAATTAGAATCTAACCAATTGAATGAGAGTTTTTCATAGTTTAGCTCAATAAAAGTCAATGCAATACAGTTTAGTTTTCAACAATATTTTACAAGAGTAGTAGTTTATCCCTCCTATTTTGTCGTATAATGGATGAGATGGGAGGTGCAGATTGAGAACAATCGATTTAGAAACAATAGATAAAGTGACTCACATTGGTAAAGCTAAAAAGGAGTGCTTTGAAATACTGGGTATTCCATATAGAAATGTTAATATCATTCTTTGGAGAGATAGGTTAAAATATATTGAAAAACATAAAAAAGACTTTTCCTCAGAGGAAGAATGGAGATTCCATTGTGAATTTATACCTGAGATCATTATGAACCCCGATTACTTTGGATTGCACCCTGATGGTAAGAGTATTCAATTTATAAAGAAAATCGATAGAGATATGATCTGTGGAGTGAAAACTAGTGATGAGGGAGATTGGATATTCAGAACTTCGTATCCAATCAAACAAAAGAAGTTGCAAAATTACTTGGAATCTGGTAGGATAAAAAGTGTAGAAGAACATAGGAATTTAAAACTTGCATATGCTAACACTGAATAAGTTACTGAGGGCGGAACAGCCAGCCGCCACGCCTTAGCGATAAGGTCTTAAAAGAGATGGAGTTTGGCAACTCCCTTAACTTATTCATTAACTTAAAAGACCTCACATTAATTTGTGAGGTCTTATTTGTGTATGCGGGAGATGCTGTTGGTTAAGGGAATTCCCCACAAATCTACCTTAATAGTTTAAAATAAGGAGTGAGGTGGGGATAAAATGAAAAAAATAGTAGTTTCGGTCTGCTTAATCATGATTCCAGTAATTATATTTGGTAGTCTAAATATGCCAGTGCCAATGAGTATTAGTTTATTTGCTGGATTTGCTTGTGCAGTATTAATTAACATTGAGAGGTTTGACAGTTTTAAAGCTGGCCACTTAGAAGCCACGATTAGACAAGCTGATAAAGCTATTAAAGATGCTAATGCAACAATAGAACAACTTAAGGAAATGACGGAGCCACTAATGAATTATACTCTTGCTCAAATTGTTAGAGGCGATCACATTTTGGGCGTAGGTGGCGCACACAAAGAAGAGCTATACAAAAAATTAAAAAGAAACTCAGAACAATTTGGTATTAAAAGTGATTATAATCAAGGTTTATTAAGATCGGTAGAAAGAAGTATAGCCGAAACGTATTTATTTGAAATTGAATTAGAAGTTGAAAAATTGATTGGTTTTGGCAAAATGAAACCGATTCATGAAAAATTTAAACTATTTTTAAATGAGGGTATTCAATTACCTAGTGCAATGATTATTAGAGAACTTATAAAGTCCTACCCTTCTGATCACTATAACGATAAAGTTGAAAATAGCATTGCTGAGTATGAACGCTTCTTAGAAGAAGAGTTAGGATTGTAGAGTCCATTTTTGGACTCTTTTTATTTACATAGAAAGGAGAGGATAACCCTGCTACCAATTACAAATTTTACAGGTGAGACAGAGTTGCTCACAAATATTAAAGGATTCACTCTAAACCGTAAAGCAAACGGTGAAAAGAGTGTGTCCTTTCTTTGTGTTCCAGATGAAACAAACGAACACTCCTATCCATTACTTGATGGTGAATCTTCAATAGAATTTTATAATGCACGTTATGTCATCAAGCAAGTGGATAAGAAAAATGTAGGGCATAAATCTATTAAATCATCTTTTGCCATACATGATTTTTTCGACAATATGAGAAATATATTTGAATATGATCAATGGTCAGGATCACAAACATTCATAGTCGCTTTAGAAAGGGTATTTAGAAACACACCTTACTCTTTTCAAATAGTGGATACCTTCCTAGCGGAATCATTCGAAAATTTTGGAAGAGATAATAAGCTATCGTTATTCAAGGATGTCTTAGAGAGATATGGTGCAGAATTTGAAGTGAATGGAAATATCGTTACTTTAAAACATAAAATTGGCTCTCACACAGGTTTTCTATATCGCTGGGGATATAATATCAAATCAATAGATTATGATGTTAATACGAATGATCTTGCCACGGTTATTAAAGGCTATGGTGGGAAACCGGATGATGATGGAAATTACCCTATTGAAGTTACATATGAATCACCCAATATAAATTTATATCCAAATGTCATGCACGCACCAGCAGTATATAACGAGAATCTTTCTACAGAAGAGGGAATGTTAAAGCATTTAAAAAAAGTTTTAATAGATGAGCCGCAAGTAAGTGTAACAGTCGATATTGCAGATTTAAAAGAAGAAATAGTTAATGAAGGGGATACAGGATATATCATTTATGAACCATTTGACAATTTACAATTAGAAGCTAGAGTGGTGGAATTAAATGAAAAGTTTGAATACCGAAACGGTGAATGGGTTGTAGTTGAAACACAGGTCAAAATATCCAACATAAAAGAGGATATTAAAGACGTACTGACACGTTTTAGTAACACTTCTAAGCAAGTTAACAGAGTAATGAGTGGACAGGAAAAACTACCATTTAGTGCTATGCAAGATGCAATTAAAGTAGCTACTGACATTATTGTCAATGATAATGCTAACTTTATTCGAACTGATAGCTACACGATGGGTGTCAATGTTGAAAACCCAAACTATTTGACTAGACAAACTTCACAAGGATTCGGAGTTTCTTCAGATGGAGGACAAACATTCCCCAATGCTATCACGCATCAAGGTGTAGTCACTAATATGTTAACGGCAGGTACGATTAAAACCCAATTGATCAGAATTGAAGGGGAGGAAAATTTATTTTATTGGGATGGTGCAGAATTAATAGCGATAGATCCCAATGATCTAGAAAAATATACAAGCTTAAAATCAGATGGTTTAGTAACAATGGGAACACTTACAGCCTATAGAGACGATGGTTTCCCAGTAATGATCGGTGGAAAACTACAATATGATATGAATTTACAAAGCGCTAATCCACCTTTTAGATCGAAAATACTCACAGCTCAAAGTGAGGGCGAAATGATCACAACAGATCGTACAGAGTTTCTGAACTTTGATTTTTACTGGATACGGCACATAGCGAGATACCTAAACTTTCGTGTCTTCCAAGATACTGAAGGTCCAGCTGGCAGTCGTTCGATCGTTGCTATTTCATCGACAGAGACAGGTGGAACTATTGTAGAAAGAGAAACCTATGGTGATGACGGTTTCGGAGGTGGACATTTGATTACAGTAGATTTAGGGGTTCCAGACGGATCATATAAATCTTTTTATGTTCGGTTGCGTAGAAATAGCACAGCAACATCAGCATCATTACGTATCGTAAATGCTTATTTGGAGGGATAAATATGATTTTGATTTATTGTGATGTAGACGAAAACGGTAATATACTTGATTTAATACAAGGTTACAGGGTTATACCAGGTCGTCAATATGATTACTTTTTTGTTAGGGAAGAGTTAATAGATTCAGCTCTATATAAAGTTGAGAATAGAGAGCTAGTACAGAAACCCACTGCATAGTAGGGTTATTTTTTATGTCAAATTTTAAAGGGGGTTAATCATGACACAAAATAAGGTGTCAGATGATATGCCTATATGGCAAAATCACGAAAATCGAATAACTACTCTAGAGGTTACTATGACAGGCTTAACTACCAAAATGGATAAGGTTGAGAGTACGATTAGAGAAGGGAATAAAGAACAAAAGGATATGTTAGACAAAATTAATAACCGTATAATGGAAGAATTTTTCCACAAAAAAAGAGTGAATCTATCAAACTCTTGGAAATTAGTTTTAGTTGTTTCTGGAAGTTTAGTCGGTGGAGGAAGTTTTCTGTATGTATTATTCGAAAAATTTATTTTAGGAGGATAAAACGATGAAACAAATCAATTGGAAAGTAAGATTACGCAGCTATCCATTTTGGGTGGCTTTGTTTGGGTTTGTTGGATTGATTATCAGTAATCTAGGTGTCATGGATATAGGCTCATATGAACAGTATGTCCAGTCATTTTTACTTGTTTTAATTGCTGGAGGTATTGTCTCTGATCCAACTACTGAGGGCTATAAGGACAGTAAACAAGCTTTAAGTTATACAAAACCGAATAAGGATGTGAAGTAGAATGAGTAAACATTTAATAATTGCAGGTCACGGATTACAACCAAATGGAACAGTTGATCCTGGCGCACATGGAAGTGGAACAAATGAATCTGAATTTTTAAGGGAAAAGTTTATTCCAGCTATGAAAAAATATGCTCCTGATAATATGGATTTTTACACGAAAAATAATTTCTATGGACATCAATTAGCACCAAGTTTAAAGGGTTACGAACAAGTAACGGAATTACACTTAGATTGGGCAAAAAGCGCTTCTGGAGGTCATGTGATCATTTATAAAGATTACTCTCCAGATAACGTAGACAAAGCTATTCGTGATGTTGTAAAAAATAATGTAGGTTTGCGTAGTGGTGATGGTTTCAGTTATCGTAGTGATTTATACAATCTCAATACGTTTGCAAGTCGCAACATTACATATAGATTAATAGAGTTAGGTTTTATCAATAATGCTGAAGATATGAAAAAGATTAGAGGTAATATTGACGATTATGCAAAAGACTTAGTTGAGGCTATCATTGGTGAGAAAGTTGAACCAGTTAAAAAAGAAGTTAAGCAAGCATCTAAGCCTAAACCGACTCCTAGTAAGCCAGAACCTAAGAAAGAAGTGACAGGTATAACTGCAACCATCCAATCAACCCTAAATAGTCGATATGGTTTATCCATTGCAGTAGATAATCTGTTTGGTAATGAAACAAAGGGTGCTTTAGTTAAAGCATTACAATCAGAATTAAACAGACAGACAGGTGCTAATTTAACCGTAGATGGTAAATTTGGGCCAAAGACTAAGGGTGCATGTGTTAATGTGAGCGAAGGTGCCAGAGGTAATATAACTTGGATTCTACAAGCTACTTTGCATTGTGAAGGATTTAAATTAGGAGCTATTGATAGTGTATTTGGAAAATTGACAAAGAATGCTGTAATGAGCTACCAAGGTGCTAATAAATTACAAAAAGATGGTATAGCTGGAGTAAAAACATTTCAGATGTTATTTAAGTAAATATTGGATATACTACCAACAATCCAAGAATGTAACAAAAAGAGCAGAGGCGATATGTCTCTGCTTTTTTTTACTTTTCTTGTAACATTCTCAATCATTCACCTCTTCATATATATCATCCAGCTTACAATCTAAAACTCGCATCATCTTTAAAACATAACCTACTGACGGCTGAGAGACAACAACTCCATTTTCATTCTTACTCCAATTGCTCATTTGCGCTCGACTTGCACCAATCCGATCAGCAAGCCACGCTTTAGTTGTTCCCCTACTTTCTAAATATTCATTTATTTTACTTCGAGACTTTGCCTTCATTGTTTCCACTCCAAACTTAATCTATATGGTTTATCTACTTGTATTATCACTTATTTATTATTGTAAAACAACTAATATAAAATAGATAAATGATTGTTATGAAATATTATAATTAGTTCGAATATAAACAACTCCTCTTATATACAATCTATTGAGTGACACCACCAAGATCAAGAGGGGGAAATTTTATGTATCGACCGACTGTAAGGATGGATAATGTTTACAGAGATTGGGTTGAAGGTGTTCAAAAATCAAGTGGGTTGGATCGTGCGCAAATTATTAGACTCGCTATCTACTCAGCACCATTCTCTGAAGTGTTCAAAGAGCAAATCAATCAAAGGAAACAAGGTGACACCACCCTCCCTCCGCCCATGTGGAAAGGGGATTCAGACGGTAGCCTGTGGCGGAATAGCACATGGAAGAGAGAAAAGAGGGAGGGTGACACCAGTGGAATTGACGAAGCAAGAACAGGAGCTAGTGAGAAGTTTAGTCATGAAGTTGAGCGAACAGCCAAAGGTGACACCACCAGTATTACGAGACGAGAAAGGACGATTCAGCAGCCAAAAATCTTTAAGCCTGGAGCATCCAAAAAAGGTGGAATCAAAATTAACTTCGGTTGAGTTTTTGCCTATGAAGGATAAGCCGAATACCTTAGAGAGAAAAAATGTGTGGACGAGTGAAGCGAAGGATATTTTAATATTCGTGGTGTTTGTTTTCCTTTTAGCGATCGTCACATAAGAAAAAAAGCAGGGGTTTTAATACCTCTGCTTTATTTAAATAATTTTCCTATTCCTTTTCCTGTCACTCTCCCTGCAACACGCCTCCCAATCCTCTTACCTACTTTACCTTTTTTAACTGCCGATACATCATTCCAAATACGCAAAATCTTGTAAATGCTACTTTTTAGACTCATGATTATTCCTCCTTATTATCTTTTTCCTCCAATAAATCCTCCATCTCAATTCTTAGCAACTTTGATAATGTATAGGCACTTATCAAGTCAGGCTGAGTTTTATTTCTTCTCCAACTTGTAAATGTTTGTTCTGATACTTCACACTTGCTTGCCAAAAATTTCCCTGTTAATCCTCGTTCTTTAATTAAAAAATCTATTCTATTTTTGAACATAGTGTATCCTCCAACTTCCGCTTTAACAACACATTCTATATTATAGTAATTATACCCTTTAAAATCAATTTGCAAAATTATTAAATTTAACTTGAATAAAAATTAAATAAATATTAAATTAACCCTTTCTTTTTTCCTAAATATGGTGTAATATTCTATTTATCGACAAAGAGACTTATATTAAACTATTTTTTACAAAGGGGAAATTTATTATGGAAAAAAAGTATGATGTAATGACAGATTTAGAGTTGTGTGTGTCTACAAGTGCTACTGAAAATGACAAAGGTGAGGCTATTCTAAAAACCGAGACTCTTTTAGATGGGATTGATGGGAATGCAAAATTAGTTTTAGAAGATGGAAGAGTAATAGATTTATATATAAATGGATCTGAATGCGGACATATCTCAGCAATTGAAGAAGGCGAACCAGTTTAAATTGTTCGATGTCGCATATTACATATATTTACCCTTTAGCCTACTTAATTGTTAGGCTATTTTTTTTTCATAGTTTAATGGTTTCACTGTTTCAGAGAACATAGCGTTCTTTGAAAGATTTTATATTAGTAAAAAATGAACCTTACTAATATCTTTGCTTGAAAGGTGCTTCACAGCATTCTAATGTCTTTGAATATAAATACACATGAAATTGATTTAAGGCTCTAGAATCATGCTTTAATGTAAGGGGATTAAGGTTAGGATTGATTGTGTCATAGTACCAGTTTATATTGACTAATTTAATGGGAACAATTATAGTTGTATTACTACCTTAGAAACCTATACATAGCAGTATTATTAGCAGTATTTTATGCCCCCAATATTGCCCCCAAAATGCCCACAAAGTCATGAAAAAACATCATATTGAGTGAATTATAAATTCTATTTAAGTGTTGATGGACAAGCCTTTTTATTACATTATGAATAGCTAATATACTATAAAACATGTTCCGCACACAAGTTCACCCTTGGGAGCGCGAGCAGTACATGAACACTTATTAATAGGATTAACCCCAGAGCCGTAATGGTTCTGGGGTTTTTTAGTCGAGAAGAAGTCTACTGCACATGGTGATAGAACCTCTGGAGTTCTCCGATAGAGTGTCTGAACCTAAATGAGCAAGTTAATATGTCTATGCTCTTTTACATTATTATTTGTTTTGATTACTGTTTTCCAATCGACCATTTCTTAGGTTACTGCGATTATTTAATTCTGATGAGTTATCATCATTGTCAAATTCCTTATTTACATTTTCAATATTTAATTCTTCATTGGTTTCATTACTTCTTAGATATTGCCTGTTTTCAAATTTTTCTATTTGAAACACCTCCCTTTTAGATAACTATAGTATGTCGGGTAAATAAAGTAGTATTCTAAGTGGACATTACAATTTCGCATGATTGACACCTTAACCTGTCGCATAAAGACGATCTTTGTTTTTTTGATATTAGTCTAAAACACCATTTAACACACTTTTTTAAAATTACTTACAAAAATAAAGTTAAATTGCTTGAAATCGTAATATATTATGTAGTACTATATAAATTAGAGATAAGCGGAATTGATTTTTCGTTTTTGTTCACTTGAAAATAAATTCTAGGTTAACAAAGTCTCTATATAAGAAAGTAAGGACAATGAAAAGAAGTATTTTTCATTGGAAAAGTACTTTTAAACAAAGAAGGTGTCTGAGCATGGGTTTTTTAGAAAAAGTTTTTGGGAGTAAAGATTCTAAGGAGGAAATAACAATGGAAAAATTAAACATCGGAATTATATTAGGTAGTACACGTCAAGGACGAGTCAGTCCACAGGTTGGCGCATGGGTGAAAGAGATTGCAGACAAACGTGGGGATGCTAACTATGAGATCGTGGATATTGCAGATTTCAATCTACCATTCGTATTTACAACGGACGGAGAAGAGCCAGGTATTAAAGCTTGGCATGACAAACTCTCAAGCCTAGATGGTTTCGTTTTTGTTGTTCAGGAATATAATCACAGTATTTCAGGAGCATTGAAAAATGCCATTGATACTGCAGGTGAACAGTGGAACAATAAAGCGGCTGGTTTTGTGAGCTATGGTTCTACAGGCGGTGCTCGTGCGGTTGAGCATCTACGTGGAATTTTAGGAGAAGTACAAGTCGCTGACGTACGTGTACATCCAACATTGTCATTGTTTACAGACTTTGAAAATGGTACTGTTTTCAAACCAGCTGAATTACACCTAGAAAATGTGAATGGTATGTTAGATCAAGTGAACAAATGGTCTACTGCACTAAAGACAGTTCGTGGGTAATAGAAAAAGATAAAAAGTAATAAGGATGTCTCAAAAGGTCTACAAACCTTTTGGGACATTTTTTTGCAACAATTTATAAAATGACCACCTTTGAACGGTTATTTTTTGTATTGGAAATGATCTTAATTGATTAAGCTTTAACATTCTAATTGATCTTGTATTTGTTGATCGATCATATTTACTTCTTTTTTTGAGTTACCAATAAGGATAGAGTATATAATAATAGGTTCATCAGAATTTAAATGGGGCGGGTTATATATACTAATTGGTATTAATTTTTTTTGTTTAATAAATGACTTTATTGAACTTTCAAACTTACTTAAGCCAACATGTGTTTTGAAACCTCTAAATTTGAGTGTATTAACTTGAAATGACTCCATTATACTTTCTTTTAATAGTACTGCTACGGTGGAAGCATTCATTCTAAAATTCAAATCAATAGCAATGATACGATTATCATCAGTAATGACAATATCTAACCCAGCAACTCCACGGTATCCAAGTG
Source organism: Salipaludibacillus sp. CF4.18 (assembly GCF_051262595.1). Classification (NCBI taxonomy): domain Bacteria; kingdom Bacillati; phylum Bacillota; class Bacilli; order Caryophanales; family Bacillaceae; genus Salipaludibacillus; species Salipaludibacillus sp. CF4.18. The sequence goes on from NZ_JBIMEV010000001.1 coordinate 263,078, forward strand.
AAACTGCTTTTTCCATAATGTGTTCCCCTAATTTTATGACTTCCTCTGGTATATCTTTCTTTACTATCCAATTCCCCTTATACTTTCCCTCAACAATTATCTGTTCGGCGGCTCCAAGGTAAATTAATTCTTCTTTATAGGTTTGAGCAAATTGGACACAATAATTTCGCTGGATTGGAATTAGTTCCTCCAATACAACGAAATTGCTTGAGTTAAAAAGTTGTTTTGCATATTGAAGGTTTTCATTGTTTTTACAAATAACGACTTCGATTCCTCCACCACTCGGTTCATTCGTTGCTGCTTTAACCACAATAGGTAATTGAAAAGGAAAATTTATCCCTTGTAAAAAATCGGATATAGCTATTACTTTACGTTTTGCTACGTTTTGTTTTGGGACAAGATCTTCAAGGTTTCCTTTATTATTTAGATAGGAAGTTAATTGGGGATCTATCCAATACTTGTCGTAGTTTAGTTCTTCTGGTAAATGTGGAAAATTAACTACGACTTTTTCTTTAGATTGATTAAATTCTTTTAATTTCTCATAGTAACTTTTTTCATCATAATAAATATGAAGGTTATCAGCTATTTGTAATCCAGATTCCTTAAGAATTGATAAGGAGAAAGGTCCAATAACACGGTTATGGCATAAAATGGGAATCTTACCAGCTATGGTTAGCAATCTGCCAGTATCCGAATGTTGAGAAACCAAATCAGGTAACCATTTCCTATTTTTATAGGATGCCCGTTGATTAAAGATGTACCCAGGCCCATAGATATCATATAGAGAAACACTAGGTTTTATTTCTATCATAACTATCCCGTCCTTTTTTTCGTTCTATTCTTGATTAAAGTATTCCAGTAATTATAATTTTGAACTAGGTAACTTTATCATTTTTAAAAATTGGATGTTTAAAACAAACTTTCTTTATAAAACCGCATATACTGGCAAAAAGAGCGATCTATTGAAGAATTTTTTAAGAAAAAATTATATTAAAAAATTAAGACCATGATTAATTAATTATTGGATGCAGGAAATACAGTGAAAAAATGAGGGAGTGAAAAGAAAATGGATTTGAAAGTTTACTTGAAAGAAGAGACCAGCTCAGAGGATACTGTTTATTTACATCCAATTAAAGCGAAAAGGATGAAAATAAATGAAGGAGCTGGAACACTTAAATTTGGAACTAAAACAAGTATCGTAAACATAATAATTACTACAGATTATAGTGAAAATGAATTATACATCTCACGTAATGTTGTAAAAAATCTTAAGATTCCATTATTCTGTGAGTTTGAGTTGATGAATGACCAACAAAATTTTAAAATAGGACCTTTCATTGGTATATTGGCTGCGAAAACGGAAAGGGCATTAAGCAGGGTAATAAATTCTTATTCAAATTATGTATATCACTATGAACAAATAGGTGGAACAATTATGGTTTTCTCTTTAAATGGGGTTTCACCAGATGAGCAAACGATAACAGGATATATATTTAATCCAACCAATAAAAAGTGGGAAAAGGGCATTTATCATTACCCTTCCGCACTATTTTCACGTATTTTTTGGTCTGGTTCACAGTGGCAGGATCATTTCGAATCAGTCATGGGTAAAACAGTTTTTAATAATTTTCATTATGATAAATGGACTACCCACAAACTCTTAGAAAATTCACCTAACTTAACTAACCACGTCCCCAAAACCATTCTCTATAGAAAGCCTTCTGACATTTTATCCTTTTTTACAGAGAATTCCTCGGCATACCTTAAACCTATAAGCTCTATGAAAGGAGAAGGAATTATGAGAATAGATCTATTAGGGAATGGTACTGTTCAAGTTAAATACCATAATGGAAGAGAAGTTACTCAAAAAATTCTATATAATAGACGAAAGTTTAATAAATTTTTTAGTGGAAGGTTAAGAACAGGAAAATATATCATTCAAAAATCAATAGATCTTGTTTCAAAGAATGGTGGTATTCTTGATTATCGTATCTACCTTACAAAAGATAGCACAAAAGAATGGCAGTGTATTACAACATTTTCCAGACATGGAAATTCTGGAGAAATTGTTAGTAATGTCAATAGGGGAGGGGCGCCTGGAATGGGACTTCAACAATTAAAAGACATACTACACCTCTCTGATCAGGAAATAATAGAAATTGAGAATGTGATGAAGACGATTGCGATAAAAGCAGTTAAAGCTATAGAAAAATCAGGAGTTCACTTTGCCAATACAGGAATAGATATAGGAATAGATAAAAATAAAAGGGTATGGATTATTGAAATACAGTCCAGTGTCCTTGGCCAACTAGGTTTTCGGCAAGATAAAAACCTTCATCACGACTATTTAAACACCATTATGCAATATGCAAAAAAACTAGCTGAATTTTAACCATGAAAGATAGTTTGACATTTTATATCGAAAAGTAGCTACTATACAAAATAAGGAGAAGAAGAATCAAATTTGGATAGTTTTTCTTCTCCTTTTTCTATGAATACTGTTAGCTTATTATTTTAATCAATTGTAAATTAAAATGTTTTAACAAAAAGAAAGCTCATTTCGCTATGAAAGAGCCATCATTTAACCAATTTTTTATATAGGTTTATAAAGTAGCAAGCCATGTGTTTAGAATTCTACTTTACCCTTTAAATGTGAAGTTGTGATTTTCCGTACTTGCTTTATCGTTTCAATATCTTGAGTGGTCAAGTCAAAGTGATTAGGGATTTGAACAGGTAAAACTCTGAATTGCTTTCTGTCATCGTTCTTAAAATGAACCCAGGTAGGTACATAGGTGATATCCGAAATGTATGTTTTCCCTTCTTTATTCTTGGTAATTTTTAACTGAAGAATAACTCCGCTATCACTATGGATACTCTGAACCCGATCAGGGATGAAAAGATTCTGTTCATTCCTGAAATAATTTCCTGCACGGTCTGTAATAAAATTACCTAATGAATAAATAACAAACCTTTTTTTGCGTATTCCCTCTTTATCCCTTACTCGTTTTAAAGCCATCGGCTGAATAACGTGTGGATGAGCTCCTAATACAACATCTGCTCCATGCATGAAACAATTTTTTACCCAATTTTTTTGTCTAACATTGGGATTTCTGCTGAATTCTCTACCAAAATGCAAGCAAACAATCAAAAAATCAACCTGTTTTCTTAATTTGCCAATATCCGATAATATTTTGTTTGTCATGTAATTTATTAGCCAAGGTTCATCCGTCTTACTAAGTTTAACATTAGTTCCATATGTGTACGATAAAATTCCAATTGAGATCCCTTTAACATTAGTAATTAAAAAGTTCTTGGATTCATTTTTAGAACGAAATGTCCCTGTATGAAGGATTTTATTCTGATCGAGGATATCGAGAGTCCTTTTTAATCCAGTGACTCCACGATCAAAGCAATGATTATTGCCTGTTGTCAACACATCAAATCCTACTCTTTTTAATGTTCCTGCCAACTCATCAGGACAGTTAAAAAGAGGCCATAAAGTCTTTGGTTGTCTATGAACATAATTCAATTCCCTACCTGTTAAGGTTGTTTCTAGATTTCCAATTGTAAGGTCAGCATTACTTAGGTATGGCTCTACTTCCTTAAACATGTCATCAAAGGAGTAATTTTCATCGGGAAGTAGGGCAGATTCTATTTGTCTTTCCCACATTAGAATATCCCCAACCGCAGCAATTTTAATGGTGGTCATTTATTTGATCTCCCTCCTAAATTTAAAGAACTCTTTTATATGAAAAAAGTAATTAGCGCATAGACAAATAAATTAGGATAATTTAATTTAAAATTAGAAAATATAGTTTCAATGAAAAATCCCTTTTTGAATGGAAGATGGCTACCGCTAGATCACCTCCGCCAAAGGGTTTCGTGTGAAAATTTTTTTATCAGGAGAACTCATGAATATTTGTATTTGATAGTATAGGATATGCCCTAAAAAACGGTGTGGCTGTTAGCTCATATTAAAGGGAAAACTATTAAACGAGGTTTTCATAGAAGTAATGTCCCTACATCAAACCTTTGTCGATTACGTCTTTTACAGTGGAAATAGTGCTGAATATTAAATGGAGGTTATCGTTTCCTTCGCCTTCGTTTTCTTTTAGGCGACACCGGCCGTTTAGAATATGCTGCAAGTAGAAATTCGACAGTTCTATTCATTTGAAGATCTTGTGATCCTTTGATGAGAACAGTTGAACCCGGTATAAGAGCTTTTTGAAGTGAGCTATTTAAATCTTGAATATCCTTAAATTGGAATACTGACTCCTTTGGAAATCCCGATTCAATTGCCCCATTAGCGATGTACTTTGCATGGTCACCATAGGTGAAAAGAAGATTAACTTTTTTTGTCGCTAAATATTTGCCCACTTCCTTATGACCATCTGCGGTATAGTCCCCCAGTTCCAACATATCTGCAAGGACAGCTATATTGTATTGCCCTCCAAGGTTCTCAAGAACATCAAGGGCTGCTTTCGTCGCTTGGGGGTTAGCACTTTTTGTATCATCGATAATTTTAATATTATTTGAAATACGGTATAAACTTAACCTCCTATTGTTTTTAAGGAACTTTACTGAATTGTTAAAGCCTTGCTGCATTTCGTCGGGTGTAAATCCTAACCGATGAGAAACGGCGATTGAGAATAAAGCATTGTAAATGTTATGAATTCCGTAAACTGGTATTCTAAAACGGCAATTCCGTTCATTTAGTTTAATCTGAAAGGTCATTCCAGTATTAGAATAACTGATATGACTTGCCTGATAATCGGCAGCTTCTTTGATCCCAACTGTTGTAATAGATTTTTTAAATGAATGAGCGTGAAGTAGCTTTGAATTAGTATCATCTGCATTTATATATAACATCCCGAGCGGGGCCATTCCTTCGATAATTTCGGATTTGCCTTTAGCCAATTCCGCTATACTGCCATTAAAATTCCCTACATGTGCAGATCCTACATTTGTAATGATACTAATGTTTGGTTGAATAATACTGCAATGTGTTTTGATATTTCCTGGATAGTGCAATCCATATTCTAGCACAAGTGCTTGGTGAACTGGTTTAATTAACTTGGCATGATACGTCGTACTAATATGGGTGTTTCGATTCGCTTTACTTTTCAATATTCTCAGGCGGGTACTTAAGATAGAGGCGATCATCTCTTTAGTAGTAGTTTTGCCTGAACTTCCTGTAATGGCTATAATTGGAATAACCTTTTTGTCCATAAAGGTAGTCCCCTTTCCGCTGGGTTTCCTTGCTATTAACTAGCATTCTTTGTACCATTTTATGTCGATAAAATATATTGGAAACGGCATATACCCTTACTACAAAAACAAAAAAATCTCTTTATTAGAAGGGGCACTAGTATTTTGAACCTTTTAATAGGGTGATTGATTACTATAAATTTACATTTTACGGTACATAGGTTGATTTTCCACCTGAGCATAGTTCGATTATGAGCAGTCGTTCAACATGGTTCCACTAGCTTTCTGTTCAAAGAGTAGAAATTCTGCCTTGTAATCTTGTGCCTTTCTACCAGTTGTGACAGATTGATCTCTTTAGTCATTGGTGTTGCTAGTCATGTAATATCAGATTAATATATCTATTAGTTTTAATAGTCTGCTTCTTTTACCATCTTTATAAATCATTAAATTTTATAGAATATTGCTAATTTCAAGCAGTAGGGGACCCTATTATACTAGAAAATCAATGATTTTCTATGAATAATCCAGGTTAAGGTATGGTTTGACCAAAGAACTTTTTGAAACCTTTCACTCATACAGCCTATTGTCGATATTATAAAATTTGATTACTGTATGTTGAGAGTAGGGGATTGTTTTTAAGTCACATATGGACATCCAGAGGGTTTAGAGGTCTAGTGTGTTTGATAATAATAATAAGTTCAGGGTATTACCATACATAAAGCGTCAATTCGCGAATTTATCTCTTTTTCAAGTTAATTTGAAATCAAAAGAAATAAAAAAACAGCTGATACATATTGGATATCAGCTGTTTATTTTTGCCGTTTTATTAGTAATAAATCTTCTTAGAGTACTTGTCCAAAAAAAGATGTAAAAGTTCCCCACTTTATAACCAATGATTTTGTTTATATGGGGATGACTGGGAAAAGGGTAAATAAGGTTGTATTTCCCAGTCATTTTGAGGCAAGTTTTTATTTAGAAAGCAGAAGCGAAAAGTTATTTATGCGAAGGAAACGGAGTCACGCAGCTTAATTTCAGTAGCCAGAGTGAGACCTATCCCCTTTATAGTTTGCAAGTCATCATAAGAGTTAAACGGTTTTAACTGCCGAATTTGGATAATTTGCTTAGCACGATTGGATCCTATTTGATGAATTTTCTGAAGGGTTTCATAAGTTGCTGAGTTTATTAAAATTTTATCATTAGTGGAACTGTAAGAAGATAATTGATCAGGTAAAGCACTTTTTTTACGGCTGTCGTTTATCAAAGGTAGATTAGATTGCTTGACTTCGCCAAAAGATTCTTGATATTTAATCAACTTCTTTCTTGACAAATCATCGGTATCAAGAAAATTATCATTAAAATGAGAACTTTCGGATGCTAAAAATTGAGCATATTTAAGCGGCATCGTATAAAGATCGCGAACCAACTTAGGGTCATTAATACGTTCGGCAATTCTTCTTTGCGGTAGTCCATTTACTTCAATTAGCCAAGGTTTGCCGTGTTGGTCTAATCCTAAATCCACACTTAGTTCACCTATATGTTTTGTTTCCCTATCAATTTCATTTGCAATTTGTATGCTTAGTGTTTTCATTTTTTTTAATATTTTTACAGACAAGTTATTATCACATTCAAGAATTTCAATAAAGCTTTTAATATCTGTACACATATTAGTTATATAAGAAGTAACACTACCAACTCTACTAATTCCTCCAGTCACTGTCCATTTTCCTTTATCATTTTTCTGGACATATATCCGAATATCATAGATTTTTTCATCGGTTTGATCTAGGGGAATAAATTTTTGTACTAAAAATTTATCATTCTTTACTAAATCACTGACACCTTTTTTGAATTTTTTAGGATTTTTTGTAATTATTTTAGCCTGTTCCAATAACTGTTTATTATTTAGCGATGCATGTATTTTCTGAGTGCTTGTTTTAGTCATTTCAGTTGATCGTTTATTCTGCTGGTTCGAAAAAAAGTGCTTTTTGGGCGAGGGTTTACGAGTAGCATTATTCTTATCAATGTATAATTTATATTTTTTATCCATTGTTTGTTCTATCAAGTAAACACGTCTACCCAGATTTCCTACACATGGCTTAAGAATTAATTTTCGGTACTTTGATAATAGATCAAGTAAATTATTTTCGTGGAAAAGATACGTATCTGGTAAATAATCTAAAATTGCACCTTTTTGTAAAATTTGATGAACTTTCCATTTATCTAATCGGGTAATAAAATTAAATATTTTTCCTTTGCCGATGATTCCTTCCAGTCTAGTCACTATATGTTGCCTAGAAGAATAACGCCGATTATAGATTGCTGCTGGGAACTGACAACTTTTCATTTTCCAGTTAGTTCCATCAAATAAATAACCACGTATTCTTTGTTTATCCCAGTCAATCCCTTTAGAGTTAAATACTAATAAATTGATATTTAACAAGTTTGCCTCCAAATATCGCAACTTTGTTGGCTTTTTCACTAAGATACCAATTAAAGGTTTTTTAGCCATAGACGATTTACACCTCGAATTTCGTTTCTGTAACTTTTTAAGAGAAACAGATGTCTGTAAAAGATGAATACTTTTTTAATGTTTTATCTATGTGGGTTAACGTTTATGAACCATCTTATGTCATTCTAAAAACTGTGCTTGTATTTTTGACTAGTTAAAGTGAATATTAGGCAATCTTAATGGAACTATTTTTGAGATGAGGACTTAAGTGGAAATTATAAAGGACAGTATGGGAATCGAATTTTTGTTTGGCCAGGTATCAACTAGTATGTAGATGGGTTGCTATTGGCAAAGGCCTAAATGCTTATTAGCAACCCATTTTTGAACCTAGTTATCTGTAGCTTGAATTAACAAAGTTACTACACCGAGACCTGCTACACCAATAGTTGTTTCAAAATCGATTGATGGACAAGGGACTTCAATCGATACCCCAAGAACGTCTATACTAACTAACCCATTTGCTTTAGGGAAATCTAGGTCTGCAAAGACTGTGATTGGTGGAATTGATATTCCATCAAGTGCAGTAATTTGTACAGTAACTGAGCATGAACTTACTACACCCATTTTAATTCCTCCATTCCCAACTATTCTTTTTACGTAATATCGTATGTACCCTTAAAAAACCTGCTTGTTTCTTTGACTAGTAGGCTCAAAAAAGAGTTATTGACTTACTCGAGCTACCAAGGTACTTTTACCTTCTACTAAGTCAGATATTTAGCGACATATAAAAACCGTGAATAGATGTTTGATAGTATTGTTGAATGACGAGTCCACTCCGATTTTCCAGTAGTACATATATTAATAAAAAATAGGAGGTGGGAGACCTAGATGCTTAAAAAGATAAAGATAAAGTGGATACATTCCAAGAACAATGATGATATCCATTTGCCGATATACAATACTTTTGAGAGTAAACTAACCTCGCAAGAGATAGATTTTCAGTTTGGTTCATGGAATAAGAAAATGACTGTGTTTTACGACAAAAACCTGCCTAGTAACACAATTGGTCTTTCTAAAGATCTACAAAAGCAACTTTTTATTCCAGATAATCTGACTTTTGAGATCAAGATTACCAACAATACGTTGAACGTTGGGCCAACGATTTTGTGGATTGCTGCGAATACTAATGAAAGATTGGGCAAAAGGTTAAAAAATTTACAAAAAAGAATAGAAGCTTTTGTTCCAGTAAAAGGGATGATTTGTGTTTGTGCAGAGGAAGGAATCAATACAAATACGGGAGAAATACAAGGATACTATTTCCAATCACATTTGAGGTGTAAGGACTTAAAGTGGAAAAAAGCAACTTTTTTCTCCCCTGGTGCTATCTTTAAAAGAGTGCCTTTAGCGGATAAAACGAATAAATACCTCTGTGAGATCACCAAAGGACGTATGTTTAATTCTTATTTTTTTAATAAATGGGAAATGTGGCAATGGTTGTCCTCAGATTCTATCTTGAAAAAACACCTTCCTTTCACTAAAAAAGTAAACTCTATGGAAGAAATAAAAGAAATGCTTGTAACTTATCCTTCCGTTTATTTAAAACCAGTCAAAGGTTCGGAAGGTAAAAAAATTATTCAATTGGAAAGGGATGGATCTTTATACCATGTGACGGATGATAAAAAAGATAAAAAAAGTGTTACGCATTTAAAAGACCACACATTACTCGTAAAACGCCTCAAGAGTTCAAACAGATATCTAGTTCAACAAGGTGTGCCGACTAAATACCAATCTAGAAATGTAGATTTTCGTATCTATATGCAAAGAAATGAAATGCATCAGTGGAAATCCTCGGGTATAACGGCAAGAATTTCTCAACCTGGTAGCATAGTTACAAATATACGTCATTTGGATTATTGGATGACGGGCCGAGATGCGTTAAAAAAAATTTATAAATTGGATAAGAAAAGTACCTATTCACAAGTAATGAAAATAAACAGTATTTGTACACGTGCTTGTGAGAAACTTGATATAAATGGTAATTATGGAGATATTGCCATTGATTTTATCGTAGACAAAAATCTGCATGTCTGGATTTTAGAGATGAATCTTAGACACGTTTTTCCAGTAGAAGACCCTGGTTTAGCACCAAAAGTTAAGCGAATGCCTTTTTTATATGCTATGAGCATAGCTGGCTTTCCACGGAAAAAGAAAAAGAGAAGGAAAAATAAATCGAGATAATAAATACCTCTCTCCTGTTTCTAGCAGGGGGGAGGTATTTTTACCTGACTGACACATTTCATCGGAAATTTCACAAAAAGCAATCTAAGTGATAAAAGACTATAAGAAAGTATTTGGGTAGAGTGTAAGGTCATATAGCCGTTACAAATAGACTTTTTTGTTAATATGCTATGAATGAACATGGATAAGCATGTAACAGAAGAAAGGGTGACAAATTTTGAGCGCACAGAAAACTTTAACTGGCCATCTCGGAGTGTTGGTATCAAATAGAGCATGGAGAGCTGTCAATAATAAAAAACCACACTACCGGTTGAAAAAATTGGCAGAAGCCAATGCAGATGTTAATTTAAATATGTTTTTTTTCACGATCGCCAATGTAGACACACAAAAAAAAGTAGTAACTGGCGGTTATTTTGATTGCATAAATAAAGTTTGGAAGACGGATTCGTTTCCATATCCCGATATTATCTACCGTCGTGGAGGGGTTGGAAAAAGGGATCGAAAAAAATATCGCACATTTATCGGTCAGTGCAATAAAAAACAAACATTATTCTTAAACCCTACTTCGTTAGGAAACTGGGATATTTACAACTATTTTAGTACTGTTAACCCCTTAAAAGAATATTTGTTACAGACAATATTATATGAGAATCGGGATGATTTATTTTACATGATGAAGAAGCATCAAATTGTCTATCTGAAAGGTGTCACGGGTAGAAAAGGGCAAAACGTGGTTCGAGTAGAACGCCTCCCTAACAATCAGTATCAGTGTAGATATTATGATCATACCAATCGTAAAATCCACTCTACACGCTATAAAAAAATGAAGGAGATCATTCCTTTTATAGAAAAGTTTTACAAAAGAAAGAAATTTATGATTCAAGAAGCTATCGATCTGATTGAGGTAAATGGTAGGAGGGTTGATTTACGAGCTGAATTGCAAAGAAACAAAATAGGAGAAATAGAGATTAGCGGTGTAAGTGTTAGAATGAGTAAAAAAAATTCGCCGATAACAATTCACGCCGATGCCTTTCCATTGGATAAATTATTTGAAATGAAAAATGTATCTTCCGAACACAAATTAATAATAAAACAGCAAATTGATAACTTCCTCTACATGATTTATAAAGAAACAGAAGTTAAATATGGAAAATTTGTGGAGATCGGTATAGATTTTGCTTTAACAAAAGATTTTCAAATTAGGTTTATTGAGTGCAATTCTCAAAGCGCAAAAGTATCTCTTTTGAAAGCTTTTGGGATAAAAAGGTTGAATAAAGCCATGTCCAATATCCTCTTTTACGCTAAATATTTACTTGGAGAAAAAAAAGCAAAGGAAAGCTTAGAAGCATTCACCAAATCAAGCAAGGATGATGATGGTTTAAATATTCAATATTAGATTTGTCGCAATAAATGAAAAAGAGGTGAAAAAATGGCGGTACTTTTAAGAGGAAGAAATAAGTATGAAATGTACTTGGCAATGAAAAAAAATAAACATTTGCAGCTACATCTTCCTAACACAATGATGTGGAGCAACCGGAACTTTTTAAGCATGTTAAGTAAATATAAATCAGTTGTTGTTAAACCAAATAAGGGAAAACAGGGCAAAAGTATTTATTTCGTAGACAAAAAATCGGACTCAACATACGTTGTGAATATTAATAAAAATCGACTGGTATTTGAGACCTGCGAAGATCTTTGTAGTTATATAAAGAATGCAGTGAGTAAAAAAGAATTTATTATTCAGCAAGAAGTGGATCTTGCTAAAATAGATGGTAGACGCTTTGATTTCAGAATAATTGTTCAGCGGAAATCGAGAGAACTTCCATGGGCTGTAACTGGTATTCTTGCTAGAAAAGGTGGGAAAGGATACAAGGTAACAAATAGAAGACGGAAGGGAACAGTTTTATCGCTTGAAGACGCAATGAGTGAGATAAAAGAGGTAGATGTAAACGTTGCTAAAGTAATAGAACTAAAAAAGATATCCACTTTGGCAGCAACTACTTTAGGTTTATCTTTTCCGAACCAAACAATTTTTGGTGTCGATATAGGTATGAACCAATACGGTTCTCTTTTTATTTTCGAGTTAAATCGTTGGCCCTTATTGGGGGGATTCCGGAGCTTAGAGGATAAAACGCAAATCAATCGAATTATGACTATTAAGCATAATAGCTAATATTCGAGCAGTAACTTTTAAAATTTACGATAATATTTTAATAATAGATTATTGTAAAAAGGAGGAACAGTTATGATCGGTATAATTTTACCATCTGGGTTAATCAAGCAAACAAACTCAGTAGTACCAGGTTCTGTAGTTGAATTCTACAAGAACCTGGCATGTAAAAATGCAATTGATATTTGCTTTTATACGATGAAAAGCCTCTCTCTTAATAAAAATACCGTTAACGCTGTGGTTTATTCGTATGAAAAAGATGAGATGCACAAAGAAGAAGCAACGCCGATTCCAAATGTGAACATATACCGGACGAAATCTTATTTGAGAAAAGAAAAATTGATTAATAAAATTAATCATCTTAGTATGAAAAATAACATTATATTCTTTAATGCCGTTACGAATAAAGATAGAAGCAAATATAAAATACATGAATATTTAGCATCAGTAGAAGAAACGGCACCATTTTTACCTGAAGCAGCAAACTTATCCTTTGAAAAAATGGTGCAGATGATCGAAAGCTTTGGTAAAGTCTACATTAAACCAAAACGTAGTTGTAAAGGCAACAATATTTATGTTCTAGAAAAAACAAACAGTGGATATACAATGGCGCACATTTTGAAAACAAAAGAAACAATCACTAATTTTCCACAAAAAGACCTGCTAAGCTATTATTCTTCTCTATTTAAATCGCCAAATCGATTTATTCTCCAGCAAGGGATTAAGAGCAAAAAATATAAAGGAAACAAGTTTGATTTCAGAGTATCGCCGCAAAAAACCAAGTCAGGTACATGGAAAGTGATTGGGTTCTACGCTAGAGTAGCAGATAAGTGTTTGAATGTTACTAATCGAGATCAGGGAGGAAGACTTAAATTCAGATTAAAACCATTGATTAACCAAAAAATCAAGAAAGAAATAAAACAATGTTGTATTAAAATAGCGAAGGCTTTGGAATCAAAATATCCTCAAGTAATTGATCTAGGGATCGATATTGCAATCGATGAAACCGGGAAAATTTGGCTGCTGGAAGCTAATTTCAGACCCTACAGAGGTAGGATTGACAGTAAGCATCACCGTGTTCCTTTTGAACATGCTGTTTGGTATTATAATCAGAACTATGTTTACTAATAAAATTTTTCCGAAAGAAAGTTTGCTGTTTTATTATGAGGGTCGGCATGCCTTTACGATGTCTTCGCTCATTGCATCATAGGGGCACTAAAAAAGTGAAAATCGACTTTTTTAGTGCCCCTGCGAACTTCCTAGGGAGCAGAACAATACCGCGGAAAGCGTCTGCCAATAACGGATTCGAGATCCTCTATTTGAAAGGGAACAACCATCTCTAAAAACCTGGAATTATATAAATTCTTATCTTTGTGCTAAAGACGCCAAGTGTTTGTCTATTTAAATCACCTCGAAACTTTTAAATATGTAAGGCTGTAGTGCTTTAATGAGACTATATTTTTAAATTTTACTCTAGCAATTTAGTGTCAAGTAAATTGACAGCTTTGAACACTGTTATTATAAATGAAAACTAGCATAATGTCCTCACTATTAATTGCTCTCTCTCAGCACCATTATGATGTTTTCTTATTTTGCTAAAACCCGCTAAAGCACTTGCATAAAGAAACGGATTACAGATTATTTCACCAAATAATTCAGGGTCTTCTAGGATTGAAAAACTTCTGTATCCATACCTTTTATTCATTTCCAATATCCATACGTGTAAATCTCTATCTACAATGAAATCAATAGCTATATCCCCATAGCAACCGTGTTGGTCAAGAAGCTGACAAGCCTTTAAACAAACTCTTTCAATTTTTTGCTCTAGTAAACGTACTTGATTCTCGTCTAAGTCAAAGATTTGTTTCAATGCCTCTGGACCTTGAAGCAGGTAATCAAGGTTTTGTAAATTGGTAGTGATGCTACCCGGTACAGCAAATCTACCTAGGTAACCAGAACACTTCCATCGGGTTGTTTCATCTTTTTGCATGTAACATCGGAAATCAACACTTCTTGAATCATAATGGACAGGAACACCTTGCTGGATCATATAATGTTTTTTCTTATTAGAAATACCTTCAATTAAAGGATGGTCTTTTATATTTTCTAATCTAGCTAAAATGCATTTATCATTAGTTATTTGGTAGAACCCGTTATCATTTTCAATTTTAATGATTCCTTTTCCACTAGATCCTTTTTTGGGCTTTAAATAGATAGAGTGATATTCTGCTAACATGTCATTTATGTCTTCTAAAGTTGTTAGCTCTTTTGTATAAGGTAGATTATTTTGAATGGTGCGATCCGAGGAGAGCCACTCCCACATTTCCCATTTGGTGAAAAATTTAGAATTGAACACCCGGCCTTTTGTTTTTTCGTATAAATCTTTGTCTATATGGGGTGGGATAATAGCTCTTTTAAAAACAGCACCAGGATATGGAAAGATTCCTTCTCTCAAAATTGAATGGTTGGTTTCGGATTTTGGTTGAAAATAATACCCATTAATTGTTTGCTCTTCAATGTTAACTCCTAAACTATTACTAATGATAATTAAACCATTTAAAGGAACATATCTTTCTATCCGATCTTTTAATTTATCTAAACATTTTAGTAATCGATTAGATACTAAATATAGTACTACCGGGCCAAGATTTAAATTCGTTTCTGTTAAATTCATTTCGTAATCCAACTGATCAGGAATAGATGTGTCGTTTTTTATATTTTCAGATATACCAATGGTGTCATTAGGAAGAATGTTCGAATATTGGATAATAAGCTCTTTTTCCCAAGAGCCGAAATGAAAAGTGATTTTTTCTGAGGAAGATATTATTCCTTTTCGAAATATATTTGGAAAATAAATCTCGTCTATTTTATTTGTAGCTATCCATTTAATATACAATCGGACCATCCTTCCAATTAACTAACTTCACATATCAACTTTTCTGTGAAGAAAATTACAAACGAGAATAATGATGCTGTGTGTAAAACTTCAGTGTCAACATCATACAAGCATAAAGGTGATGGAATGTATGATCCAACCTCGGGTCTATATTAAAAAAACTACTTCATCCAAGCGTATGCTTTATTTAAAGAAATAATGACTAATCAGATAGTTAATAGTAAGTAAAATAATTGTAAGAAATGATTTAAATAAGGTGGGGTGAAATCAAAAGTATGGTATTAAGGGATCTGCATATCGTTATAAATGGATTTTGACATTTACGCTGGGAATTTGGGTGTAATACAGGGATATTTAAGAGGTTATATACTCACCATTTATTTATTTCTTAATATGATATGTTTGAGCATGTTACAGAGGAAAGGGTGATGAAACTTGAGTATGAAGGCAAATATAACCGATAGTCTCGGGGTGTTAGTGTCGAATAGAGCCTGGAAAGGTATTTCTAAAAATAAACCCCATTATCGGCTGGAAAAATTGGCGGAGGCTAATAAAGAAGATTATTTTAAAATGTTTTTTTTCTCCATTAATAAAGTCAATATAGACAAACAAGTCATTACTGGATATTATTTTGATTTTAAAAATAACTTATGGAAACAAGGTACTTTTCCATATCCAGAAGTTCTTTATCGGCGTGGTGGTGCAACGAAGAAATTTAAAGACAACTATCGCACTTTTATAGATCAATGCAAGAAAAAGAAAACATTCTTTTTGAATCCTTCTTCATTAGGAAATTGGGACATTTATAACTATTTTAGTAATCTTAAGCCATTAAAACCTTATTTGTTAGAAACGGTTTTATATGAAGGTCCAGAAGATTTATTTTACATGATGAATAAACATCAAACGATTTATCTGAAAGGGGTCACCGGGAGAAAAGGACAAAATGTGGTGCGCGTAGAATTGTTATCAAATAATCATTATCAGTGTAAGTATTATGATTATACTCAACAAAAAATTTACACCATGAACTATGAACAGTTAGATGATGTTATCCCTTTCTTAGACAAATTTTACAAAGGGAAAGGATTTATGGTACAAGAAGCTATCGACCTATTAGAACTTAACAATAGAAGGATAGATTTGCGGGCTGAATTACAAAGAGATATAACTAAAGGAATTCAGGTCGGTGGAATAAGTGCAAGAGTTAGCCAAGAAAACTCCCCGATTACAATTCATTCAGATGCTATCCCACTTGATGATTTGTTCAAGTGGATAAAATTATCCTCCAAAGAAAAATTGAAAATTAAGAAAAGAATTGAATCCTTTTTATGCACTGTTTATAAAGAGACGGAAGATAAATATGGGGAATTTGGAGAGATCGGGATAGATTTTGGACTAACAAAAGATCTAGAAATTAAGTTTATTGAATGTAATTCACAGAGCGCAAAAGTATCACTATTGAAAGCATATGGTGAAAAAACCTTAATGCAATCCATGCAAAATATACTCTCGTATGCTAAAGGTTCCCTCTTGGAAACAAGAAGCGAAGAAGATGTGAGAGATTTAGAGGCAGATAACGGAAACAAAGTAAGTAACAGCAGAGAGGAAAAAGTTACCCAAAAGAAAAATAAAAATAAAAGGGAGCTTTGTAAAAAACCCTCAACAAAGATTATACAGAAAAAAATTAAATATAAAAGACCTACTAGGCAAGAGAATACTTTTTCAACAACTCAAGTTTGGTTTGTTAGTGCGGGACGCAGTTAACGGAATGTGAGGCTTTCATTTAAATCTTCATAACTAAAGAGAAAGGATGAGGCAGGCTCCTTGTCCTACTTTTAAAATCTAGACAGACATCATTCTTAAACTCTATCTGGCATAACACTAGGTAAAAAATAAAAAGAAGATCAAGTAGTATCACTTGATCTTCTTTTCAATGGTATACATAAGTTATTGAAGTGTTCTGAAAACGCCGATGACTTTGCCAAGAATAGTAACTTTATCTAAAATGATTGGGTCTAATGTAGAATTTTCAGGTTGGAGTCGAAAGTAATTATCTTCTTTAAAGAATCGTTTCACAGTCGCTTCATCATCTTCTGTCATAGCGACCACGATTTCTCCATTATTTGCATGACTTTGTTGTCTAACTACGACATAATCGCCATCAAATATACCAGCCTCTATCATAGAATCCCCAGATATTTCAAGAATAAAGGACTGTTCATCCTGAACAAAGCTTGCTGGCAATGGTAAGTATTCTTCCACATTTTCAATCGCAGTGATCGGTTGTCCTGCAGTAACCTTACCAATTACAGGAATTTGTATGGATGCCGTGTGATTTACTTGAGAGGAATCATCATGTAATCCCAAAACTTCAATAGCGCGCGGTTTAGTTGGATCACGGCGAATGTAGCCTTTTTTCTCTAGTCTTGATAGATGACCATGCACAGTTGAACTAGATGCTAAGCCCACTGCTTCTCCGATTTCTCTCACCGAAGGGGGATATCCACGATCTTTAACTTCTGATTTAATAAAATCAAAAATAGCTTGCTGTCTAGAAGAGAGCTTTGTCATATTTCACACCTCGTTATATGTATTTTGTTCTATTTAATAGTTGTATATCATAGCAATCTAGTATTAAGAAACATTTACAGGAACATTATACCATGAGAACGTTAGTTTCGCAAACACTCGTTCTACTTATATGCTTGACACGAACAACTGTTCTAGTTATAGTAAAAGGGAACAAACATTCTTATTATGAGGTGATGAGCAATGCAAACATATAAATCTTTACGAAAGTACATAGACGGATCTGTTTTTATACTTCTTTTATCCTGTGTATTATACTCATGGACTTATTTTTCAGATAATCATACTCCAGTTGAAGAAAAGTATCAGGTGTCAACAGAATGGACCGTTGAAGATGGAGAGTCTCTATGGGCGATTGCCAGTTCCATTTCGGATGACCATGATATGACAATTGAACAGACTATTTCATGGATGAAGTCAAAAAATGATTTGGATAATGAGAGTATCTTTCCGGGTCAACGATTAGACGTTCCAACTCAGCTGACAGGAGTTGCTCAAGAGTGAGAGGAATAATATATACGAGAGTGAGTACTGACAAAGAAACACAACAAACATCTCTTATCCGACAAAAAGAAGAACTAGTGAAAATAGCAGAAGCCGAAAACATCCAGGTTATTGATATAATAGAAGAAAAAGCAAGTGGCTATGAAATAGAGAGAGACGGAATATTTATCATGCTCGAACGATTTAAAAAACAAGAGGCTAATATATTACTTATTCAAGACGACACAAGACTTGGTCGTGGGAATGCTAAAATGGCTCTCATTCACCAGTTGAATAAAATGAATGTAAAAATATATTCTCTAAAAGACAATGGTGAATTAGCATTATCTGAGACCGACTCAATGGTGTTGGATATCGTCGCTATTGTGGAGGAGTATCAGCGTAAACTTCAAAATGTTAAAATAAAAAGAGGGATGAAGCGAGCTGTTAGTAATGGCTTTGATCCGTCTATGAATCTATTGGGTGCAACCCGTGGTGGAGGAAGAAAGAGAAAAGAGGTTCCACTCAAAGAGATCTTGAGATTAAGAGAGAGTGGAATGACTTTTCATGAACTGGCCCTAATGCTAAGAGGGATGGGATATTCGATTTCAAAAGCAACGGCACATCGAAGATATCAGGAACATATGAAAAGCTTGTCCAACGATTAGGCAGTAAACTTGAATCCTTTATTTCATTGCTTTAAAATGAAATATGCCTATCAACAAACGGAGGGATTCAGATGATTCATAAAGAAAAACTTGATAGAATAAACATTTTAGCAAGGAAAGCAAAAAGCGAAGGTTTATCATTAAAAGAACAAAAAGAGCAAAAAGAGCTAAGGAATGAATATTTGAAGAATGTTCGCAAGTCATTTAAGAACCAATTAAAATCGGTAAAAGTTGTTGACGAAGAAGGTACAGATGTAACACCAGCTAAATTAAAAAAAGAAAAAGAGAATGATTCTTTACACTAATTTCTCTTGAAATATCTTTTGATTTGTTTATATTAAGTAATCCATTTTCCATTATTGTTGTTTGGGAAACTGATTACTTTTTTTATTTGAATATTTTTCACCTATAAGTATTATTGTTATTTTAATTGAAAAACCAAGGAAGGAAAGCATGCGCATTTATCGGACTCGAGTTCCACTCTGTTCTAATTTAATTTTTTATTTTAAAAGAATTAGGCTAATATATATCATAGCCGCAATACTCTCTGTAAATTACAGAATGTATTCATTATCAGATGTCTTAAATGAAATTAGTTTTTTGTAAATGTGTTATATTTTTAACTAACATGCTAAATATGGTTGTCTAACCTCTCTATAAAGTATATGATAAAAGTATATTTGATAAAATTTTTATGAAAAGAGGCTGATCAAGAATGGCTACAAGCATCGAGAATTTATCTATTAGCACGATCCGAACACTATCAATTGACAGTATTGAAAAAGCGAATTCAGGTCACCCGGGAATGCCTATGGGTGCGGCACCAATGGCTTATGAATTGTTCAGTAAGTACATGAACCATAATCCAAAAAATCCAGATTGGTTTAATCGTGATCGTTTTATTTTATCTGCGGGTCACGGATCTATGCTTCTATATAGCTTACTCCATCTCCATGGCTATGACGTTTCTATAGATGATTTAAAAGGATTCAGACAGTGGGGAAGTAAAACTCCAGGGCATCCCGAATTTGGACATACTCCAGGAGTAGAAGCTACAACAGGTCCTTTAGGTCAAGGTTTTGCTATGTCAGTTGGTTTTGCTATGGCTGAAAAGCACTTAGCTGCAACTTATAATAAAGACCAGTTTAATGTTGTTGACCATTATACATACAGCATTTGCGGAGATGGAGATTTAATGGAGGGTGTTTCTGCTGAAGCGTCTTCATTAGCAGGTCACCTGAAATTAGGAAAACTTATCGTTATGTATGATTCAAATGATATTTCCTTAGATGGTGATTTACATGAATCTTTCTCTGAAAGTGTCGAAGACCGATATAAAGCATACGGATGGCAAGTAATTCGTGTTGAAGATGGTAACGACCTTAAAGCAATTAGTGCGGCAATTGAAAGCGCTAAGTCAGATGATCGTCCTACATTAATCGAAGTAAAAACAATGATTGGTTTTGGCTCTCCGAACAAAAGTGGTAAATCAGCATCTCATGGTGCACCACTTGGGAAAGATGAAGTCAAATTAGCAAAAGAATCGTATAAATGGACTTTTGAAGAAGATTTCCATGTTCCAAATGAAGTGAGAGAGCACTACAAGAAGCTCGAAGAAGAAGGTCAAAAGAAAGAAGACGCTTGGAACGAGCAATTTGAAGAATACAAAAAAGCTCATCCTGAGCTTGCTAACCAACTAGCTACTGCTATTAAAGGCGAGTTACCTGAAGGATGGGATAAAGATATTCCTGTATATGAAGAAGGAGACAAGGCAGCTACCCGTGCGCACAGCGGAGAAGTAATTAACGCTTTGGCTAACTCTGTACCGAGTTTGTTTGGTGGTTCAGCAGATTTAGCTTCTTCTACAAAAACAATGATGAACGGAGAAGATGCTTTTTCTCGTGATAACTACTCCGGTCGAAATATTTGGTTCGGTGTTCGTGAGTTTGCGATGGCCGCTGCAGCAAACGGTATTGCATTGCACGGTGGTTTAAAGCCTTATTGCGCAACATTCTTTGTTTTCTCAGATTACTTACGTCCAGCATTAAGATTGTCTTCACTAATGAAAATCCCTACAACGTTTGTGTTTACGCATGACAGTGTTGCAGTAGGGGAAGACGGTCCTACTCATGAGCCTGTTGAGCAGTTAGCTGCTATTAGAGCTATTCCGGGTATTTCTGTTATTCGTCCGGCTGATGGTAATGAAACTGCTGCAGCATGGAGAATTGCATTGGAAAGTTCTGACCAACCAACAGCTTTAGTGCTTACTCGTCAAGGTTTACCTACACTTGCTTCGACGAAAGAGAAAGCATATGAAGGAGTGAAAAAAGGTGCCTATGTTGTTTCTGAATCGAATGGTAAGACAGACGGTTTACTACTGGCAACCGGATCAGAGGTTTCTCTAGCGGTAGAAGCACAACACGCGTTAGAAAAAGAAGGAATTCACGTTTCCGTAGTTAGTATGCCAAGCTGGGATCGTTTTGAAGAACAAACACTAGAATATAAAGAGTCTGTACTTCCTTCAAATCTTAAAAATCGTTTAGGAATTGAAATGGCTGTATCTATGGGCTGGGATCGTTACACGGGAGATCATGGTTCTATATTGGCAATTGATGGTTTTGGAGCTTCAGCGCCTGGAGATAAAATTTTACAGGAGTATGGCTTTACATCGGAAAATGTTGTTTTGAAATTCAAGCAGTTACTAGAAAAATAATTGTTAGAATGGGATGTTTCAAAAGGTCTGTTAGGACCTTTTGAGACATCTTTTTTATATGACAAAATTAGTCAGCTTTCCTTACACATTCTGACAAATCCTTTAGGGTAGTTCTTCTATAATTAAGGTAGGTACAAGCTTTAGGAGGAGAATGTCTATGAGAAGGTATGATATCATTTTAGTAAATGAAGAGGTCGCATATATGTACAACGGTATGGAAAAAAAACTTTTTCATCTATTTGTTGAAAACTATTATGCCAAAGGGATATTAAAGACAATTACTGACTTACAAATAAATTATATAAAAAATGACTATCACATTGATGAATTAGATACATTTCTTTTTGAAGCTTTAGGTAAAGAAGATGACTACCACTATTCCTTTGAAAAGCATATTTTACAGCTTGATAAATATAAAAGTTACGCAAGATTAATCTTATCCAAAAATAAAATTATTTTATACGCAGATGGAAGTTTGGACGCAGAGACAATGTTTTTTGAAGTGCTACGTAATTTTAGACCATATTTCTTAGCAATCAGCGTCCAATCTAAAAGGTATGGCTGGTTAAAACCAATACGACCACTAGATATGGCGATAGAATATTAAAACTGTTGACTTGTTTTAGGGAATTCCCTTTCAAAATCATAACTGTTCATGTATAATAAACAGGGTTGAGAGAGAAAAAGGTCGAAACAATAACTTGAAAGAATGAAGGAGGGTCAACGCCGATGTGGGTAAATATTTTAATCGGTGTCATCGCTCTGTTAGCAGGGGTCGCACTAGGATTCTTTCTTGCTAGACAGTACATGATGAATTACATGAAGAAAAATCCGCCAATTAACGAAAAAATGCTTCGAGTGATGATGATGCAAATGGGACAAAATCCATCACAGAAGAAGATTAATCAAATGATGAAGGCAATGCAGAATCAAAAATAAGAATGGACACTCCGTGATGGGGTGTTTTTTCATATGTAGGGAAGCAACATGAAAAGGTCAAATTACTATAGAAAAAGGTGAGATAAAACATGTCTGAACGTATGTTACCAACTATCCAGTACCATGAACTGTTAGAACATCCGCATTATTTAATTGACGTTCGATCTCCCGCAGAGTTTGAAGAGTTTCATGAACCCGGAAGTATAAATGTTCCGCTTTTTACTAATGATGAACGAGCCCAAATCGGCACTCTTTATAAGCAGGAAAGTCCTGAGAAAGCAAAAGAAATAGGCGTTAATATCTACTCGAAGAAATTACCGGAGTTTTATGCTAAATGGATGAAGTTTAATGAAAAATATGCGCCTAAAACGGCTGTGGTTGCATGCGCGCGTGGAGGAATGAGAAGTGCATCATTTGTTTCTGTCATGCATGCGATGGACATTCCTGTCCTCCAGTTGGAAGGAGGAGTTCGATCGATTAGAAAGCATGTACAAGAGCGATTAGAGAGCTTATCCCAGATGGATTGGAAAACTATTGTCCTAGAAGGGAACACCGGTACCGGGAAAACAAAGTGGCTTGAGGAACTAAAACAAAGAGGGTATCCAGTCATTGATTTAGAAGGTTTAGCTAATCATCGTGGGTCTGTGTTTGGACAAATAGGAAAAACGTTTCGTAGTCAAAAGCAGTTTGAATTTTTACTGGCGAAGGAACTTTCCAAAATTTCTCCAGGTAAAACCATGATACTAGAAGCTGAAAGTAAACGAATCGGTCGTATCGTATTACCTGACTTTATTATGGAAACAAAAGAAAATGGTCATTACATTGAAATACATGATGGCCTTGATAGAAGAGTTGATCGGCTGTTAGAAGATTATCAACCTCATGAATATGTAGAAGAATTTAAACATGCGAGCGCAATTATTAGAAAAGGATTACCAACGGTATTTCAGAAAGAAATGGATGACCTATTAAAGCAAGAAGACTTTAAACAACTTTCCAAACTTTTGCTCACGGAGTATTATGATAAAAAGTATGGCCATAAACGTGCAACAAATGAATCTGATTTTGTAAAACGAGAGCTTTTACTTCATGATTTATCAGAAGAAGAGATTATAGATACAGTGGAAGAAGAAGTGAATCATCTTATGGTTACATAATTATTTTATGGTAAACTAGATGAATTTGAATGTTTTGTCGATGATACATTGATTTTTATATACCCCCACTTAGATTACAGTTTATATACTGTAATCTTTTATTATTTTTTAGTATATTTATCGAAAAATCTATATAAAATATAGGGTGGTGATACCCCTATTCAAAAACGATTCGTAATTATTGACATTAATACTCACCGGGGGTATGGTATATGTATAGAAATAATACGAATAGAGGTGCTCGCTTTGGATGATAGATTAACGATTCCACTCATGTCGAACAAAGAACCAGTGAAAATGCGATCAGAAGCTGAAAAGAAACAATTGCTGCAAAGGTTGAAACGAGTGGAAGGGCAAGTACGGGGGATTCAAAAGATGATAGATGAAGACCGTTATTGTGTAGATATTCTTGTCCAAGTTTCTGCTATAAATGCTGCCTTGAAAAAAGTAGGATATAAATTACTAGAGGATCATACTAGAGGATGTGTGACAAATGCGATCCAACTTGGTGATGGCGAAGAATCGATTGATGAATTGATGAAAGTTATTCAACAGTTTTCTAAGTCGTAATGAGAAAGGAGAGGGAATGAGTATGACGAAAAAAATACAATTACCTATTCAAGGAATGACATGTGCGGCTTGTTCTTCTAGAATTGAAAAAGTCTTAAATAAACAAGAAGGGGTAAACGCTACTGTTAATTTAACGATGGAAAAAGCGACGTTAGAGTTCGATGAAGCATTATTCTCTCCTCAGCAAGCTGTTGAAAAAATTGAAAAACTAGGCTATCACGTAGAAGATGAAAGTTTAGATCTTTCTATTGAAGGGATGACATGTGCAGCCTGCTCAGCTCGAATTGAAAAAGTAATTGGTAAATTAGATGGTGTAAAAGAGGTAACAGTGAACCTGACCATGGAAAGAGGAAAAGTAAGATACACTCCCGGGCTCATTGATGAAGAAACCATCATAAAACGAATCGAGAAAGTTGGTTACAGTGCCAAACGCCATCGTGAAAATGAGGAAGGTAAAAAAAATAAGAAAGATAAACTAGTGAAAAAACAACAATTTTTGTTTTTATTCGCATTGGTTTTCTCGATTCCTTTATTTATTACGATGATCGACCATTTCTCCAATGCGATGTTACTCCCTCATTGGTTGATGAATGGGTACGTACAATGGGCACTTGCGACACCGGTACAATTCTATGCTGGGCTTCAGTTTTACAAAGGGGCGTATAAGTCTTTAAGAGGCGGAAGTGCCAATATGGACGTATTAGTCGCAATGGGAACGTCAGCTGCCTACTTTTATTCTGTTTATCTTGTCACGCTTGGTGAGGTGAATCTGTTTTTTGAAACTAGTGCTATCATTATCACCTTAATTTTACTAGGGAAGTTACTAGAAGCTAAAGCAAAAGGTAGTACGTCTGAGGCAATTAAAACATTAATGGGACTTCAGGCAAAAAAAGCAACAGTGATTCGAAACGGGGAAGAAAGCCTGATTGCTATAGAGGATGTTCAATCGGGAGACTTAGTGAAAGTTCGACCTGGTGAGAAAATACCTGTAGATGGTATTGTTCATGAGGGACAGTCCTCTGTTGATGAATCGATGTTAACAGGTGAAAGTATTCCAACTGATAAAACTGTTGGCGATGAGGTTATTGGGGCAACCATCAATAAACAAGGCTCTATTACTTTCCACGCCACAAAAGTCGGCAAAGATTCAACGCTTGCTCAAATCGTGAAAGTAGTGGAAGACGCTCAAGGCTCCAAAGCTCCAATTCAACGCATGGCCGATATTATTTCTGGCTATTTTGTTCCTACTGCACTTTTGATTGCCATTCTGTCCTTTATCGGCTGGTATTTCTTTGCGGGTGCTTCGTTCCAGGTGGCACTGATAAACTTTACCGCAGTATTGGTTATTGCATGTCCTTGTGCTCTAGGCTTAGCTACACCAACATCAATCATGGTCGGTACTGGTAAAGGTGCGGAGAATGGAATCCTTTATAAAGGTGGGGAACATTTAGAAAGGGCCCATCATACCGACACAATTGTATTAGATAAGACTGGAACAATTACCAAAGGGTCTCCGGAAGTGACGGACTTACTAGTGTTTTCTATGGAATCCAAGGATAAAATTCTACAAATTGCTGCTTCTATTGAAAGTTACTCTGAGCACCCGCTTGGTTTAGCAGTTGTAAACAAGGCGAAAGAAAGCCAGCTTCCGTTTTCAACAATTACGAGTTTTGAAGCGATCCCAGGTTATGGACTAAGTGGAAAATTAGCTGATAGTCAGATATACGTAGGCACACGAAAACTTATGATGGACAACAATATTTCTCTTGGGGATACCGAAGCTAGAATTACAGCTTTGGAACAAGAAGGAAAGACGGTTATGCTTCTAGCTGTTGATTCGACGTTGATGGGCGCAATTGCAGTGGCAGACCAGGTCAAAGAGACATCGCAACAAGCAGTGGCGGAGTTGAAAAGTCAAGGCTACGAAGTTATTATGATAACAGGCGATAACGAAAGAACGGCTAAAGCTATCGCTGCATCTGTTGGGATTGATTCTGTCTTTGCCGAAGTTTTGCCAGAACAAAAAGCAGAGAGAGTGAAACAGCTACAGGACGAAGGGAAGAAAGTGATCATGGTAGGGGACGGGATCAATGATGCCCCGGCACTTGCAACGGCAGATATTGGTATGGCAATTGGTACTGGTACTGACGTGGCTATGGAAGCAGCGGATATCACGTTAATGCGAGGAGACTTGCGCTCGATACCGCAGGCCATTCGTTTAAGTCACTTAACAATGAGAAATATTAAACAGAACCTGTTTTGGGCGTTTGTTTATAACTCCATTGGAATTCCTATTGCAGCTTTAGGATTGCTGGCACCATGGGTTGCTGGAGCTGCTATGGCGTTTAGTTCTGTTTCTGTTGTTTCTAATTCCCTTCGCCTGAAAAGAGTGAAGGTTGAATAAAATTTTAAAATAAAGGAGAGATTTGATAATGAAGAAAGAAGTTATTCTTGTAAAAGGTATGACATGCAACCATTGTAAATCATCTGTCGAAGGAGCATTGAATAACTTGGACGGTGTTTCCAATGTAGAGGTAAATCTAGCTGACAATAACGTTACTGTTGAATATGAAGAAGGTGCGGTGACAGTCGCGAAAATGAAAGAAGAAATTGAAGAACAGGGGTACGATGTTATTTAGGTATTCTTTAATAAACCCTTCAGAAAAGTGTTAAGAACTGCGGTTCTTAGCCCTTTTTTTGTTTTTAAACGATCGTTTAAAAAGTTCTTTTCTCTCATTAGAAGAATTCTGCAGGAAGGGATTTTTTAGCTCCCTTGACGGAACCTTTATCTGCCAGCTTGTGATGCTTCCGGTAGTATATGGTAGTAATAGTTTTGGACCTTAAGATTAATCAGTAATCTCCTACATGTTCTTCTATTCTGATTTTCAACTCTCCAGAAGGGCGTGCGATTTTGACGGATAACTATGG
Organism: Salipaludibacillus sp. CF4.18; assembly: GCF_051262595.1. NCBI lineage: Bacteria > Bacillati > Bacillota > Bacilli > Caryophanales > Bacillaceae > Salipaludibacillus > Salipaludibacillus sp. CF4.18. Next base: position 290,089 of record NZ_JBIMEV010000001.1, read on the forward strand.
TATAATAGTTTGGCGTCAGATTGGTTTTAGGAGGAAACGACATGTACGGGATCATCTTTTCAATATTAGCTGTATTTATGGCTATTTTTGCTATGTTTATTCGTATGAAAGCAATGAAGCGACCTGCATCGGTGAGAAAAATCCTTATTCCACCTGTTGCAATGTCTACTGGTTTCTTAATGTTTGTGTACCCGCCAGTGCGAGAAATTACTTCATTAGAAATAATCGAAGCTTTTTCAGTTGGAGTGTTATTTTCAGTTATACTGATTAAAACTTCTGCCTTTGAGATCCGTGAAAATGATGTTTTTATGAAACGTTCAAAGCTTTTTCCGTTTATTTTAACGGGTTTGTTAGTTATTCGTGTTTTATTTAAATTAATTTTCGGGATTCACTTTGAATTTGAAGTTTTAGCAGGAATGTTTTTCATATTAGCTTTTGGTATGATTTTACCATGGCGAATAGCGATGTATTATAAATACAAGGAAGTAAAACAACAACTAGATGATCAAAGATCTTCGAAGAAACAAAATACTTGGCACGTTCAAACAGAAAACCCAACACCTTGATAGTGGCACTATCAGGATGCTGGGTTTTTTTACAAGGCAAGAATCTATAAGTTGACAGCTATCTTTACGCCACCCGCATCAAGGGAAGTTCGCCTCCTTTCGAGTAGCACCTACACGCAGTACGTAGGTGCTACTCGGGGTGGCTTTAAAGATAACGCTGTATTTAATAAAAGACGCTTTGCGTTTTTCTTATTGATTAAAATATGGTTCGTAGGGACTTGCATCGATCTTTTTTTCTTTCAGTTTTTTTCTTAAAAACTTGTGATCTCTCTTAGGAGTAGCTGCAATATATCCTTTAATGATGAGTTCTTCTGTCATTTCATCTGCATTTTCTTCTAAAGCATATTCACCAATTTTTCCGGCGATTTTGCCTTTTGCAATATCCCGAAATAATTCTGGTACGGGTTCTACAAGTTCATTTAATAGTTTCTTTTTATCATCTGTCCATAGATGAAGTGTTTCGTCTATATAATAACCCTGCCAATCGAGGATTGATTTTCCGTCTTCTTTCGGCAACTTTTTCAGGAATTTTCGAAACATAAAATAACCGCCTATTGCAACTAAGACAAAAACAACAACAGACCATAGAAAAATAAACCACATATATAAATCTCCGGCCATCGGGTCACACCTCTTTTCTTCTCTCCTAGTTATTTTACGATATTTAAACCACTCTGAAAAGAGAAATACATTAAAATCATGAAAGATCTTTTTAAAGCAAAACTAACAATGGATATTGAATATACCATATAGAACCACTGTTTACATAAACAGACACGTTTAACTAGATAATAAAAGATATTCATGAGCATGTACATTTATATTGTCAGTCTAGTTTAGAAAGGAGAGACGTTTTATTTTCTCGAAAAAAAAGGTATCTGTTTTCACGTTTATATTGGTTGTATTTATGCTTTTTGGAGTGTATCAAATGTTGGTGACAGCTAATGATTCCAATTTATCGGCGGAACAGCAGCTAAACATTGATTTGTTGGCCATAGTTCAATCAGAAGAACTTGACAGTGCACTTCCAGCGGTTCATGTACAATCCTCTGAAACAGAAGATGTACTGTTTGCTTATCACGAAAAAACTAGTGTGGTACCCGCGTCGGGCCAAAAGCTTTTAACGGGGGCTGCAGCTTTGGACACTCTTGGACGAGATTATACTTTTACAACTGGAGTTTACACAGATGGAAAGCAAATTGGTGAAGTGCTAAAGGGCAATCTTTTCCTTAAAGGAAAAGGAGACCCAACGATGTTACCGAAAGACTATGAGAAGCTTGCTGAAGAAATAGCTGAATGTGGAATTAAAGTTATTCAAGGAGATCTTATTGCTGATGACACGTTCTTCGATGATATGCGCTTATCGTTGGATATGTCTTGGTGCAACCAACGAAGTGTAACTGCTGCACAAGTTTCTGCATTAACCTTATCGCCTGATAAAAATTATAATGCAGGCTCTGTGATTGTTGAGGTTATTCCGGGTGGACATGTCGGTGATAAAACGGAAGCAATGGTGTTCCCTGATACAGATTACATTACAGTTTTAAATGAAGTGGAGACCGTTAAGAAGGATGAAAGCAGAAATATTGATTGGGGTAGAGAACATGGAAACAATGATATTTTCCTAAAAGGGGTCATACCATCAGACGGAGAGACCTGGCGTAATGGTGTTGCAATCTGGGAGCCAACAGAGCTTGTACGAACTTTATTTCATGAAGCATTAGAATATAATGGAGTTGAGGTTAAAGGGAATTCAGGGCAAGGAGAAACGCCTGAGGATGCTCGGGAATTAGCTGTTCGAAAATCAATGACGTTAGAAGAAATGTTTGATTCATTTATGAAACTTAGCAATAATTCAATTGCTGAAGTTTTAACAAAAACCATGGGACAGGAAGTAAAGGGAGAAGGTAGTTGGGACGCTGGACTAGAAGTGATCGAAGAGTATTTATTAGACGCGGGATTAAATACCGATGTCATTCAACTTCGAGATGGTTCAGGGATGTCTCATTTAAATAAAATCCCTGTGAATGAGATGACACAGCTTTTACAACATGTGAAAAAGGAAGAATGGTTTGATATTTACTATCAATCGCTTCCTATTGCAGCGGCAGATGGTCGTATGGTAGGTGGAACGCTAGAGAACAGGATGGAAGGATCAGAAGCAGCGGGAAAAGTACATGCTAAAACTGGTACTATAACCTCGAAAACTTCGTTATCCGGATATGTTACAACCAAAGACGATGAAGAATTAATTTTTTCGATCATTATAAATAACTTCATTGGCGATGCTCCAAAAGAAGTAGAGGATAAAATAGTTGTTCGACTATCAGAGTTTTCACGAAGCAGGGAAGAATAAAATAAACGTTAGAAAGTCTGCTCAAAGCACTTTCTAACGTTTATTTATAACTTAAGTAGCTGCAGTCTCTTTTACTTTTATCTTTTTAGGATAGATTTTATTCGTAATTTTAGGCGCATACACGAATAAAGCAATACCTACCGTAGCAGATGCTAATATAAAAATACTACTAAACAATGCTATCGGTGCAGTGGCTAAGCTGGCAATGATAACAGAGAATTCACCTCGTGATGTCATGGATAATCCGGCTCTTAAAGAAACCTTCTTGGATAAGCCGAACCATTTCCCGCCAACAATCCCGATGATAATTTTTGCAATAATAGACCAAACAAACACAATGATTAACAACGGAAGCATTGGGATTTCTCCAAATACGATGGAGGTCCCAAAGTACAAGAAAAATAGTGGAAGTAATAAATCTCTTATCGGCAACAATAATTGATCGATCGGTTCTGTCCGTTTTGTTTCCGCTAAGATAATACCCGCTAAAAATGCTCCAAGTACTTCGGATAAATCAAGGTATAATGCAAGGCCGCCATAGGAAAGAGCAATCCCGACTATAAATAAAATAAACACATCTTCGGTAACATATTTATCACAAAATCTATTAAGTTTTGAGAATACTTTCGTACCTAATAGAACTGCAAACACTGTTAAGAGAACAATTTTTAAAACGATGATACTAAAATCTAATCCGGTTACTCCGTCACCTACGGTCAAACCTACAAGAATAGCAACAACAATAGGCGCGACTAAATCTTCAAAAATAAGTATTCCTAACATGTATTCAGATTCAGGGTTTGCCATTCGTTTGGAACTCTCAAGCATTTTAGCTGTTATAGAGGAGCTTGTTGCATATGCTATACCGCCAATTAAGAATGCAGTTATCCAGTCCAGCCCGAATAACAAACAAATTGCGGTGGTGACACCTAGACTTAAAAGTACATCGAGAAACCCTGCTGGGGCAATTTTTTTGGCTACTTGTACTAATCGTTTGACTGGAAACTCCATGCCTAACATGAAAAACAAGAGTATAATGCCTATTTCACCGGCTATGTACAGGAGGTGATTGTCCGTGAACAGACCTCCTATAACAATCCCTAATAAAATATATAATATAACCCCGGGGATTTTTATTTTAATGCCAATAAAACCTACACAAAACAAGAGTAATAGGACAATACCTGCAGTTAGGACTATCGGCATCTCTATCCCATTCATTAGTTACCTTTTCTTGTTACGTATAGCTCAAATTCTTTGATTTGATCACTTTTCCCTGCTGCCATCAAAGTATCCCCGGCTCTTAATACTTCGGAAGGATCAGGGCTAACAATCATATCATCGGCGCGCATAATAGCCATTACAGAAGCTCCGGTTTCTTCTCTTATTCTCGAGTCAATTAATGTTTTACCAATCAGGAATGAATGATCTTTCAGTTCTGACCATTCCATAACAAGGTGTTTATTGAATGTTTTCATTGTATCTGCATCAACGTGTTGGTTCATGGCTCCTAATAGTTGTGCGCCAATTTCCTTTGTTTCATAGGCGTTTAGTTTCACGGTAAAACAAGGCTCATCATCATCTTCATCATCAAATAGATGTAATTCTCTTTTACCTGAGTGATGAGAAATTAGCACTAACATTTGCTCTTCGGATGTAAGGAAAGACATTTTTTTGCCTACACCCGGTAAGTCGGACATTTTCATTTTCATTAAAGAAGCCTCCAAAAATTATCTTAGAATCTAGATTGATCCAAAAGTTAACCAATCGGACCTTGTTATATTATATTCCTTTTAGGGTTAGAAAGTCATTGATATTACAAAATTTATTCTAATTTTGTCGTGGAGAGAAGAAGTTCGGTGGGAGAAAGAGACAACAGCCATACTATAAAAAAGGCAGAAGGTTTATGTAGAAGTTTGTATATCTTGAAGAATATTGGCGAGACCGTGTGGGAATCGAACCCACCGGAGACGGCACGCGCCTCTCATAAAGTTTTGAAGTTATCTTGTGATAAATTTCTTTTAAATCAAAATCAACGTTTCTAAAGGTCTTTTCGAGGTGAGGCATAACCTATTTTTTTCTCCAATAATTTTTGAAATCCATACATGATAAATGCGTTTTTATACATAAGGAGGAAAAAAGAAAATGGTTTGAGTCGTTCGAGTGAAGATATTTTTAATTTTTTTAATAACCATGTACCGGGATAAGCAAAGATGAGATTGAATACAGCATTGAGTAAAGTATATTGTGTAAATTTCCCATAAGTATATTTTAAAATCCATAAAGAAGCAGCCAAAAATGGACCAACTATAAAAGGTAACTCCCCATTAACGTTTGGATTTATTTTAGTTTGGAAACTCCACCATTTTCGTTTTTTTGCGATGTATCCTTCTATCATAAGAACAAGGGAAACAAGTAATGAAGCTGGAATAAACCTTCGAATACTTTTCGAGCCTATAAAAGGAATGGTTATCCAGGAGAGTAGAACCATAAGACCTAATAGTCGCTTTCGGTTTTTCAATTGACGACACCTCCAGTACATAACTTGATATATTATTTAACTCCGTTATTTTGTGTAGATAATGGCGTTCTATACTTTACATATAATTGAAATAACATTTTGCATACGGGAATTATTCTGTTTTTGGCTTGTGAGAACTCGTGTATTTCGGGATTTAGACATACTAAAAAGCCTTCTATTTCGAGTATAGAAGACGTAATAAACGAATTTTAACGATTTCACCCTCAAAGTCTCGGTAATTTCTCCCCGAGAGTCTCGTTCAAATCACCGTAAAATCTTACGGGGGAATCATCGTTTAAATCATCGGACAAATCATCGCAAACCCTTGCGAGAGTAAGTAATTTGGCGGGACCGTGTGGGAATCGAACCCACCGGAGACGGCACGCGCCTCCCATAAAGTTTTGAAGACTTCGGCAAACACCAGTTACACAACCGGCCCCATTTAGTTCATTAATTATCGCATAAAAGACAGTGTTTTACAAAGAATGAGCTTGCCTTCAAAAGTAATAATAGGCTATTGTGAGATAATAATCAACCACTTTGAATGTAGTTACAGTATTTTCATTTTTTTCTCGGTGAAACTTAAAATTCCCTATGCGGATTAAGGATTGATCGCTTCGTGAAATCTGGTCGCTATGGTACGATAATGAAGGAGAGATCCTTTAAAAGCGATGGAGGGATAACCATGCCTAAACGTTTTCAAACGATTGGAATGGCTGGACATATCGATCATGGAAAAACGACATTAACAAAAGCACTCACCAATATAGAAACTGACCGATTGAAAGAAGAAAAAGAAAGGGCTATTTCGATTGAATTAGGGTATGCCCGACTGGAGCTGGACGCTAAATCGCAAGTATCGATTATCGATGTTCCAGGACACGAGAAATTTATCCGGCAAATGATTGCAGGTGTGGCAGGGATTGATTTAGTTCTTCTTGTCGTAGCTGCCGATGAAGGCGTAATGCCTCAAACGGTGGAACATTTAGATATACTTCAGTTACTGGGCATCCATCAGGGCTTAGTTGTGGTCACAAAAATGGATCAAGTCGAGGAGGACATGAAGGAGTTCATCGAAGCGGATATAAATGATCAAATTGAAGGTACATTTCTAGAAGGAACGGAATTTCTTTTTGTGGATAGTGTTTCTGAAAAAGGTATCCCTGAACTAAAACAAAAAATTACAGAGCGTTTGGCCGATATTCCTGTTAAGGATGTTAAAGGCGCTTTTCGACTTCCGATTGATCAAGTCTTTACCGTTCATGGACAAGGAACGGTTGTTCGAGGGACAGTTTATGAAGGAAGGGTTAAGGAAGCGGATATTCTAGAACTTCTTCCCCAAAAACAAAAGGTTAGGGCCAGGCAATTACAAGTTCATCATGAGCCGCAAAAAGAGGGAAGTGCCGGTCAGCGTGTGGCAATAAACCTTGGTGGCGTGTCGAAACAGGACATTCAACGAGGGGATGTCCTAGTTTCGACGCAGCACTATACAACAACGGACACGATCGATGTTTCTTTAGACACGGTTAAGCAACTTCAGTATCCGTTGAAGCAGCGCGGGTATGTGAAAATGCATGTTGGAACAGCGGAAGTATATGGAAAGATAGTCTTTTTTGATCGTAATGAACTAACAGAAGGAAAAGATGTTCTGTGCCAGTTAAGGTTAGATAACCCCGTTGTTACGAAACGGGGGGACCGTTTTATCCTTAGAAGACCAAGTCCTGCTGAGACGATTGGTGGAGGAAGTGTGATAGATGCTTCCGGTGAAAAATATAAGTTTGGTGAGGCTACGATCGAGAAATTGTCCCGAAAAAAAGAAGGGACTCCTGAAGAACGGTTTATTGATTTATTGAAGCAAAACAAAGGAATGACTGAAAAGGAAGTTTTAAATGAATTAGCGATTGAACAAGATGAGTTCTATGCTTTGAATCAAAAGCTGACAGCTGATGAAACAATACTGTTCCTAGATAATTTCTTTCTATTATCTGCTACCTATGACGAGGCAATGGCGTTAATAAAAGAAGATCTTCAATCCTTTCATGATCGTAATCCGCTTCGGGAAGGCAAAGATCTGGCACAAGTAAAACAGGATTTTTCATTTTATGGAAAAGAAGTTACGGCGGCGATTATTCAGCGGGCGATTAAAGGGAATGATTTGGAAAAGAAAGGATCATTCGTTTTGATTCCATCGTTTCGCCCTCATTATCCTTCGCAGTGGAAAAAGAGAATGGAACAAGTCGAGACAACCATTTTCCAACAAGGTATAGAGGTGGAAACTTTCTCTCACATAGTCGAGAAAGCCGGAATACCAGATATTCTTATCGAAGAATTAAAACATTATTTTATCAGATCGGGCGTTTGTATCCATTTAGATGAGAAACATCTCGTGTCTTCTCAAGTATTCGATAAAGTTATGACAACGTTAAAGAAAGATACTGAGAACAGATTCACACTTCAGGATGCAAAGAGTTCACTTGGTTTAAGTCGTAAATACCTTGTTCCAATCATGGAAAAAATAGACGAGCTAGGCTATACGAAAAGAGATGGTCAGGAGCGTGTTTGGGTCAAGGAACTTGAATAAAACATGAAAAGAGTGTCTAAAGCCATTTTGGCTTAGTAGACACTCTTTTTCTTGAAAGAAATAACAAAAAACGGCTATGCCGTATTTGTTATTTCACGTATATGTCTTTCTCTTTTCTTTCCGTGACTTCTCCAATGATATAAGCACCATAGGAGGATTTCTTTTTCATTTCTTCGACGTATTTACTTGCTTCATCTTTAGATAAGCTAACTAAGAGTCCGCCAGACGTGATCGAGTCACATAAAATCAACTGGTCGTATTCTTTGAGTGCTTTATCGTATTCGATGTTATCCTTTAACCAAGTATGGTTGTCGATTGTCCCACCAGGAACGACACCTGCTTCTGCATGTGTTTTTGCACCATCAAGAACGGGGACGCTTTGATAATCAATGTTGAAACTAACCTTACTCCCACTGGCCATTTCGTATCCGTGACCAAGTAATCCAAAGCCAGTGACATCCGTCACAGCGTGGGGAGAATAATTTTTTAGGGTTTCAGCTGCCGTTTTGTTTAATGTTGCCATCGTTTTCGTCGCAGCTTCTGCTTCTTCATCGGAAGCTTTATCCCTTTTAATGGCTGTCGTTAGTACACCGATTCCAATTGGTTTCGTTAGAACTAACTGATCACCGGGCTGAGCTCCTACGTTTTTAAAAATGCGGTCTGGATGGACAATTCCTGTACAACTTAAGCCAAACTTAGGTTCATCATCATCAATTGTATGACCACCAGCAATAACGGCTCCAGCTTCTTTTACTTTATCCGCTCCACCTTTAAGAATAGCAGCTAATACTTCATGAGGGAGTTTTTTAATTGGAAAACCAACAATATTCAGAACTGTTTTAGGTTCTCCACCCATTGCATAAACATCACTTAATGCGTTTGCGGCTCCAATTTGTCCAAACATGTATGGATCATCAACAATCGGTGTAAAATAATCGACCGTTTGAACGAGTGCAATTTCATCTGTTAATTTATAGACACCGCCATCATCAGATGTGTCGAGTCCAACTAGAAGATTGGCGTCTTCTTTTGAAGAGGGTAAGTGACGCAATACTTGCGCCAGGTCATCAGGACCAATTTTACATCCTCAACCAGCTTTTTTAGTCATTGATGTTAATCGTATACTTGAAATATCTTTTGTCATGTTAGGGTGACACCTCCTTGTCTATCCATTATAAACAGTATCAGTAATATCATTCAAATGATCAAACCTACCCGATGGCATGCTTGGGAAACTTTTGCTACAATAAACCTATAAATGAAGATAAAGGAGCGATGTAAAATGGGTTTAAAAGTTAAAATTGAATTTTGCATGCAGTGAAATTATGCCCCTAATGCTGCGAGTTTCGCAGAAGATGCCTTTGGAAGCCTTCGTTCAGACATTGAATCAATGGAATTAATACCAAGCTCTGGTGGTGCTTTTGAAGTCACTGTCAATGGAAAGAAAATATATTCGAAATGGGACACAGGAGAATTTCCGCAACATAAAGAAATTATTCATGAGATGACTACTTTAAAAAATAATTCATAAAGGGAACGTAACGGCTGTTTGGGAAATCGTATCAAACGAATTCTCGAACAGCTTTTCTAGCAAGATAGGAATTAATAAGTTGACAGCTATCTTTACGCCACGCGTATCAAGGGAAACCCACCTCCTTTCGAGTAGCACCTACACTCATTACGTAGGTGCTACTCGGGGTGGCGAAAGATCACGCTGTATTTAATTAAAGACGGCTATGCCGTTTTTCTTATGAAAAGATTAGTATTAGAAGGTCCGGGTATAGGAGCGTTAATAGCGTATATTGTGAAATTAAAAATGAAAGGGTGTTTTTCTTGAATGCCTTATGTAAAGGAATATATATTTTTTTAGGAATTGGACTTGCTGTTTATGCAGCTGGATTACTCAAAGATTGTTTGGAAAAGCAGGAAATCCTGCGAGAAAGAGAAAAACTCGAGACTGGCGAATGATTTTTTTGGGAAAAATAAAAAAAGGTGGTCAATAAAGACCACCTTTTTCGTCGAGTGAATAGTAAGTCGTGTGGGGCCAAATCGATGTGTATCTTTCGTAAACACCTCATTTTTCGTTTGATGACATGCCTTGCTGATTGTTTTCTTAAACGTTGTTCAAGCGAACCACCCCTCAAGGAACATATACATTTGAACGAATCCCGTAACCGTCTTTCACTCTTGCGAAGAAAGTTAATAACCTTCTTCAACAATAGCTTAACCAGGAGTCCGAAAATATATTAATGGAAAATTTATGAAAGTGCGGTGAAAAGATGAATGTAAGTCTGCGTGACCTTCCTTCCGTGCATGAATTATTAGCTTCTGCTTCTTTAAAAGACATCATGAATCAAAAAAAAGTGCCGGGAATACTGGCGAAAGAATGGGTTCAGTCAGAATTGGAAAATTTAAGGCAGGAAATAGTAGCAGGGGAGTTTGAGGCAGAAAAACTGTCACGAGAGTTTTTCACAGAGATTTTGATAAATAAATTTCATTATAAAGCAAAAAATTACCAACCATATCAGTTACGTAAAGTTATTAATGCAACTGGAACCGTATTACATACGAATTTAGGTCGAGCCAGACTAAGTGAACGAGCCATTCAGCAGGTGGTGGAGACATCGACCAATTACTCTAATTTAGAATATGAATTAGAGTCGGGTAAAAGAGGATCTCGACATGACATTATTGAAGGATTGCTTGTGAAAGCATCAGGTGCAGAAGCTGCAATGGTTGTGAATAACAACGCAGCCGCAGTTTATTTAGTTTTACGATCGTTAGTAAAAGGTTTTGAAGCGGTCGTCTCTAGAGGAGAGCTCGTGGAAATTGGCGGTTCTTTTCGAATCTCTACGATCATGGAAGAAAGTGATGCAACACTTAGAGAAGTAGGAACAACGAATAAAACCCATCCTTATGATTATGAGGATGCGATAAATGAACAAACAAAAATGTTTATGAAAGTGCATACGAGTAATTTTAAAACAGTTGGATTTACGAAATCTGTCTCAACAAAAGAATTAAGACAAATCAGAGATAAACATGAGGACAATGATATTATTATTTACGAAGATTTGGGGAGCGGTTCTCTTTTTCCTTTTTCTGAACACGGTATTGGTGAAGAACCAATTGTACGTGACTCATTAAGGCAGGGAGCGGATATCATTTCTTTTAGCGGTGATAAATTGTTAGGTGGTCCTCAAGCTGGAATCATCGCCGGTAAAGCCGACTATATTGCACGTCTAAAAAAACATCCGTTGGCTAGAGTTCTTCGTGTAGATAAAATGACGCTTGCAGCATTGGAAGCCACTCTGTTTGATTATGTGTATGGAGCGGAACAACAGCAACACATTCCTGCTTTAAGAGATATTATGAGATCAAAAGTAGAAATAACGACGCAAGTTCATTCATTTTTCGAACAGATGGAGGACAAGCTGGTGAACATTTCCTTGACCGGTGTGGAGGATCATTCACAAGTAGGGGGAGGAACGATGCCGGTAGAAGAGCTTGCTTCCTACGGTCTGCTCGTAAAAAAACAGAAGACCAGCGCAAATGAGTGTGAAATTCTTTTGAGAAAGGCGAGCACACCTATTATTTCACGGATGAAAGATGGGCAAGTGTTTCTCGATTTCAGAACGATCTCATCAGCTGACGAAGCGATAATAGAACAAGTTCTCATTACATTAGATAAAAAATTGTAACTTTTGTTTGTAATGGTTTCCAGTGAAAAGGACACCCACTAGTTTGTGCGGATGCCCTGCTCATCGAAAAGTAAACCCAATATTTTATAACCTAGTTACGGCCGCCGTGAGTTTGAGAAACATGATTTTTTTGCTTTGTTTTATGGGACCCTTGAAGAGGTTCGGGCTGAGTAGTCGGTTGATTTTTATTTTTCGGATTCGCACGACGCTGAGATTTATACGTATTTTTTTCCATTTACTACCCTCCTTCATTAAAAAGATTATTCTTAGTTTTTCCAGAGAGCAACTAGGATACTCATGGACACATATACCATACTAAGATTATCTCGATGAAGGAGGATGATGAGGAAATGCCTTACAATAAGAATAAACAACAAGCATTTCAAGCAGCACAGCAAGCTTATGTCCAATTGGAAGAAGCATTTCAGCAATTAGATGAAGAATCACCTGACTACGGGCACCAGTCAAAGGAAGCACATGAGGAACTGAATGAAGCAGAACAAATAATTCAAAAAGCATATATCGTTGCGTCGGAACATCAGAAGCGGCAATTGGATATTTACTCCCAAGAATTGGCTCAACGAAAAAGTGATTTAATTTAAATGTAACAAGGCTTATCGACTAATCCTGGATACGGGTAATCGATAAGCCTTTTTAAATATCTCCCAGGCAGAACTGAGTATGTTTTACGAACAAAGAACAATCTTTTTATATAAAACTACCATTTAATGAAATGAAACATAGCACATAAGTTTTTGATAAGATTCCTAATAATAAAGCTTTTTACGTGCGAAAAACCCAATAAAATGTTATTATTAAACTTGTGAAAATAATAGAATCTCTCAAAAAAAGGTTTTAGACAATTATGAAATTGTATTATATGATAGTATCTGAAGGAGGGAATACATATGTCAAATGAAAACAAAGCATTGTATAATTCAAAGAAAACATTTGAAGCTAGTGGAAAGACCTATCACTACTATGATTTGAAAGCGATTGAAGAAGCTGGTGTTGGAAGTGTATCCAGCCTCCCGTACTCCATCCGAGTACTTTTAGAGTCTGTTTTAAGACAACACGATGGTCGGGTGATTAAAGAAGAACACGTGGAGAATTTAGCGAATTGGGGAACAGATAAAGTGAAAGCGATTGACGTTCCATTTAAACCTTCTCGAGTAATTCTTCAGGACTTCACAGGTGTCCCGGCTGTAGTTGATTTAGCATCCTTGCGAAAAGCAATGGCAGACTTTGGTGGAGATCCGACACGAATTAATCCGGCTATTCCGGTAGATTTAGTTGTTGACCACTCTGTCCAAGTAGATAACTTTGGAAAAGCGGATTCTCTATTTAAAAATATGGAACTAGAGTTCAAACGTAATGAAGAAAGATATAAATTCTTAAACTGGGCGCAAAAATCATTGGATAACTACCGTGCGGTCCCACCAGCAACAGGGATTGTTCACCAAGTTAACCTTGAGTATTTAGCAAATGTTGTTCAAAATGCTAAAAATGCCGATGGTGAAACAGTTGCATATCCGGATTCTTTAGTTGGTACGGATTCCCATACAACAATGATTAACGGTCTTGGTGTACTAGGTTGGGGTGTTGGTGGTATCGAAGCAGAAGCTGGTATGCTGCAGCAACCTTCTTATTTCCCAGTTCCGGAAGTTGTGGGTGTAAAGCTTGAAGGTTCTATGCCAGAAGGAGCTACAGCTACGGATTTGGCGCTTAAAGTGACACAAACTTTACGTGCGCAAAACGTAGTAGGTAAGTTTGTGGAATTCTTCGGTCCTGGTTTGTCAGAAATGACATTAGCAGACCGCGCAACGATCTCAAACATGGCACCTGAATATGGCGCTACTGTAGGATTCTTCCCGGTAGATGAGGAAACATTAAATTACATGCGTCTTACTGGACGAAGCGAAGAACTTGTTAATTTAGTAGAAACGTATACGAAAGCTAACAGCATGTTCTATACGCCTGGTCAAGGAGATCCTGAATTTACCGAGGTTGTAAAAATAAATCTATCAGCAGTTGAGCCTAACTTAGCTGGTCCTAAACGTCCCCAGGATTTGATTCCTCTTTCTGCAATGAAAGAAGAATTCAACAAAGCATTGACGTCTCCTGTAGGCCCCCATGGGTTTGGATTAACTCCAGATGAGATTTCTAAAACAGTTGATGTAGTCCATCCGAATGGGAACAAATCAACATTAAAAACTGGTTCATTAGCTATTGCAGCTATTACTAGCTGTACAAACACATCTAACCCGCATGTTATGTTAGGTTCTGGTTTGTTGGCTAAAAATGCAGTAGAAAAAGGATTAACTGTACCGGACTATGTTAAAACAAGTTTAGCTCCAGGTTCAAAGGTTGTTACTGGTTATTTAGATGATGCAGGTTTAACTCCTTTCCTTGATAAGCTTGGTTTCAACACTGTAGGGTATGGCTGTACTACCTGTATTGGAAATAGTGGTCCGCTTCCAGAAGAGATCGAAAAAGCAATTGCTGACAGTGATTTAACTGTTTCTTCTGTACTAAGTGGTAACCGTAACTTTGAAGGACGTATCCATCCACTTGTAAAAGCTAACTATCTAGCATCACCACCACTAGTTGTTGCTTATGCATTAGCTGGAACAGTTGATATTGATCTTCAAACAGAGTCACTTGGTAAAGACCAGGATGGAAATGATGTATTCTTTAAAGATATTTGGCCGTCCAATGCTGAAATTCAGAAAGCACTTGATCAATCAGTTGATCCAAAGCTCTTTAAGAAAGAATACGAGCGAGTGTTTGATGATAATGAAGAGTGGAATAATCTTGAAACAACAGATGGAGATTTGTATCAATTTGATCCAGATTCCACGTACATTCAAAATCCTCCATTCTTCGAGAATCTTTCTCCAGATCCTGAGGATGTAGCAGAGCTTAATGATTTGCAGGCTGTTGCAAAACTCGGTGATTCTGTGACGACAGACCATATTTCACCTGCTGGAGCAATCGGTAAAGATACTCCTGCTGGAAAATATCTCATTGAAAAAGGATTGTCACCAGCTGAATTTAACTCTTATGGTTCACGTCGTGGTAACCATGAAGTAATGATGCGTGGTACATTTGCAAATATCCGTATTAAAAACGAATTAGCTCCCGGAACAGAAGGTGGTTTCACTACTTACTGGCCAACTGGGGAAGTTATGGCGATTTATGATGCGTGTATGAAGTATAAAGAAACGGATACAGGATTAATCGTTCTTGCTGGAAAAGACTACGGCATGGGAAGCTCTCGTGACTGGGCAGCAAAAGGAACGACATTACTTGGAATTAAGACGGTAATTGCGGAAAGCTTTGAACGTATTCACCGTAGTAATCTTGTACTAATGGGTGTTCTTCCACTTCAATTCAAAGCTGGAGACAGTGCAGAATCTCTTGGATTAACTGGTAAGGAACATTTTGATGTGAAGATTACAAATGAAATTCAACCGCGTGAGCACGTAACTGTAGTTGCAAAAGATCCCGAAACAGGGAAAGAAACAACTTTTGATGTACTGGCTCGCTTTGATAGTGAAGTTGAAATTGACTACTATCGTCACGGTGGTATTTTACCGATGGTACTTCGAAACACAATGCAAACAACTTAATTAAGGTTCTATTATTGGGCACTGAAAAAGTAAATTTTACTTTTTCAGTGCCTTTTTTGATTCAATGTGATGATTGTAGCCTTTGAATTTATACTCATTATAAAAATTTTGTCCTCTATTTCTTTTACATATATCCCTAAATTACTGATCATACTAGATGGAGAACTTAATTAAAGTAGGTGGGTTGTTATGCCTGATTTTTGGCTAGGTGATGAAGGATTACCTATATCAGGGTTTATCATTAGAGCAGGGATAATATACATCTATATGTTTCTGCTAGTTAAAGTATTAGGGCAACGTTCCATGACAACGATGAATCCGATTGATTTTTTATTTGGGGTAATTATAGGGGATGTGCTTGGAGAACCGTTAGCGGATGGTGAAGCTCCTTTACCAGGTCCAATGAGTGCAGCCGCATTTATTGTGGGGATCCATTTATTTTTGTCCTATATTGCTTTGAAACTACCGAGATTCCGCAGAATCATTGAAGATGAACCTATTGTCCTCATGGAAAAAAGTAAAATTCTTCATAAAAATATGTCCAAAGCTAAAGTGACTGTGGATCAATTAATGATGGATTTAAGACTAAGCAGTGCCATTGATTTAACGGAAATAGACTATGCTGTGTTAGAATCGAATGGTCAAATTAGTGTGATTAAGAAAACGAAACATGAGGCCTTAACACCTTGGGATAGCGGGAATGAACCTGTTGATAAAGGGTATCCATCTGTGATTGTATTAGATGGAAGATATGTGGATGGAAATATTAAGAAAAAGGTTTCACGTTCATGGGTAGATGAACAACTAAGTCTCCGAGGTTATGGATCTGTGAAGGATGTCTTTCTTATGACGGTAGATGAGCAAAAAAATATTTATTTAAGTGAAAAATAAAGGTATCAGTACATTTATGCGTATATCTCTGGCAGAGTTTGGCAGATAATGATATAGGCAGGCTTTTCCTGAAGGAGGCACTTAAATGAGCAGAAGAAAAAAACTAAAGTTCAAGGATTTGTTTAACGAAAATTTAGACACGTTGCTTAGAGATAAACAGGAAAATAGAAAAAATTGAAAGACGAATTGAACAGCGTCATATTGATAAACTAGGGATATAACGTTAAGTTTGGGGGTGAGTAAAATGGGGCAAAAACACACTAGCGCACAATTTAGACCCGAATTTCCTGGGACTCAATCTGTAAAAAGTGACGCGAATAAAGGAAAACAAATGAATACAAAAGGTTCTAAAAACCCTGATTATGTTCCTGACAAAGGAAAGTAAAGTTGTTTAAAACCGGACAATTTCAAAGATAAAATAAGGAAAGAAGCGATATTTCGCTTCTTTCTTTTTTTTGTTGGATAATTCACAAAGTTCTTATTAAATGATTGTTTTTTCGTCGAACAAAGAGGTCCAAATTCGCTCTAGGCGGACGCTTTCCGCGGGCAATGCTTCGGCCTCCTTGGACAAAAATCGCCCTACTGGGTCTTCAATTGTTGCTAATCCCGCAGGAGCAACCGCCTTCACTACTTCGAGCTTTTGAAAATCTATGGTTAAGAAAGCACCTGCTTTTATTTTAAATAATACGCTAAGCGTTTTTCTAATGATATTTTACATATTAGTATTTACTACACGTCTCTCTTTTCCAAACTAAAATGATTATGATTTAGATTCGCTATATAAAATTAAAGATGGCTCTTTGCTTTTTTTTAGAGGTTTTCCCTTGTCAAACATACAACGTTCATATGATAATGAAACAATGTCGTGAAAATAGGATTTACGTAAAAAAGAGAAATTATAATTTAGAGTCAATCATAGATATTATACACACATACTAAATTTCAGTGAAGGAGGCATACGATGGCTCCGGTTAAAAATAAAAACCGCCCACCTACTTTTCTAATTCTAATTACGTTTCTATCATATATGGGAATATTGTTTTATGTTACGTTTTTTGCTTGGAACTACGGGTCTTCCTTTGGTCCTGCTGGTCCTGGGGGAAGAAACTATAATCTCGATCCTTTCCTCAGTATTTATCGTATTGCAGTGTTTAGTGATAATTTGGGAGCCCCTTTTCGAATACTAGTTGGGAATGTGTTGTTATTTATTCCCTTTGGTTTTCTTTTTCCTTTCGTGATTCACCGAATGAAAAAGTCAAAACAAGCAACAAGTTTTTTTCTTACTATTTTTCTAGCTATGCTTCTTTCCATTTTTATAGAGATAAGTCAATTTTTATTTACGTTCAGAGTTGCTAATATTGATGACGTCATTTTAAACACATTAGGTGGAATTATAGGAGCCATTTGTTACAGAATAGGTGTCATTATTAAACTGAACTTGAAAAATAATATAAGATGACCGACTTAAGCTCTGTTAGGATCAGTCTTTGATTTCTCAACTTTTCCGAGCCAAGTCTTATAGAATAGATAAATAACTGCGAGAAAGGCACCATAACCAGCTATCATATAAAAGAGATCTATAGGGTTCGTAACTATTGTATGTCCTGCGAAAGCAAAAAGCATCATTGAAGGAATTTTCCCGATAGCTGAAGCGATGGCATACAGAACGAAGGGGACTCTGCTTAATGCTGCGTAAGCATTAATAATAATAGAAGGGATTACTGGAATCATTCGCATAATCGTAACGGACATAAAAGCATTCTGTTCAAAAAGAAGGGTTAATTTCTTTGCAGCAGCGTATTTTAACAGTACTTTTGTGCCGAATGCTTGAAAGCCACCGTACCTGATGAGTGAGAAAAATAAGAAAGAAGCTAAAGTAGAGCCTGTCCAAATGATTAAGGCGCCAATTGTCGGTCCGTAAGCAGCACCAATGACACCTCCTACAACGGGGTAAGGAATGACTGGAAAGAACGACATAAATGTCGCGATGACAGTAGTAAGAAATAGATGGTCTTGCTCCGTATTTTGGATCCAATAAAGGAAAGATTCGTGATATAGAAAGAGCACGATAATTAGAAAAAAAGTTCCGGTAATGACTGAAAATTTCCGATACATATGTATGACTCCTTTAGATTAATTAAGGTAGATTAAGTATACACGAAACCTTGCCCGGTATGAAAAACAAAGGCTTTATAAATGTTCAAAACTGAAAATATACATTTCCTAAAGGAGTTCATTCTGTGAGTAATTTATTAAGAGAGAAACCATGGCTCATATACATCATGCTAGCTTTAGCAACAAGTAGCTGGGGGAGTGCCTTTATAGCGGGTAGCATCGCAACGCAAGATTTAAGTCCAATTGTAGTTGCATTTTTTCGATTCTTTTTTGCTGCTGTTATTCTCATTCCAATTATGATATTTCTTGATAAAGGCGGTAGGAGACCAAAAGGTTCTGAATGGTTCCTTATGGCGCTGTTAGGTCTTACTGGAATTGCTTTATATAACATTGCTTTTTTTATTGCTACTAGAGATGCTCCTGTTGTGAAAAGCTCTTTGTTTATTGCTGCTAATCCGGTTTTAATTACTATTTTATCCGGTCTCTTCTTAAAAGAAAAAATCAAGGGAAGAAATATTGCAGGTTTGATGATCGCGATTTCAGGTGCGTTTATCATTATCACTGAAGGAAATGTCGGGAAAATTATTGCTCAAGGATTCGCACCAATAGATCTTATTCTGTTACTGGCAGTGATTTGTTGGGCACTTTACAGTGTTCTAGGAAAAGTAGCGCTACAAAGATTCAGTTCTATCACAAGTACAACCTATGCTGTTGTATTAGGTACACTCATGTTGCTGCCTTTGGCGGTATTTGACTCGTCTTTTTCAACACTAGGTGAAGCGAGTCTTTTAACGTGGACTTCAATCATACATATGAGTATCATAGTGTCTGTAGTTAGTTTTATTATGTATTACCAAGGAATCAAAATGATCGGTGCTGCGAAAGCATCGATTTTCATAAATTTAATGCCATTATCAGCGATTATTCTTGCAGTGGTTTTCCTAGATGAGGTATTCCTTCCTATCCATATGGTTGGTGCTTTATTAGTTTTAACCGGAGTAACCATTGGTACAAGAAAAAGTGCGAAAGTAAAAGAATCAAAATCTGTAAAGGCGTGATTATCAAAAGGAACTGCCTTTATAAAAAGTTGTTGTTTTCTTAAGTAAGGGGTGTTGTAAATGGAGAAACAGAAAAAAGAGGCTAGTCAAGATAGTATTCAAAAAATGACTGAGCTGAAAAATAGACCTTTTAATCAGCTAAAAGAAAGTGAACTAGTTCGATTATTCAAAAAAATCGAGGATAATGAGGATGCTTCCTATACGACGGAGGCAATGAGTGAATGGAGAGCAATGATTGCTGTGGCCCGCTATGAAAGAAAAAAAGAGTGGGACACTCGTGTGGATCATTGGATAAGCGATGCTGTCCAACAATCACCTGATTCAGATTATATAGCTGAAATTGTTATTCATCTTGGTTTGACTGCTATGAATGAGCCTTGGTTTAAAGAAGACTTCCCTAAAATAAGAGAGACTGATCATAGTCAAGGAAAGAAAAAAGCTGTGGATACTTTTCTCTTGATGCTTCAACAAGGAAAAGCATGGCAACAAGAACTGACTGCTAAAAAGGAAGTGCTCCAGCAATCTTTGACCAATCGTGTGGATAAAGAACAGGCAAAGCTACTGGAAGATGGAATAATTCTAGTTGATGAGATCGGAAATGATATCGATTGTTTGTTGTTATCTGCTAAGGAATATAGAGAAAGTGTCAGTGGAATTTATTCCTCTAAAGAAAAAAAGAGAATCATGGATGAAGACTTAGCGACACTACTGTACAATGTCGGATTATGGGAAAGTTGGCGTGAATCGCAAGAGAACTCTGATAGTACTCCATTAGATGAGTTAAATGCGATGATAGGTATGGAAGAAGTGAAAGAGAAGGTACATTCTTACTATTATTTCCTTGAATATCAAAGGATTAGAGAACAAGAAGGGTATCATTTTGAAAATGGACAGAGCTTAAATATGATTTTAACCGGTAATCCAGGTACAGGCAAAACATCTATTGCACGTCTCTTAGCGAAGATCTATTACCAACTGGGGGCTCTTCCGCGTGAAGAAGTGGTGGAAGTCGACCGTTCTTCTTTAGTAGGCGGCTATGTAGGTCAGACAGAAGAGAAAACGATGGAAGTGATCGAATCAGCCCTAGGTGGGATTTTATTTATTGATGAGGCTTATAGTTTAAAAAGGGATGGCGCAAGCGGCAACGACTATGGACAAACGGCTATCGATACGATCGTGTCAGCGATGACAAGTGGTAGTTATGCGGGCAAGTTTGCGGTTATTTTAGCTGGGTATCCAGAAGAGATGAGGACGTTTCTATGGAGCAACCCGGGACTTCGCAGCAGGTTCCCGGAAACGAACCATATCCATCTACCTGATTTTTCGATGAATGAATTATTGGAAATTGGTGAACAAGTGGCGCTAGAAAATGATTATTCCTTAACAGAGGATGCTTTGGCAGAACTGGAGAACCGTCTTAAAAAGGAGCAAGTAGATGAGAGCTTCGGAAATGCTAGAACGGTAAAGGATATTATTCTAAGTGCAATTTTTAAACAAGGGGCAGAAATTGCGAAGGAAAAAAACTATTCGAAAGAGAGTTTTACAATTCTTGATAAGGAAGCCTTTGCGTTACTAGTACAAAAAGAGAAAAAACACGATATATCAGGAGAAGAAAAGTTAGAGCGTTTGATAGGTCTTCAAAATGTAAAAGAACAAGTCACGCAATTATCTTCTTTTGTGAAAGTGCAAAAAGAACGTGCAGAAATTGGATTACCTTTGATTCCTATACAACTTCACGCTATTTTCACTGGTCCACCAGGTACAGGTAAAACGACACTGGCAAGTATTTACAGTCAAATACTTTATGAATTAGAATTATTAAAAAGAGGACACGTAGTCCAGGTTGGCCGAAGTGATCTTGTAGCGGGGTTTGTAGGACAAACTGCGATCAAAACGAAAAGGAAGATTCGGGAAGCTTTAGGGGGAGTTCTCTTTATTGACGAAGCGTATTCGTTGCTTAGTAAAGGAGCGCAAGACTTCGGTGCTGAAGCAATCGATACGTTAGTAGAAGAAATGACGAAGCATGAGGAGAATCTTGTTGTTATTTTTGCGGGATATTCCGATCAGATGGAAAGATTGTTGCAAAGTAATCCTGGACTTTCCTCACGTTTTAAAAAGACGATTGTTTTTCCTAATTATTCAGCGGAAGAGCTACTCAAGATCGTTCAGTTTTATGTAAATGACTATGGGTACGAACTAGAAGAAGGTGTTGACGAATTTATTTATCAAGCTGTTCTTGCTGATCCCCCGGCAGGAAATGCCCGGTCGATGAAAGATTACGTAGAACATGCGATTCAAAGACAAGCTTATCGAGTAGTGAATGAACAAGATAATCAAAATAGTTTGACGATGCTTACGAAAAACGATTTTTCTATCATATCGAATCAGGAGGATCAGTAACATGTTTATCGCTAAAACAGAAGTAGCTGTCAGGTATGCAGAAACAGATCAAATGGGTGTTGTTTATCATGCTAACTATTTAGTTTGGTGTGAAATAGGAAGAACAAAGCTAATTGAAGATTTAGGTTTTAACTATGCCACGATGGAAAAAATGGGAGTTCTTTCTCCTGTTACAAGTCTTGAAATGAAGTACCATGCACCAGCAAAATATGGTGAAAATGTAATGATTGAGACATGGATCGAAGCTTATACCGGCGTACGTTTTTCTTATGGATACAAGATATTTAACCAGAAAGGGATATTGTGTCTTACCGGAACAAGTGAGCATGTGTGTGTAGACGCTGATACTTTTAAACCGATCAACGTAAAAAAACGGTTTCCAGATTGGCACCAGGCCTATGAAAACAATAAAAAAATAGAAGTATGATTTTCGGCTAAGAGACAACACTATCCTTGAAAGAATAGAAAAGGAGGAGTTGTCATGCCAAAGAAAGATAACCGTGAGAATAACGTGGAAAGACTTGAGCAAATGGTCGAAAACACCGAAGAAAATTATCGGGCAGCGGAAGTAACTGCTAATAATGACGATATGCCTAATGAAGAAAAACAAGCTATTCGCGAAAAAAATCACCGAAGAGAAGAAAGTATAGAGGGATTCAGAGCTGAAATTGGTGATGAGAAAGAAGCAAGGAACCGTGGCGAGGTATAATAGAAAAAGCGTAGAATAGTTTTAGAAAAGGTGTGTTGAAGTCCTGTACTGGTCTTTTAACACACCTTTTTAGTTCAAAGATAAAAAGGGATCTGGAACGATAAAACCCTAAACAGGAGTTTTCGAATAAAAAAACGGTGTGTTAAAATGATAAAAGAGGGAAAGTGTGTAATATTACTTCTCAAACTAGAAGCAATCTCTTGTCTCCATCTTTATGGTAGTAGTAAGGTTGAATTGGGAAAGGGGAACAAAGATGGCGTTTGGAATTAAGAAAACAGAATTGGCTCAGTGGAAAGCGAAGGCTTCTGAGGGAGAAATTTCTTTTCTAACTCATTTTTGGTATGATTCACGATTTCCTGAGCACAAAACAGTTACGAAGGCTGCTTGTTCTGATTGGGACAAACTAGTTGCATGGGGGAAACAATATGGTCTAAAGGAAGCCTGGATTCATAATCGAGAGGATTACCCCCATTTTGATCTTATTGGAGAAACAGAAAAAAGTATTTTAGAACTAGAAGGAAAAAATGGGAAACTGAATCAATTAGAAAAACTAACAGGATCACATTAGGTTCTTAATAACTATAGAAAGGGGAACGATACAATGCTAGAAATACAACAAGACATTATCGCATCATTGAAAGTTAAATCTGAGATTAATGTAAGTGAGGAACTAACTTCAAGAATTAATTTTTTAAAAGCTTACTTAAAAAAATCGGGTATGAAAGGCTACGTATTAGGGATTTCTGGTGGTCAAGACTCATCTTTAGCAGGTAAATTAATTCAATTGGCAATGGAAGAGCTTAATAAAGAAGAAGGAACCGATGAATACACTTTTTATGCGCTTCGACTGCCACATGGTGTTCAAGCCGATGAAGATGATGCTCAAACTGCATTGGAATTTATTCAACCGTATAACAAGATTACCGTAAATATTAAACCAGCAGTGGATGCTTCGTATCAACAGTTTCTCGAAGCAACGAGTGACAAAATGACGGATTTTGTTAAGGGGAATACAAAAGCGAGAGAACGAATGAAAGTACAATACGACTTTGCGGCTCATTATAAGTGTCTCGTAGTTGGGACAGATCATGCAGCGGAGGCAGTAACTGGCTTTTATACGAAATTCGGAGACGGCGCCTGCGATATTGCCCCATTGTTTGGACTAAATAAGCGACAAGGTAAAATGCTATTGACCGAATTAGGAGCACCGGCAAGGTTAACTGAAAAAGATCCTACAGCCGATCTTGAAGATGACCAGCCACTATTATCTGACGAGCAAGCTTTAGGAATCACGTATGATGAAATTGATGATTATCTCGAGGGTAAGAACATTTCTGAGAAGTCAGCCCAAAATTTAGAGCGGAGATATAAATTGACTGAGCATAAAAGAGAACTGCCCGTCACCGTTTTTGATCACTGGTGGCAATCATAAAATGATGAATATTATCGAACATTTAAATAAAGCAGATATTCATATGCATTCTACTGCTTCAGACGGAGGTTATCCCCCTGAAGTTCTTATGAAAAAGTGCGTAGAAGCAAAGTTGGAGCTTCTAGCGCTGACCGATCATGATACTACGGTCGGATTAGAAATTGCAAGAGAGACTGCCGAATCATTAGGTGCAAGGTTCATAGACGGCATTGAACTTTCTACGAGGATTAATGGGCAAAGCGTGGATATTTTAGGATATGGATTTGATATTCATTCCGCAGTCTTACAGGAGACATTGTCCTTTCATCGTAAAATGAGAAGAGAACGAATGGATAGGATGATGGAAAAATGTCAAGATCATGGCATTTCTATCACTATTGAAGATATAAAAAAGCAGGTGACAGGGGAAACCTATTCCCGCCCCCATTTAGCAAAAGCAATTATCGAAAAAGGATATGCTAAAACTGTTCAAGAGGTTTTTGAAAAATATTTAGGCTACGGAAAACCTTGTTACGTTGTAAAAGAAAAAGAGATGGAACCAAGCGAGGCGATAAAGCTTATTCATCAAGCTGGTGGAGTTGCTATTGTCGCTCATCCGATTTTTTATAACATAGACGAGGAAATTGAAACGTGGTTTTCTGAGTATCATCTAGACGGAATTGAAGTATTTCATAGGGATCACGATGAAGAAGCTGTAAAAAGATTTTTAACCTTAGCATTGTCTGTAGAAAAAAAGTTAGGTAAGCGAATATTCAAAACAGGCGGGTCTGATTTTCACCATGAATCGTTTGGACGAGTGGGTGAGGAAATTGGGCTTTCCAAACTTCCATATGAAGAAGGCGAACGGTTGTACCAATATATTTATGAAGCCTGAGAAACCTAATTCAGGCTTCTTCGTGCTATAATATGATACGTGATATAATTAACAGATATAGGAACGGGCATCGATTATAAAAATTTTACAGCAAATCTTTTTAGTTAAAACAGAACCCTTAAAAAGAAAAGAGGGAGAAAATGGACCCGATAGAAGTAATTGAAAATAAAGAAAAAGTTTTTTTCCTATTAAAACCAATTATGAATTCTGAAGAATACTGTATTATAGGATATGAGGTTCTAGGTAGAATTAAGTTAGGTGATTCGATTAAAACATTATCTACATTTTTTTTAGATCCTACTGTTCCTGCTGAATATAAATGGGAGATAGATAAAGAGATTTATCATCAGGCTGTTCAATACGCACTTACTCAAGAAAACAAGCCTCGTTTGTTTTTTAACATTGATCCCTCTGTATTAATTCAGCTTGATTGCTTAGAAGAACTCATGGAATTATTTCAAGGTTATGAGAGAGAAGGCTTTTCTGCAAGCCGAGTTGTTTTTGAATTTCGTGTGAATGACATGATGGAGAGCGTTGATGATGTAAGTCACATGTTAATGTATATGAAAGCCAGTGGTTTTCAGGTCGCAATAGATGATATAAAGACCAGCAAAACGAACCTCGATTATTTTTCTAAGTTGGAACCTAACATAATGAAAATAGATTTGTCGGATTTGCAAGAATCAGTAAATCACTTTACTTATACAGATGTCTTGGAAGCAATCGCTATATTTGCTAGGAAAATAGGTGCAACTCTTCATTTCAAAGGAATCAGAAATTTTCATCAGCTTTATATTGCTTGGAGGCACGGAGGCAGATTCCTTCAGGGGTATTATTTACATGAACCGACCAATGTTTTTCTTGAACCCTCGCTTGCAAAAGAATTTTTAGAGGGGAAAATTCATACATTTATAGACATGGAGCATCGCAGACTTCAGAAACAAATTGAGTTCCTTCATGGTATGGACAGTAAAATGATTCAAATTTTAAATGAAAAAGATGTATCTTTATCGACAGATCGGTTAATGCAAGAGTTAACAAAGACATTTAAGGATGTATCATTCAGGATGTACATATGTGATATGTACGGTTCTCAAATAAGTGCCAACTGGCTGAAGGAAAACCATACTAGCTGGCATAATGAAGAAAAAGCCAGAGGGAAGAACTGGAGTTGGAGAACATATTTCTTGGATCAAATAATGCAAATGAAGCATCGGAAAATGGGAATGCTTTCAGATAACTACCGTGATATTGAAACGAATGATCTTATTCGGACATATTCTTATCCTGTAAGTGACGAGCACTATGTATTTTTTGATTTGGATCCGATCTTTTTATTTGAAAATGATTGGCTCCTTTAATGAAGTAATATGGCGCCCTCCCTTTTCGTAACGGAGAGGAAGTGTAAGATGCAATCTGTTTGGAAGCTTAAAGGTATGTTGTTTTTCTTTCATGCTGCTATGACGATCATAATTAGTTATTTGCCTGTTTATTTTCAGTTTTTAGGTTTAAGTGGTTCAGAAATCGGGCTATTACTGGCTGTTGGACCTGCAGCAGCAATTATTGCTCAACCTTTTTGGGGATTTATGAGTGATCGTTGGAAGACCGTCAAACGTATTTTACTGCTTTGTTTAACCAGTGCTATGGCGATCGGGTTTATTCTTTTTCAGATTACAGATTTCATTCTAATGTTGCCGGTGCTTTATCTCTTTTTTTCTTTCATGTCACCCGCGGGTGGGTTAGGGGATAGTCTGGCCCAAAAAATTTCTATCCAACGCAATGTATCTTTCGGCAGTATTAGAATGTGGGGATCGCTTGGATTCGGGATCGCTTCATTAGCAGGTGGGTATCTCTTATCATACATCGGAATCGTAAACATTTATTATGTTTACGCCGGTTTTTTAGCAGTGGCTATTGTTTTTACGTGGTTTGCTCCTGATAGTGAACCCTCTAAAAAACCCGTTCAGCTTCTTCATGCTGTAAAGCTTCTTAAAAACAAGCAATTGTTGATCTTTTTTATTCTAATATTATCGATTAGTCTGACACACCGCATGAATGATTCCTTTATGGGACTGTATATTGTTGAGTTAGGTGGAGATGAATCGGTAATAGGTATGGCTTGGTTTATTGGTGTCGTAACTGAGGCGCTTGTATTTGCATTTAGTGTGTATTTATTTAGCAGGTTCCATCCGTTAACCTATATTACGATTGCTGCAGCTTTATATGTGTTGCGATGGTTCTTAATGTCCCTTGCCCCAGACCCAACTTTTTTACTTTATGTACAAGTGCTTCATGGATTAGCCTTTGCAACTTTTTACTTGACTGCTTTTCAATTTGTCACGAAACTCGTTCCTGAAGAATTGGAATCCACAGGTCATTTGCTTTTCATAGCTGTTTTCTTTGGTGTTTCCGGAGTTATTGGATCAATACTAGGTGGTTCCATTATTAGTACGTTTGATATAAAAAACCTGTATTATCTGATGTCCGGATTGGCATTAATTGGATTTGTTAGTTCGATGACTTATCGATTCTTTTATTTAAAACGGATGGCGAGTTTAAAGACAAAGGTGGAATCATAAAGAAACAACAGAGTGTTAAGGAGAAAGGATGTCTCAGTTGGTCATATAAGACCTTTAGAGACATCCTTTTTCTTCTTAAGATAGAGATTCTCTATGCGCATTTAACGGATCGGGGAAGTATTCGAATCGTCTGCCTTTTCATTTAGTGAAAGATTTCGTTATAATTACAGAAGAAGAGATTATCTTTCTCCAATTCGATATAGGTGTGGTAAAAATATGAAAAACCTAGTTTCGATCTCGATAATGCTAATAGTCCTTTTACTTTTTGTCTTTTTTAATTGGGATTGGATCATGCAGCTAAGATCACAAGATGTTACGGAATTCACGGAGAACGTTGAGGAATTGGGTTATGGCGTATTATTGATAACGATTCCATTAATGATGATCCAGAATATCATTACTCTTTTTCCGATCCTACTTTTAATTATGCTGCATTTTATGTCATTTGGCATGATTCAAGGTTTTCTATTTAGTTTTATTGGTACAACGCTAGGTACGATTCTGTGTTTTTGGCTTGCTCGAAGCATGGGGGAAAAATGGGTAAATCGTTTTTGGGCTAAAAAAGAAAAGAAGTTTTCAAAAATTTTACATCTCATTTCTTCATACGGTGTTCTAATGATTGTTCTGTTACGAAGTATTCCTATTATGCCAAGTAATCTTATTTCTATTTCAGCAGCAGTCAGTCCGATGGAAATGAAACCTTATCTTATATCTACAGTAGTTGGGAATATATCGATGATTTGGCTCTTAAGTTTGTTGTCATCCTTTTTATGGATCGAAGGAAATCTTTACACATCTTATTTAATAGGATATTTACTGTTTTCTGTCACTATAGTTGGATTCTACGGCATTCGTTTTTATCGGAGGTTAAAGCCGCAAGTTAATGATCATTCTTCTTAAAGGAGGTTATTGTCCTAATGGAAACAATGGAGATCAGCTTTCTCGGTTTATTTATCATTTTGTCTTTACTATGCATTTTTGTGATGTATTCGGAACATCGAAAAAAACGTCAATTAACAAGGGAATTATCGTTTGATTTAAAAACTGAATTAGATTTTCAAACACTCTCGCCTTCTATCATTTCACAATTACTTTATGGCAGAGGAGTGTATACAAGGCATATTATTTCAAGTCTTTTTAATTTGGTACGAAAACGAGTGCTCGTTTTCTGTAAAGATGATACTTCAGAGACGTATTATTTTTCGTTAAAGGGTGCTGTAACCGAGGCTTCTGCTGAACATGAGAAGTTTTTCATAGACTGGATGTTATTTGATGTTGGAAAAGAAGGTGTTTTTCACTCGGATGACCTTTTTTACTATACGCAGAATCAGGAGACTCGTGAAGCTTTCATTCAACAACTGTACACCTGGGAAAAAATGATGAAGAAGGAGCTGGAGGATAAGGGGTACCTGGAATTATTTCCGACGTATAAGCGGATTCTCTTGGGATTATCGGGTGTGATGGTAGTACTAGGAAGTGGTTTATTCTTAGCATCTCCATTTCTAAGTATCCTTTACCTTCTCGCAGGTATTACAACCTTTATTATGATGATGACGTACTCTTCCATGACGAAAAAAGGGTGGACAGAGTACGTGAAATGGGAAAGATTTAGTCAGCAATTAAAAGATGCCACCAAAAAAGATATCGATGAAAAGGAATGGCTTACAACTAGTTTTATTTATGCAATCGCCTTTGGACTGAAAAATAATTATTTAAAGAAGATACCTATAAAAGATGCCTCTAAGTATGAGATCAGACAGGAACAGTTACCTCTTTACTTTGCATTAGGTTCAGGAACCACTGCCGTTTCTTTGGAAGGAGTGGAGATGGTTGATGAACTGGAAGCTCTTTTTGAACAGATTCTTTCACCAATTGCCTCTAGTTCGGAAAATGATGATTTCGCTTCGGAGACATATGAATAACTCATTGCATCAAGGCACTGAAGTTGTATCCATCAACTTTTTCAGTGTCTTTGTTGCTTTGCCACGGGTAATCGCCGCCTGTTTGGAAGAATCGGTGTGGCTCAAGGGAAGAATGTTTTTGCTTTTGAGAGAGGGAATTTGGAAAGAGATACCGAAGTAGTATAAGCTAGTGGAAGATTTTGTGGGGGGTTAAAAGCATCGTGAAAACATTTCAACTGTGTTCATTAATGATATTGTTTGACCAGGAACTAAGGGAAAATGAAGTAATGAAGGGGAAAGACATTCCTTTAGTAGATAGTCTCATTATCAATAAAGAAGAAGCGGAAAAAAATTGGTTAATTGAAGCTGTTTTAGACCCGGAATGGGAACAATTTTTTCGAGATTATTTAGAAAAGAATCAGTCGTTAATGGCTGAAGTAACGATTAGTAAACGTACGAATGATCCTGCTACCCTAGTTTGTGAAGTTCGTTCAGTAAATAAACTGGTTGATCACATTAGTGTACACCTAGAAGGCGTTCTGGTTGTAAAAAAAGAAGATTTATCAGATATGGTGTTGAAGAAGTTGATCGATGAAGGTTTTGAAGGAGAGGCATTGTATAATGAATATCGCAAACGAAAAAAGGATCGAGGACGTGCCATCCAAGGAATTTTATCGAATGCTTATGAACAGGTAAAAGAAAAAGGTTTTTATTCTAGTGGTAATAAGTAATAAACTAACAATTTCAGATACTATGGGATAGTTCACCTAAATCGTGTTGTTTTAGGAGAGGGGAGGATGCATGAAAATAATCGATGCCCATATACATTTGTCGCATATTGAAACATTTCAGCATACAGCTAAACATATTTCCCATGTTGATTATTCGTACAAAGGACTAAGAAAAGAAATGGAGCAATGTGATATTTCGTTAGCTATTGGAATGGGACTTCGGGAAATTGAGGGGGGAGAAGGATTTCCTGATTCTCTTCCTCGAACTCCAATGGGAATGGACATGATGCCTGCTTCTTCTGATTCCATTGTATATTGTGCGGGTGTGAATCCATACCGGCTGCAAAAGCAAGAATTGCTTCATTTAGAGAATGAGTTATTAAAACCTGAAGTCGTTGGTATCAAAATATATTTAGGCTATTATCCTTTTTATGCGCACGATAAAGTCTATGAACCCGTATATAAATTGGCTAAATTGCATCGAATGCCAGTTATTTTTCATTCGGGCGATACGTATTCTGAGCGTGGCCTCTTAAAATACGCCCATCCGCTTACGTTAGATGAAGTAGCTGTTAAACATCGGGAAGTTACCTTTGTTATGGCTCATTTTGGAGATCCGTGGATGCTTGATGCCGCAGAAGTAATTTATAAAAACTCTAACATGTATGCTGATTTATCAGGCCTCATTGTTGGTGATGAGGAAGAGGTGAGCAGAATTTTACGAACACCTCACTATTTTGATCACTTCAAGCATGCTTTTGCGTATTGTGACAACTATGATAAGTTTATGTTTGGTACGGATTGGCCACTTGTCAAAATAAAGCCGTACATTGATTTTATCAAGTCTTATGTTCCTTCCTCGTCATGGAATGATGTATTTTATAATACAGCTTGCCATGTTTATCCTAAAATCAAACAATACTTAAGATAGGGATAAAGGTTCATTGGCTTTCTTGTTTATTTTGGGTGAAAAGATTCTCAATTTGGTGACTGACTTTATTTTTTAAATGGGTATTCAAATATTTTGCTGTAAGGACATAGCCATGAAAAAAAATAATGTATTCCGAGAAATTTTCATCATGATTATTTAACTGAATTTTCAATCCATGGGTCTTCATCGACATCTTTATTGTATAGAGTTCTTTGCTGAGGCGGTGCAGGGTAACTTCAAGTAAGCGTATATAAGGGTCCTTCAGTTTGATAGGCGCTTGTCCGATGTGAGCCAAGTCCTTTTCAAGTACTTTACGGGCCATTTCAAGCAAGATGTAGGATTCCGTTATGTGCTCTTCCTCCGCTGTTAGTCTGGCCATGGTAAAATCTCCTTTCGTCTTTGAGTTAAAAACGAACGTGTGTTCTATTTTGATTTTACTCTATTATAGTCAATAGTCAAGTCGATTATTCGTTTAACTGGCAAAATAAATCTTGTACTATTTTCCTTTCAATAATTAAATCTGATTGTTGTTTAAATTAGAAAGTGTGACTCGAAAATCCTTTATATGAGGATGCATTCGGCAGACAACATGTAACACTTCAGCCTCGCTAAAACTAGTTGGTACTTCAGCTACTCCTGCGGTTATACATTGCAAGGAGGGCGGCGTTGGTTGCTTTCCTTGCTGCAGCCACAACCTTTCGCTTCTTTGAGTATTTCTATAAAACAACAAAAACAATGTAGATGTAACAAACTTTTTATGAGCACAAAAAATTGGTATGCAAAAATGGTTGTCTAAGATACTTGGGTAGAGTAAAATCAGGAGTGTTGTAATAAGAAAAGCGTATGCGGCAAAAATAAAGGAAGAAGCCTGGAAAATGGCTTCCAAAAAGTATGATAAAGGAGTTAGGAAACATGAAAAAAGCAAAACGATTTAGCGTAAAAAGACTTGCCGCAGGTATCGGTATAAGTGCGTTATTTATACTTACTGCATGTGGTGCAACGAATAATAATGAAGAGGTAGACAATTCAACGATAGAAAATAGTGAAGTTCAGGAAAATGAAAGTAAGAGCGCTAATACTGAGAACGCAGAAGAAGATGGGCCAGAAGTTGCTGAAGGTCCGGATAGCTACCCGCAATTTGAAGAAGGAGTAGCAGAGGATGAACGTGAAGCGATCATTCAAACAAATATGGGGGAAATACATATCAAATTGTTCCCGGAAGTAGCTCCTAAAGCAGTGGAGAACTTCCTTACACTCGGTGAAGAAGGATATTATGATGGTGTGGTTTTCCACAGAGTTATAGAGGATTTCATGATTCAGGGTGGCGATCCGCAAGGTACTGGAATGGGTGGAGAAAGTATTTATGATGGACCTTTTGAAGATGAATTCGATGCTTCAGTAGCTCATTTTAATGGTGCTTTATCAATGGCAAATAGCGGCCCTAATACAAATGGTAGTCAATTTTTTATTGTCACTGCTAAGGAAGATGGGTTAAGTGAGGAAATGTTTGCAGACAGTGGATTCCCGAGAGAAACCATTGATAAATATTTGGAAGTAGGAGGAACTCCGCATCTTGATTTTGTTCACACTGTATTTGGGCAAGTCATAGATGGTATGGATGTTGTCGAGGAGATTAACCAAGTTGAAACAGAAGGTCAAGATCGTCCGGTAGAAGATGTTGTTATAGAGTCCGTAGAGGTATTAGATTAAAAAGACTCTATTTATATTTAGAGAGGATGACTTCAAAAGTCACCCTCTCTTTTTTTCTATAGAGTGCTGTGGATTGTTCGCTCATGGCATCTCGAATGGAAAAATACCTATAGAGACTTCCTTTTCCTTTAGGAAAAGAAAAAAATTCTTTGAATATTACTTCAAAGAATTTTTTCCTATGTAAATATTAATTAATCACGAATTGCGTAATAGGCCATGAGAACAAGGGTTGCAAATGCAACTATAATAAATGGACCTTCGACAAGGGAACTAGCTCCACCACTATCTCCATGACCTCCATTTGTTTCTGCGAATGCCGCAGTAACAGGAGTAAGCAGAAGGAAAATTGCTATGAATCCCAAAGAAAAAATACGTTTTAACATATGAATGAACCTCCAATCTCGCAAATCTGTATCATCTACTATTATAGAAGGATTTCCAAAAGGAAGCAATTGAAATCTGTTGAATAAATAACAGGACTATAGACATGGTATATTTTACTGTTTTATGAAGAGAAACATGGAATATAAATCAAAACCGTGGTAATCTAATATATAGTAAGAAATAAGAACTACATATAGATTTATAGAGCCCGAGGAGGCATCATAATGAACCAAGAAAAAAAAGGAATTTTATTAGAGAGTGGTACAAATGAACTGGAGGTTATTCTTTTCGAAGTAGGAATCGGTACATTTGGAATTAATGTGATGAAGGTGAGAGAGATTATTCAGCCTTTAGCATTAACTACAATGCCACATTCTCATGCATATGTAGAGGGAATCATCCGACTGCGAGATGAAGTGATACCCGTTATAGATTTGGCAAAAGCACTAGGATACGAAAAATCAGCTGAAGGAAATCAAGATAAATTAGTCGTAGCTGAGTTAAATCAAGTAAAAGTCGCTTTCCATGTACACTCTGTTTCTCGAATCCATCGAATTTCCTGGGAGCAGATTGAAAAACCGAACAAGCTGAGTCAAGGTTTACAGGACTTAACAATCGGTGTTATTAAAATGGAGGAAGCAATGATCTTACTCCTCGATTATGAAAAAATCGTTTACGATATTATGCCCGAAGCAGGCATGTCGATAAGTAAAATAGACGGTATTGAAAAGAAAGATCGATCTCATAAACAAGTACTTATTGCTGAAGATTCACCAGTATTGAGAGATATTTTAAAGAACACGCTTACTGAGGCAGGTTATAGAAGCTTAATCTTCACAGAAGAAGGAAAAGAAGCGTGGGAGTATTTACAGTCTTCCCCAGGAGAAAAGGTGGATCTACTCGTAACGGATATAGAAATGCCAACTATGGATGGACATCATTTAACGAAAAAAGTGAAAGAAGATCCGAAAGTCCAGCATTTACCGGTCATTATCTTTTCATCACTCATTACTGGCGACTTGTATCATAAAGGAGTGCAGGTAGGAGCGGATGCGCAAATTAGCAAACCTGAACTAGGAAAACTTGTTGAAGAACTAGACAGACTACTTAACCTCTAAAGGAAGAGAAAAGGATGGAGAGAGATGATTCTCTCCATCTTTTTTTGCTCTGTTATATAATACCTAAGAGTAAATTAAAATCATCACACATAAAAATCTATATGAAGCGTATTCTATATTAAAATAGGCTAAATTGTTTTAATACAACACCTTGTAATTTATTTGTTGTTATAGTACAATACAAGTAACTTAAAGAAAAGGGAGGAAACAACAATGATTATGTCAAGTAAAGAATTCTTTCGTAATTTACCAGCTAAGGAATGTTCCGAATGCGGAAAAGTTGTAAGAGACGAAATGCATGAATGTTACTCTAACGAATGTCATGAATGCGAATCAAAAATTAAATAATAAAACTTTTTCGTTTCCTTTAAAAAGGAAGCGCTTTTTTTGGTTGGAAAGCTCTTTTTATACATGTTTAGCATCTATTTAAATGAGGGGATATGGAAAAGTACCAAACAATTCCGTGTTCTGACAAATGGTTAATAAAAAGGAGGGTAACAATGATTATTCAAAATCATCATAAGGATCATGTTATTTGTATTGAACAGCATGAGCATGCGCTTATTTCCGGGCAATTTGTGCGTGATTGGAAAGATGATTACTTTATTGGAAAAGACATGAAAAAGTCAGTTGAACATGCAGTAATAAACCATGACCGAAGTTGGATTCCACTAGATAAAAATCCAATTTACCTTCCGGAAAAATCGAAGCTTGCTTCATTTACAGATTTTCCAATGGAACAAAAATTGCAATCCTACCGAAGCGGTATCGTTCAACTTTTGAATGAAGATTTATATGCCGGTTTTTTATTGAGCTGTCATTATGCAAGTTTTTTTAGTAACACAGCAGATAAATTAGGGATTACATTTTTGTTGGAGGAAGATAATCGGCAGAATGTTGTAAAAGAAGCGCTGCGCGAAAAAAAGTTACTTCCCCTTGAAAGAGAGCGAGAGTTTCACTTTAATTTGTTGCAACTATGTGATAACTTATCTCTCTATATTTGTATGAACCGATGGGGTGCTAGGAAAGAAGAAGAAATAACCTGGTTTAAAGATGGTTTTAAGCAAGAACTGTTAAAGAATCAGCGAATTTATCCAGAGTGGCTGTCAGAGACAATGGTTACCCTTGATCCATATCCTTTCAGTCATGATCAACTGCAAATTGAAATTCCTTTTAAAAGGCTCTCAAAAAATGATTTATCTAAACCGAATATACAAAATATTTATAGAGATACACCAACGGAGCACCATAAAATAATAGTTAGTAAAAAACATTAACTTCCTTTTCCTTTTAAATATTTGATAAAATAAAGGTCATGAATCTTGTAAAGGTGTGTCATACTATTGGCTTAAGACAAATAAACATTATTTTCACAACAAAAATGGTAGAGAATGAAAAGGGTGGAAGTTATGGATCAACTCATACAAAAGGCGGAGACCTGGGTGCAGAAACTGTTTGAAAAAGATTCTTCAGGACACGATTGGTATCACACCGACCGAGTAAGGAAAAATGCAAGGATGATTGCGCAGAAGGAAGAAGCTGATCTATTTATATGTGAATTAGCAAGCCTTCTACATGATGCCGGCGATGATAAGTTTCACGAATCAGAAGAATCAGGACGAATATTTGTTGTTTCTTGGCTTGAGAAGGAGAATGTGCCTTATCTAACGATTAAACAAGTGATGGCTGTGATTGATACTGTTTCGTTTAAAGGTGGGAATAACCGCCAACCTGATACTATAGAAGGTAAAATTGTCCAAGATGCAGACCGGTTGGATGCAATTGGAGCGGTTGGCATAGCGCGTACGTTTATGTATGCGGGTAATAAAGGGGATGCAATGCATATCCCAGATAAATCTCATCGCACTGAAATGACAAAAAAAGAGTATCGGGAAGGAACTTCAACTTCGATCAACCACTTCTACGAAAAATTATTAACATTGTCTGCGCTAATGAAAACAAAGACAGGCAAAGATCTCGCCAAGAAACGCCATGAATTTCTTGAGTTATATTTAGAACAGTTTCATGAGGAGTGGGAAGGCAAAAGGTAATATTAATGGGAGCAAGCCAATGGTAGCTGGCTTATTTGGATACTAGATCAACAAACTTTACGAGGCATTTTAAAGGTTGTAGAATGTACATATGATTGAGACTTTCAATAAAAGGGAATATTACCATTAGTATTCAGAAGGAAGGGTGAAGAAATTGAAATTAAAAAACAAAAAAGTGTTAACAGTCGTAGAACATGACTTTGAAGATTCAGAGCTAATTTACCCTCATTATCGATTACAAGAAGAAGGAGCAATTGCTCATATTGTCGGAAAAGAAGCAGGAAAAACATATATCGGTAAAAATGGTGTACCAGTAGTAACTGATTATTCTTTTGATCAAATTAATATTGAGGAATATGATGCTATTCTAGTTCCAGGAGGATGGGCACCAGATAAATTGAGAAGATATAAAGAAGTGATCGACATGGTTACTTTTATGAACGATCAAAAGCGTCCTATAGGTCAAATCTGTCATGCGGGATGGGTACTTATATCTGCAAACATTCTTGAAGGCAAAAAAGTAACGAGTACACCGGGAATTAGAGATGATATGGAGAACGCGGGGGCTACTTGGCACAATGATGAGGTCGTTGTGGACGGTCATATAATCTCAAGCAGAAGACCACCGGATTTACCTGCTTACGGCAGGGCTCTTGTTGAAGTAATCGGGCAATAAGTTAAGAGTTGCATTTATGAGGGTGTGTCATCAGACAATGAAAACTTGTCGGTGGCACACCCTTACTTAACCTCTTTAAATAAAGGTATCAAGCAACTTTGACTTTAGTAGTGTAATGGATAAAATCACAGTTTGATTCGGAATTGATGGAGGATAATTAAATGGAAAAAAAGTTTCCATGGATTGAGCAGATGAAGAAAGAGAGTTATCGTTTCGATGATTCTAATCCTCATTTGCGATTTTCTAGTGTACAAAAATATTTATCTTTTTACTCGTTCGACATGCAAGAACTTCATGAATATCGATGTGGTCGTGTAACTTCCTCTGGAGAAGAAGTATTTATCCAGGGGTTTTTAAAGAAAGAGCCGAAGGGTACAGTTTTTTTCGTGCATGGATATTTAGATCATACGGGCGGATTAAGTCATACCGTGAATGATTTGCTGGAGAACAATTATCAAGTTGTGACCGTTGATTTACCAGGGCATGGCTTTTCGCAAGGGGAACCAGGGACGATAAGCACTTTTGATGACTATGTGCAAGCAGTAAAAGATTGCTGTGATGTGTTTAGGAACGAACTTTCAATCTCTGGATTTATTGGTCTTGGCCATAGTACTGGAGGGGCAATTTTGTTTCATGCTGCAAGTGAGAAAATCGTTCCATTAGATAAGCTAATCTTGGTTGCCCCATTATATTTTCCATATCGGTGGAATATTACAAAAGGGACACTGAAATTTATTGGGAAATTTATACATAAATCTAAACGGAGATTCAAGAAAAATTCCGAGGACGAGAAATATCGCAAATTTGTCAGAGGTGATCCGCTTCAAGTACAACAATTGAAATCCGATTGGGTGCTTGCAATGGAGAAATGGCAAGAAAATATTGTTGAGTGTCCAATTTTGAATACCCCTGTTTACTTACTTCAAGGCGGTAAAGATACGACCGTTGATTGGAATGAGAATATTGAGTTTTACACGCATAAATGTCGTGATATTCTGGTAGCTTATTTTCCAGCTGGTCGTCACCAGCTGCTGAACGAACAAGCTTCGATTCGCCACCACGTTTATAACAGAATCAGTTGGTTTTTAGAAAAATAGTAGAACTATTGTCTATGAGAAGTCGTTGTGCAGTCGATACAGTGACAATAACATAGGATTTACCGAGACTTCTGGCATTTACAGAAGTTTTTTTCGTAATGCTTTAGTTCAGTAGTTCTACCGCCATTCGAAGATTTAAGACGAAACGAGTGAATAAATAACCAGTTTTTATAAATAATAACAATGTCTACAAAGAAAAGGAGATGAATGGATGAAAAAGAAAATGTGGAAAGCAATGGTCATTATTGCATTATTGATCGGTTTTCAAGTAATAGGTACGGTTATTGGCTATGCGTCAGATCATTTATCCAATGATGAAGCGAAACCAGTGTGGTGGTGGGATAAAGATGAAGAACCTTCTGAGGAGGAGGCGCCACCATTAAGAGGCGGCCCTGAGGAAGATCAACGGCAGCAGCAACCCCTTGTCCTCCAAGAATTGCAAGAGTTATATCCTGAAATTGCTTTTTTACATGGCCCAACTACAGGAAACAAGGTTGCTTTAACCTTTGATGATGGTCCTGATCCAAGATATACCCCAGGAGTTTTAGAAGTGTTAGAGGAGTATAATGTTCCAGCTACCTTTTTCTTAATGGGAGTAAGAGCAGAAGCACAACCAGAACTTGCAAGGCAAATCGTAGAAGAAGGTCATGTGATTGGCAACCATACTTTTTGGCATCCTAACCTTGTAACTGAAGGTGAGATTAGCACACTTGTAAATGAAGTTCAAAAAACCGAAGATACACTAGCAGAAATTGTTGGCTACAGAACAACAATGTTTCGCCCGCCGTACGGGTTCCTTTACCCTGAATTAGTAGAAGAGTTAGGCAATCTAAACTATTCCGTCATAGCTTGGTCTGTTGATTCGCTGGATTGGGAGCCATTGTTAACCTCGGAGCAAATAGCACAAAATGTATTGGAGAACATTCATCCAGGGGCAATTGTTCTTATGCATGACGGGGCTGAAGCAACTGGAGACCGCACACAAACGATTGAGGCCCTTCGTGAAATAATTCCAACTTTACAAGAACAAGGGATGGAGTTTGTAACGGTACCGGAATTACTTAATATCCCTTATCAGCGGGAATGATCCAAAAAATA
Source organism: Salipaludibacillus sp. CF4.18 (assembly GCF_051262595.1). Classification (NCBI taxonomy): domain Bacteria; kingdom Bacillati; phylum Bacillota; class Bacilli; order Caryophanales; family Bacillaceae; genus Salipaludibacillus; species Salipaludibacillus sp. CF4.18. The sequence continues at coordinate 329,201 of NZ_JBIMEV010000001.1, forward strand.
GAGAATTAATAAATTCACGGCTTCAGTTAATTTTCTGTCGTGAATATACTAGGCCTTTCGTGTGGGAGTATAAATAGACAGGTACCTTTAAGGCCAGAGATTCAAGGAAAACCAACCCTTTACCTATAAGCGCAATTCAGAGGTGCTGTTTGAGGTGACGAAAACTCATGCTATATAACAAAAGTGCTATCCATTAGAATGAATACACAAAAAACCAATTCTACTTTTATGGTAGAGTTGGTTTTTTGCTGTCTATAGAGTTTTCGAAATTTACTCAACGGTATGCTGCCAGAAACCACTTGGATCTACATCAATTGCAGTTGGAATAATATCAGAGACCGGGACAATTTCTACCTGACGATCCTCTAAATATTTAAGTGCGTCCGATATCCCATTAAACGTATCTGTGCCTTTTATCCCTACATGTCCAATTCCTATCGCCTCTCCACGCCTTTCCGCTTGATCGTAAAGTTTCAGCATCTGTTAGACGTGATTTCTAGAAGAACGGGTATCATCTAAAAATGTATCTCTTACACCGTAACGTAATTTCATTTCTAGAGCTAATTCAGGGATAACAGAGTCTGCGCTTGTTCCACTGTCAATAATATAGAGATTATGTTCACTAGCAACCTCGAGGATTGCTCTCATTATTCTCTCATTCCCTACGATTTTTGAGCCCATATGATTGTTAATTCCTTTTGCATGGGGAACATCTTTAATCGCCTTCCTTACACGACTCTTTACTTCCTACGTAGAAAGGTCCGAAGTGATTGGCATAGGTCCTAACCATGAAGCCTTGCCTTTAATAGGTTCTAAAGGTAAATGAATAATCACTTCAAATCCAAGCTCGTCAGCAGCTACTGACTGCTCCGTTGATTCATCCAAGAAAGGCATAACAGCAACTGTTATCGGAATTTCTGCTTTGAGAAATCGGTAAACACCATCAATATTTCCACCGAAGTCATCGATAATAATAGCGACTTTCGCTTTTTCTTCCGTTCCTTCTTCAGCAAAAACAGCGGGTATGATCATGTAACTTAAGATAAGGATGGTTAGAACTATGAAGGTTTTTCGTTTTATGTCGGAATGATTTTTCATTGTATATAGTCCTCTCAAATAACAATTTCTTGTTCTTTAGTTTGTGAATATTGGACACTCATTATTCGTAAAAATGGACGCATGGTGGCCTTAAATGAACACGTAAGCAGCAGAAATGAATGGATCAAGCTGCGAAATGAACATGAAAAGAGGTCAAATGAATAAGTTGGCGTGAAACGAACACGTAAGCAGCAGAAATGAATGGATCAAGCTGCGAAATGAACGTGAAAAGAGGTCAAATGAATAAGTTGGCGTGAAACGAACACGTAAGCAGCAGAAATGAATTGGGCAAGCTGCGAAATGAACGTGAGAGGAGGTCAAATAAATACGTTGGCGTGAAATGAACACGTAAGGAGGTCAAATGAATGAACAAATTTCTCAACTGTAATAAACTAAACCCCCTTGACGCTAATCGTGTACCGGTGTATTATTTAATTAGTACACTGGTACTCGATAAAAAATATATTAGTTGGAGGTATTAAAATGATCGCTTGGTTAAACTTAACAAAAAAAGAATTACGTCTTGGATTACCGGCATTCATCATGCCCATCGTTGCCTTTTTTATAATAGTAGCTATTTCTGCTTACTTCGGGAATAGATACGGGTTTTTAGGGGAAACAATAACTGCCGTTGCCTTTGCTGCGACAGCAATTCAAGTATTTTATTTAGTGTATTACTTCATTCATAGCCTTTCGACAGAAAAGAAGAAGATGCATTTATGGCTGCACAACCCAATGCCAGCTTATAAATTAATATTAGCAAAGCTGGTGGCAGCAATTACTACTATGGCTGTAACGTTTATCATCACTGGAACGACATTTTTACTTGCATTAAACTCGACGAAAATTATTCCTATTGAAATTCCTTGGACAGATGTCATTGAACTTGGATTTTTAGGTAGTATTCACCTTTTATTGTTAGCAATTAATTTTGCCGTTTTGTTTTTATTTTTCTGGATGATTTTCTTGTTATTTACTCGTACACTTGGCAACTTTGCCAGCTTCGCACTAACTTTTCTACTATTTATCGTTCTGAATGGTTTTTTATATGGCTGGGTTACGTCTTCAGCTTTATATGACACGCTAACGATGTGGGGATCTATTAATTTAGGTGATATATTGTCTAGTGCCAGTGTAAACTTCAACCTTGAAATGGGTGCAGATATTACAGGTGAAACAAGTGAATTAATTATTTATTTAGGCACCTATCTGTTTGATGCTATTCTAGCAGTCATTTTATTTTTTGCTAGTTGCTGGATACTCGATCGAAAAGTTGAGGTGTAAATAAAATGAAAGATAGTTTTCATTCATCACAGCCTATTTATCGGCAGCTCGCCGATCGGATTAACCGGAAAATATTACGAGGAGAACTAAAACCTAATGATAAATTGCCATCAGTTCGGGATATGGCGATACAATCGAATGTTAATCCAAACACAGTGCAAAGGACGTATCGAGAGTTAGAGGGAATAAGTATTGTAGAGACTAGAAGGGGACAAGGGACGTTTGTTACCGAGAATAAAGAGGTTCTAAGTGAGTTAAGAGAATATTTAAAAAAAGAGGAAATTTCTCGTTTCGTGGAACGGATGCACGAGATGGGTTATAACGGTAAGGAAATCCAATTCGGAGTAACAGCATTTCTACGAGACGAGAAAGGGGATACTGAGTAATGATTAAACTAAACCGTGTTACTAAAATGTATATGAGAAACAGAGCGTTGTACGATGTTGATTTGGAACTAACAAAAGGAAAGATTATAGGTATTGTCGGCCCTAATGGAAGCGGAAAATCGACAATCTTGAAAATAATTGCCGGTCTGACTCATCCATCAAAAGGGAATGTTACTGTAAATGAGGTAAAAGTGGACCGTCTTATTGCTAATCAAGTTTCATACTTGTCAGAACTGGATGAATATTACGGTTTTTATAATGTCGGGCAAACAATTGACTTTTTTGCCACTCAATTCCAAGACTTTAACAAAGAAAAAGCCGAGGAAATTCGGAAATTTATGAATTTAGACCGCGATTCTAAACTGAAACATCTCTCGAAAGGGAACCGAGGACGATTAAAAATCGTACTTACCTTGTCACGTGAAGTACCAGTCATTTTAATGGATGAACCACTTTCCGGACTGGATCCAATGGTTAGGGATTCCATAGTAAAAGGCTTAATTTCGTTCATAGATCTAGAAAATCAAATTATTCTTATTACGACTCATGAAATAAAAGAAATTGAAATGATCTTAGACGAAGTGATCGCTATTAAAGACGGTGACATTATTGGACATCATAATGTGGATGACCTGCGGAGTGAAAAAAACATGGGCATTGTAGAATGGATGACCGAAATCTATAGATGAAATCATAAAACGAATGTATGTTCGTAATACGGTAAAAGCTAGATAAATGATCTATACAACAAAAGCCGATCCAGGTTATGGATTGGTTTTTTAAGCTTTGGGATAACAATTGTAGAGCCACTGCCTTTCACATGTCGCGCATCAGCCACGGTATCATCGGTTGCTGTATTTTAATCCCTTAATTATTCATTTTCTTAAATTACAAGAAGAATACTTGGAATTTAAACATATTTTCAGTAATAAGAAGGCATCTTAATATAACAGGAGGTGTCTTATGAAGGATAAAACAATATTACATGTAATTACAGTGATTTCAATGGGAGGGTTGGCATTTTTATTTCGAAAAGGTCCAGTAAAGGATTGGTTTCTCATTTACTTGTTAAAATCACTATTATGTACATTTTTAGATGTGCCTGTTAATAAGAAAAAATTTGTGAAATATCCAATACGCTATTTCCCTAAATCGTTCGACTCCAATATCGTATTCCTTTATGTCATATTTCCGTTACTCTGTGTGCTTTATAATCAATTCACCTATAAAATGAAAGCCGTAAAAACAATACCAAGTGTCTTCCTCTATAGTACACCAATGGTACTAGTGGAGAAGTGGTTAGAAAAGAACACGAAATTAGTGACATACAGTAAAGGATGGAACAGTTATTTTACATTGTCCTATCTTACATTTGCATTCTGGTTGGTACGTTTAATTATTGACGGTATTCGTGCATTAGACCGTAAAAGAAATACTTCTCATAATAGCGGAGCGGTTAAGTGACCCAATTTTTATTGGGAGTAATACACAATCATAAAGAGATTTTGCTTCTATTTTTTAAGCACCATAAATAAGAGCAAGTATCTCTTTACTAAAATTTTACCTTTCCGGAAGAACTTGAATTATAAAGTCAATATTCTTTTCACTGATTCCGTTAACCGTTCATTTAATATCGTTAGCTTAGAATTAGCCTCTGAAAATTTAGTAACGATCTCGGTGTTTACATCGACAGTAGAGTTAACTTCATCTAAAGACAAAATTAGAACTTCTACTCCATTTTGAATATTGTTCGTAAAGGTGAAAATTTCTTCGGAAGCTTTTTTAGTACCGTCAGATAACTTTCTGATTTCATCAGCCACTACGGCAAATCCTTTACCTGCCTCACCAGCTCTTGCAGATTCAATATTTGCGTTTAAACCTAATATATTAGACTGGGAAGATATTTTTCTGATAAGTTCCAGCATGTTACCAATTTGTTTTGAGTTATCGCTAACTTCTCCAGTATTTTCATTCAGCACTTTACTGGCATCTTGCAGGTTTGCAGAGGAACTTTTTACTTTTTCTGTGTACTCTTGAACCGACATTAGTATCTCTTCTAATTCTTTAATTGTTTCTTCTAGTTCAACAATTTCCTGTATATTATAGCCTATTCCTAAGGCGCCAATAACTTCGTTTTTTCCGTTACGAATGGGCATTGTTTTCCCCAGGAAATGAACCTCGTACACTTCAAAAGGAGGTCTGCCAGTCATTCCTTTTCCTTTAAGGGCACTCTGCAAAACAACGTCATCTTTAGGGATCGGTTCTCCTATACTTACATCCACATCGACATTTTTACCGGGAAAGTGCGCGATAAACTTTTCTTTATCACAAACATCTACCATAAAATCTTCTTTCGCCAACTCCTGAAAAAAACTAGCCGCAAATACAATGCTTTGTAAAATCTCTTCATCCGTCATGCTATTAATCTTTTTGTAATCAAACATCAGTTAAGAGACATTGTACTTTTAAAAACAAAAGACAAACCGTTGAAAAGTCAGACCATGCCTAAACTAAAAAATGAAGGTGAAACTCCCGAAGTTAAAGAAAATAAGCAGCCTAGGGATTGGGAAAGGGAGATAGGTCAAGTTTGGTTGCCGAGAATTTTTATATTTATCTTATTAATTGGGGTTATCTGGGCTTTTAGAGCGGGAACTGAATTAGGACTCATAAACGAGTACGTCCGAGTTTGTTTCGGATATTTAGCTAGTGGTGTCTTATTATTTTTTGGCTGGAAGCAGCATTTAAAGAAGCACATTGTTCTTTCGCAAGTGTTAGTTGGTGGCTCGATTGGGTTGATGTTTATAAGCACTTTTGCGGTGCATGTGCTGTATGGGTTCATTCCATTAATCATTGCTTTTCTTCTTCATGTGTTGACCGTAGGAGCGGGCTTAACGTTTTCGGTGAAATTAAAGTCACAATCGATAGGGATTATAAGTAGCATTGGGGCATTTATTGTTCCGTTTTTATTAGCATCTCAAGAAGGAAGTCTTGCATTTTTTCTTGGTTATGAATTCATCGTTTTTCTGGCTTTCATAGCCTTAGCCTTTAAACGGGAATTTGATATTTTATATTACGTCGTCACATATGGGTTTCAATTTGCATTATTGGCATATGCTATTTTCCAAGTAGAACCGGATGTTAGACTATTAACTGGAGCGGTTGTGTTGCAACATCTTGTGTTAGTTGGAATGCTGCTAATAAGAAAGCAAGCGAAGGAATCTTCCGTGTTTCCTGTATTAACGACAGCTGTACTAACTTCAATTTGGGTTATTTTAAGTTTAAATACCGCGGAGACAAATGTTGTTCTATTAGGTTTAGTGGGACTTTATCTGACTTTAATGTATGTGAAAAAGGAAGAAAGTCATAAAAGTGCTTTATTCGTGTCTTCTTCAGCCATTGTACTATTTATTTATTTCATGGAGATGTTTGAGACTTCTGTTGCTCTTCTTCTCCTTGTGGAAGGCTTGGTCGTCATTCTATTAGCAGGACGATTAAAATCAAAACTACAAGCAGTAATAGGGACAGTAGTCTACTCGATCGGGATGATACTTACTATTTCTATGACGATTTCGATAGAAACGGTTACGTGGGCAGTGTTAATTGCTAGTTTAACGAGTCTCTATTTACTATTTAAGGATAGTGATCATGTGAAGCGTAATGCAGTCATTTCCGCGAAGGTATTCATTAGTTTGATAGGGTTGGTTTATGTATCTCAACTCGCTGATTTAACCACTTCCGATTCGATGTTACAATCAATGATCATGTCATTGTCTTGGTTGATGTATGCTGTATTATTCGTAGCATACGGCTTTTATAAGAACGATAAGATAACAAGAATATTTGGAATGGCCTTGATCTTCTTCACATTGGCGAAAGTTATTTTGATCGATATTCCTGCTGTTTCAATGGCAAGCGATTCTGTTTTTACTATTGGGAACTCTCGGAATTACAATATCACGATTATTTTATCGCAAGGCTGAAAAAACAGGTGATAGTCACGTACCTAAATAAAAGATTTTTAGAATTATTCACCGAAGAATGTCCAAAAGGTCTCATGATCTATTAAGGCATTCTTTTTTTGTTTTGAAATCCGAACGTATATTCTCTATAATAGAAAATAAGAGAGTGGAGGACAGACATGTTTGGGAAAAAAACGTTAGAACAATTAGTAGCCGAATTACGAAACGACAAGCAAGTAACCTATTGGCATGAGATTCCGGAAGAAGAGGCTAAAACAGCCAGCATGCCAACGGAGATAGATAGCAAGATTATTCATGCTTTAAAACAAAGAAAAATAGATAACCTATACACACATCAGAAAAGTGCCTACACTAGCGTGATGCGAGGAGAAAATGTCGTTGCCGTGACACCGACAGCATCCGGTAAAACACTTTGTTATAATCTGCCGGTGCTGCAAAAGCATATGAACAATCCTTCCAGCAGAGCTCTCTATATTTTTCCGACGAAAGCGTTGGCTCAAGATCAAAAAGCAGAACTTAATGAAATCATAGATGAAATGGAAGTAGAGATGAATTCATACACGTATGATGGCGACACACCTGCTAGCATCCGACAAGTCGTGAGAAAAGCGGGACATGTTGTCATTACGAATCCTGATATGCTGCATGCGGCAATCTTGCCCCATCATACGAAATGGATTTCTTTGTTCGAGAATTTAGAAACGGTAGTGATTGATGAGTTACATACGTATCGTGGAGTATTTGGCTCTCATGTGGCCAATGTTATTCGGCGATTAAAACGTATTTGTGCGTATTACGGAAGTAAACCAACATTTATTTGTACATCTGCAACAATAGCAAATCCAAAAGAGCTTTCTTCCGAACTAATAGGAGAACCTGTTCAGTTAATTGATAATAATGGTGCGCCAAAAGGGAAAAAGAATTTTGTGTTTTACAATCCGCCTATTGTTCATAAACAATTGAATATCCGTAAAAATTCTACCAAAGTAGTGAATGAAATAGCTTCTAAGTTTTTAAAAGAAAAGATTCAAACGATTGTTTTTGCCCGTAGTCGTGTTCGCGTAGAGATTATTTTGAGTCATTTGCAGGAGCTCGTGAAACATGAGATTAATAAGCAAAGCATTCGAGGGTACCGAGGTGGGTATTTGCCGAAGCAGCGTCGAGAGATCGAACGGAGCTTGCGGAGCGGAGATACGATCGGCGTTGTGAGCACGAATGCGCTTGAATTAGGGGTTGATATCGGACAGCTGCAAGTATGTGTTATGAACGGCTATCCAGGATCGATTGCGTCCAGCTGGCAACAGGCCGGTAGAGCAGGAAGAAGACAGGATGAATCTCTCGTAATCATGGTTGCGACTTCTAGTCCTCTTGATCAATACTTGTTCCAGCATCCTGAGTTTTTCTTTGGAGGATCTCCTGAAACAGCTAGAATCAATAAAAATAATTTGATTATATTAGTAGATCACTTGAAGTGTGCAGCTTATGAGCTTCCGTTTAAACGCGGAGAGACCTTCGATGGCCATGAGGTAGAGGAGATATTAGAGTACTTAACAGAAGAGCGGGTTTTGTACGAGAATAATCAACGATGGTACTGGATGAATGCAGCGTTTCCTGCACATAACATCAGTCTCCGGTCAGCGGCACAGGAAAATGTTGTGATCATTGATCAATCCGTGAGAGAAAAACATGTGGTCATTGGAGAAATGGATACATTTAGTGCGATGACGCTACTCCACGATGAAGCAATCTATTTACACGAGGGGACACAATACCAAGTAGAATATTTGGATTGGGACGAGAAAAAAGCATTCGTACGAGAAGTAGACGTAGAGTACTTTACCGATGCTAACTTAGCGGTTAACTTAAAGGTTTTAGAAATTGATAAAAAAAGACCGATGGGGCACCATGAGATTCAATATGGAGATGTGATGGTTACAGCGATGGCAACAATCTTCAAAAAAATTAAATTAGAAACTTTTGATAATATTGGTTCTGGTCCGATACATTTACCTGAACAAGAACTTCATTCGAATGGCATCGCGGTGACTTTCGCAGAGGAAGTATTTGAGGGGAAAAATGATGATCATGTCGAGCAAGTTTTGATGGGATTAGCTCATGTATTGCAACATGTATCTTGTGTGCATGTGATGTGTGATCAAAAAGATTTACATGCTGTTCCTGAAGTGAAGGCGATTCATTCCCAGCGGCCGACAGTCTTTCTATACGACCGGTACCCTGGTGGAATCGGATTAAGTGAGTGTTTATTTGATCAAATTGAAGAGATACTTCAGGATGCACTAGCGTATGTCTCTAAATGTCCCTGTAGTGACGGATGTCCATCTTGTGTCGGGATCGGCGGAAGTGATCCAGGTCAGCAGATAAAAAAATGGGTAGTGAACCTATTAAATGAGTCTGTTGGAGGAAAGAATAGCGGTATGCTTAACTAAATAGGGTTTATGGGTAGCGGCGCGGGGTTTCTCTTCGTCGTTTATCTCATGTTAAACTAAAATAAATGAGCCATAAGCAAGGGTAGGTGAAATGAATGAGCATGAAGTCCAAACTTTTACGTATGAAAAATCACTTACAGTTAGATGATGCGACGGAAACTTCCTTGGTAAGCAAAGAAGTTAAAATAGATAAGAGTACGCTAGAAGAAAGCTTCGAAGAATTAGGTTTTGAACCCTTTTATTTTGATGGGGAAAGGTCTTATCGAAAAAGACTAATCTATCCTTATGAATCAGCAAAAGACAAAGAAACGTTAAGAGTTATGGGAGAGATGAAGAGTTTGTGGGAACAAGAAGGACTCTCAGATCACCCGTTATCTTTTAAAAATCGTAAATTAGATCAATTATTGTTTTTTGATACTGAGACGACGGGCCTGTCGACCGGAGCGGGGAATGTGATTTTCCTAATTGGTTATGCCAGACTTAGAGAAGAGGGGATTGAGGTGACGCAACATTTGTTGGAGAATCCCTCCAATGAAGCTGCATTCCTCTCCGGTTTTTTAGAGGATTTTAGTGAAGATGATTATTTAATAAGCTATAACGGAAAATCGTTTGATTGGCCACAAGTAAAATCAAGGCACGCATTCATCCGCAAAGAACTCCCGAAGCTACCTAGCTTTGGGCATATCGATTTGCTTCACTGTGCCAGGCGGTTATGGAAGCATGAATTGCCTTCATGTAGATTGGCTATTGTGGAAGAATATAAATTAAATATGAAGCGGATCGATGATATACCCGGAAGCATGGCGCCGATCCTTTACTTTGAGTATTTACATGAAAAGGATCCTCATCATTTAGCAGGAATTATCAAGCATAATGATCAGGATGTTCGTTCATTAGTCTATTTATATCAAGAAATTTGCATGAGGTTATTTCAGTGGAAGGATAAACCTACTTCCCCGATGGAACATTACTATATTGCAGATTGGTTTGAAAAATTATCTGAGTATGAATGGGCAAAAATACATTATAAATTAGCGATTGAAACGATGAATAAACCTTTTAGTCAAGGGTACTTCCGTTTAGGGAAACTAATGAAAAAGCTTGGCGATAAAGAAGGAGCCAGGTCTTATTTTATCGAGGCATTAAACCAGCATTCTCTTCCTTCCTTAGAGGTGTGGATAGAGCTAGCTAAATTAGCGGAACACCAGGAAAAAAATGTTTATAAAGCGTATAATTATGCTAAAAGTGGATATTCTCAAGGAAAAAAACAAACTAATATGCATTCCGTTTCTTTGAAAACGGCGAAACACATCACTGATTTAAACAAGCGTTTAAATCGATTAGAAAAAAAGTTAGAGATCAAAGAAGGTGGGTACGAGAGTGGTGAAAACGGAGGCTTATTATGATGTCATTCGGCAGTCTTTTCCTTTTGACTTATTGAGTGAAGAACAGTTTGAAGAACTGATGAGGGAATCAGAAACACAAGAGTTTCAAGAAAATGAATTTATGTTTCATGAAGAAGATGAAGAAGTAGAGGTTTATTTTTTACTAAAAGGATTAGCTAAGAATGTCCTTCACAGAGAAAGTGGAGAACAATTTTCTGTTCGTTTTTATTATCCTGGGGACTTGATCGGTGTCATGATTTTACTTGCTAGTGGACAAATGAATTTTTCCGTCCAAGCCTTGGAGGATTGTCAAACAGTGAAGTTCCGCAAAAGTATTCTGTTACGAACGATGACTGAAAACCAATCGTTTTCTGACGTGATTCTTTCAGGAATTGGCGAGAGAATGAAATCCTTATATGACGAAATAAAGAAAGAACGTCATGATATGGACAGTGAAAATATCGGTCTTTTCCGAACACGGGTTCATTCTATTATGGATCGCGCAAGAATGATCGATGACCAAAAATCTCTTAAAGATGCTGCTAGGCTGATCACAGAGTGGACAGTTGCGGGACTAGTTGTGGTTAATAAACAAGAAGAGGTAAAAGGGGTAATTACGCAACAACAAATTATCCGTGGACTCATTCAGGGAGATAAAGAGGATAGTATTACGATGTGGATGGAAAAAAATCCGCATACAATTCAAGAGAATGCCTTTAGCTATGAGGTGTTAACATTTTTCAAAGATGACTATATAGATATTGTCCCCGTCCTTAACGGAGAACGAGTGGTAGGAATATTGATGGCTGAATCTTTTCTTCAGCTGCAGGATTCCAAGTTTATAAATTTGTCCTATCGGTTACAGCATGCGAAGACTATTAAAGAATTAGCTCCTCTATCTCCGAAAAAAAATATGGATTTTTTACTTTTCACGGAAGCGCTGCTCGATGAGCGGACACATCCGTCGGAAGTTTGTGAGTTTATCTCAAATTACAATGATCATATTCATCGGCAAGTGATTAGATTTGCATTAGCAGAGATGAAACGAAAGGGATACGGAAAACCTCCAGTTAACTATTGTTTTATTGTCATGGGAAGCCAAGGAAGAAAGGAACAAGCATTTAGTACCGATCAAGATAATGGTCTTATTCTCGATAATTATCAGCATCTTCCAAACAAACAGGAGGTAGAAGAGTTCTTCCACCATTTTGCTGCAATCGTAAACGAATATCTTGTGAAATGCGGGTTTCCTGAATGTTCAGGTGGGATAATGGCTAGAGAACGTAAGTGGTGCAGGGAATTGAACGAGTGGAAAGCCGAAGTAAAAAGATGGGTGAAGGAAACAGATGCCGAAGAGGTAAGAGACTTTACAATTTTCATCGATTATCGCCCGGTTTACGGTGATTTCAAACTAGCAGAAAAGTTGAGGGATTTTATAACAAAGCCTGTAGAGCAAGGGAAAATTCTTCATATTATGCTTGCAAAAGACACTATTCGATTTCGGGTGCCTATTAATCCGATAGGGAGAATGTCTCTTAAAGGTAAAATGAAAACGTTAGATGTTAAGAAAGCAGCTTTAATGCAAATTGTAAATGGGATTCGAATTTTTGCGATCCGATACGGGATTCAAGAAGTTAGTACGATAGCACGGTTGAATAAACTGCAGGAAATGGAAGTGTTTCATCCTAGAGATGTGAAAAATGCTAAATTAGCGATGGATTATTTACATTATTTTAGAATTCATGCAAACATTTCTCAACTGCGAAATGAAGAACCTTTATCTAATTTGATAGCACCAATGACACTAGGAAAAGATGAACGTAAACAATTGAAAGATGCTCTTATTATTGCAAAACGCTTGCAACAAATGAGTGAGCTTAGTTTTGCAAAGAATAGAGGAGTATAGTAATGGAAATATCGGTTTTAAAAATTATTAAATATTTGATATATGATCGTTTTCACTTTGAAAAATCAAAGGACCAGTGGATTGAGAATCATCAGGAAACCTATGATGTTTTATGCGAAAAAATGAATCAAAGTGCTGAAACCAGTTTTCCGGCGGATGAGAGACTACAGGATCTTTCCTTTACCGTTTTTGATTTAGAAACGACTGGCTTTTTTCCGCGTGCAGGGGATGAAATTATCTCTATTGGTGCTGTGAAAATCACTGTGAGTGACCTAGGATTATCAAAACAATTTTATCAGATTGTTTCTCCAATAAAAAAACCATCAAATGAAGTTAAATTATTAATTGACATGACGCAGAAGCAAATTGATAGGGGGAAGGCATTTCCTGAGAGTTTAAATGATTTTTTATCTTTTGCAGATCAATCAATTCTCGTGGCATATCCAGCTAGTTTTGACGTCCCTTTCCTTCAAGAGCTGTCCAAACGTTGGAATATGCCAACAGGAAATCTACCGCACATTGACTGTCATAAGCTGGCGCAATACTTATACCCTAACGAAAAGAATACATTAGATCATTTAGTGAAAAAGTTTGGGATTGTGCAACAAGAAAGACATCATGCTTTAAATGATGCATTAATGACGGCAGAAGTGTTTCAATTTTTAATAGAAGAATTAATTCAAAGAGGAATTACAACTTTGCAGGAATATCGAAAGGCGATGAACATAAAATAAAAGACAATAAATATTTCCCGGGGAAGCGCAGTTTTCGGCTCTTTTCGCCAATAAATAGGGGTTGTAAAATGGTTATTGTGATGCATTACAAATTAACTTGTAAAAAAATGGCGAGAAAGTGAAAAAAATCATTGATTAATTGGCGGAATTTCATTATATTAATTGCTGGGGTAGTATACTTGTAAGACTACTCGGTAGTAATAATGAAGGAGAGAATGGTTATGGTAAAAGTGTTCCTTTGTATGTTTTTCCTTGTAATTGGATCAACAATTGTTCTTTTTCAATAAAATAGGTTAGTGACTAGTACATGTCGCAGGATGGTTACATACGTTGATATTGAACCTATTAATAAAAGGAGGATATCACATGTTCCATCATTGCAAACCGCATACGCAAGCTAAAGTACTACCGGCTCAAGTTTGCCCGGGGCAACAATCTGTTCAGGAAAAAAATTGTGACTATATTGTACCAGTCGTGCACCCTAGTCATACAACAAATGTTGTGAATCATAGATACAATTTCCAGCACAGCTATCCGCACACGGAGTCTACAGTAAATCGAATTACAAATCAGCACTCATATGGACCTCCAGCTCAAGTAGCAGGAGCAGCGACAGGACCAGGATTTGCTCCACAAGTAGCAGGAGCGGCAACGGGTCCAGGGTATGGACCGCGACCACAGGTAGCAGGATATGGCCCAGGGTCAAAGCACTCTCCGCATGTAGCAGGTATGGGAATGAATCATGGTAAATGTTAATTGAAAAATAAGAACTATAACTCTAGCGAATTGGTAAGATGCCAATTCGCTTTTTTTTAAAAGCTATTTTATAATATGCTTAATTTTTATAGAGATTGTTATGCCCCTTCGAACAGTGGATTCTAATTTGGCGAGACTCCTGTGCAGGAATGATCCAAGCGATACCGCGAAGACGTTAGTAGGCTCGGGGGTGGCGAAAGGATCACGTTATTTAATAAAAGACGCTACGCGTTTTTCTTACATAAGATTAGGGAAGGAGAATGAATGTTGTATAATGTATTGGCGGTGACGGGGTATAAGCCCCACGAATTGGGGATATTTAATGAAAAACACGAACAGCTTTCTTATTTAAAAAAGGCCATTTTGAAAAAAATAAGGCATTTGAAAGAAGAATTTGATATAAAATGGGTAATAACGAGCGGACAGCCAGGTGTAGAACTTTGGGCTGCGGAAGCAACGACTATTCTAAAAGAATCCTATCCCGACTTGCAATTATCTACTTTAGCTCCTTTTCATAATCAAGAAGAAAGATTTTCTGAACCAATAAAAAAGCTTTATTCCACCATTTGGGAACAAAGTGATTATAAAGATTATATTACAAAACGTCCCTATGATAATCCGGCTCAGTTAAGGTTGAAAAACCAATTCATCATTGACAAAAGTGATGCTCTGCTCGTTTTATACGATGAGGAAACAGAAGGTACACCTAAATTTTACTTGTCGTATGCTTTGAAGAAACATGAAACAGAATCATACCCTATTTTTTATTTAACACCGGATGATATCGAAGAATTGGTGCGGGACGAGCTGGATAATGAAAGCTAGAATTGACAAGTTCGCAAGTTTCTGAAAAAATGAAGGTATTACATGATTGTACTTATGAGGTGAACAATAGTGGAGAAAAAACAACTGGCAAGACTTTCCAAGAACGAAATATACGAGAAAGACTTTAAAACAAGTATGCGTGGTTATAATCAAGACGAAGTAGACCAGTTCTTAGATGATATTATTAAAGATTATGAAGCTTTTGAAGGGAAAATCCAAGCGCTTGAGCAAGAGTTAGAGAGTGTAAAGAAAGAATCAACACCACCACCGAGAGTGGAAGCTCCTAAGCCACAGCCGGCAGCTGGAAATACGAATTATGATATTTTAAGAAGATTATCCAATCTTGAGAAACATGTATTTGGAAGCAAGCTGTACGATTGACTTCTAAAAGATGGTTGTATTTCTAGAGAGGACAGCCCTTTTATTGGCGAGAGACGGATACTTTCTGCGGGAAGAAATTCAGTTTCCTGATAAAGACCGTTTCTGCTTTTTCTCACGGGTATCTCAGCTTTTTGCTGATTTAAATCTCTATTCAATAACAACAATGGAATATCAGATCTTTCTTTAAAGATAAGGAACGAAGGGAGAACTTTATGTGATTGAGGTTTATACAGATGCGGGTAGCGCTGGGAATCCGGGACCTTCGGGTGCAGGAATTTTCATTAAGAATAATGGGAATATTATTCGTGAATCGATTCCGCTTCTTCCAATGTCCAACCACGAGGCTGAATTTCATGCTTGCTTGGAAGCTCTTCGTATTTGTAAAAAGCATGAGTTTTCGATTATATCGCTTCGTTCTGATTCTAAAGTTTTAGTTGAGTCGATAGAAAGAAAATATACAAAAAATCCTTTGTTTCAACCTTTATTAGCTTCTATACTAGCCACTATGGATCATTCTTTCACGTATGCTTTTATTAAATGGATTCCAAGTAAACAAAATAAAGAAGCAGACCAATTAGCGAAGAGAGCAATTCAATTAGCAAAAAAAGGAAGTTGATTTTATCTCCATTAGTGTGTTATTATTTAAAGTGTTGTGTTAAATGACAACCATTTTGTATTTGGGTAATCGCTGCATGTTTACATGTAGAGGAAAGTCCATGCTCACACAATCTGAGATGATTGTAGTGTTCGTGCCTGATGAAGTCATAAGTCAGGGTAGTCTAGCGATAGACTAACGGCAGGTGGCATGTCTAAGTTCTTCGGAATATGATATGTGTACCTTGAAAGTGCCACAGTGACGGAGTCTGTCTAGAAATGGACAGAGTGGAACGAGGTAAACCCCACGAGTGAGAAACCCAAAATAAGGTAGGGGCATCCTTGAGACGGAAATGAACGGATCAAGGGACAGAGTAGTCTGTAGACAGATGATTACCGCTCTTGTACGAGGGCTGACACCCGTTTGAAGTACGGAGTAACAGAACATGGCTTACTAAATACAAATGGCGTCTTCAATGAATGAGAATGGCTCTGCGATGTATATCATCGTAGAGCTTTTTACATATCTGATCTTCATAGGCTATACTAATAAAAGAATATCGAAAGGAATGATCTTGATGGAAAAAGTTACATTAATCGCGACTGCTGCGATGGGGTTAGAATCAATTGTTGCAGATGAAGTACGTCATTTAGGATATAAGGATGTCACTGTTGAAAATGGAAAAGTAATTTTTACAGCAGAGCCTACAGCCATTGCGAGAGTTAACCTTTGGTTGAGAAGTGCAGACCGTGTCAAACTGCTGGTTGGAGAATTCAAAGCAGAAAGCTTCGAGGAACTTTTTGAAAAAACAAAGGCATTACCATGGGCGGATTATATTTCAGCGGATGCAGAATTTCCTGTAGTAGGAAAATCCGTTAAATCCCAGCTTTTCAGTATTTCTGATTGTCAGGCTATTGTCAAAAAAGCAGTAGTGGAGAGTTTAAAGAAAAATTACGCGATCGAATGGTTTGAAGAAAAAGGGGCTTTTCAACGAATTGAGATAGCTATACATAAAGATATTGCATCGTTAACTATTGATACAAGTGGAACAGGGCTTCATAAGCGTGGGTATCGTTATCTTCACAACGAAGCACCATTGAAAGAAACGATGGCAGCTGCAATGGTTCGATTAACGAATTGGTACCCGGATAAGCCTTTTTACGATCCTTTCTGTGGCTCTGGAACCCTTCCTATTGAAGCCGCGATGATTGGGCAAAACATAGCACCTGGTATCAACAGAACATTTGCGTTCGAGGATTGGGCATGGTACGAGCAAACATGGATTGATCAAGCATTAGAGGAAGCCGAGGACTTAGCGAACTATGATCAGCCTCTTGAGATAGTTGGCGGGGATGTTGATCATAAGATGATTGAACTTGCTAAAAATAACTCAAAGGAAGCTGGTTTTAATGACTTGATTGATTTTAAGCAAATGCAAGTCAAGGATTTCCATACGAAGAAAGAGAATGGGGTAGTCATAGGAAACCCGCCATATGGGGAAAGAATGCAGGATAAACAATATGTAGAGAATCTATATCGAGAACTTGGAAAAACGTTACGCCCATTAGACACATGGTCTGTTTACATTATCACTTCCCACCCGCATTTCGAAAAACTTTATGGGAAACAGGCTACGAAAAAAAGAAAGCTTTACAATGGTAATATTAAAACAAATTTCTTTCAATATTGGGGGAAAAAACCGTTAAGAAGAGATCAAAAATAGTTCGTGTTTTTTCAGAAGTACTTGATTCATCTTTTAAAACTAGCCACTTACCAGCCAGCCTGAGGAAAGTCTTCTCAAGCTGGCATTATTAATTTTAATAGGAATAATCTTGCTTTTCTTTCATATACTAAATGGTATATTAGGAAGAGAGGATGGAAGTTATGACTGATCAATTTGGAGAAATAGAACAAGTGGAATTAGCGTTGAAGGCTGCTGAGAGAATGGTGGGTCAAGCTACAATGAGCATGGACGAAGACCAGCTTATGAATGCTCAAAATGCCATTTCGGATGCCAAAGCACAATTAGAACAGGCGAAGTTACTAAAGCTAAATCCTTATGATATTCAACAAGCATCTTCACGTTTAAACACTTTTTCGCATCAGGTAGATGAAGCTATCAAGTAGACATATATTAAAATTTTATCAAACATATACTTATCGGATCGATAATTGTGTATCGAACATGAGATAAGTAAGAGCCGAACCAGTATGTGGGTCCGGCTCTTCTGT